>JARRKQ010000019.1:0-25026 GCA_037387885.1 Alphaproteobacteria bacterium | reverse complement strand
CTCGGCGCCTTACAAAACAGCCCTTCCCACGGGAGCGGACCTGGAGCCGACCTAATGCGCCTCGGCCCAATTGTCGGCCACGCCGGCATCGACGACCAGCGGCACGTCGAGCTCCAGCGCCGGCAGCGAAGCGTTCTCCATCACCTCGCGCACGGTCTCGACGGTCTCGTCCACCTCGGCCTTGGGCACTTCGAGCAGCAGCTCGTCGTGAACCTGCAGCAGCATCCGCGCGCCCAACTTCGCCTTGTGAAGCGCCGGCGGCACGCGGATCATGGCGCGCTTGATCACGTCGGCCGCCCCGCCCTGCAGCGGCGCGTTGATCGCCGCGCGCTCTTGGAAGCCGCGCATGTTGGGGTTCTTCGATCCGATGTCGCGGAGGTGAATACGCCGGCCGAAGGGCGTGGTGACGTAGCCCTGCTCGTGCGCCTTCGCCTTCATCGCGTTCATGTAATCGCGGATGCCCGGATAGCGCTCGAAGTATGTGTCGATATAGGCCTGCGCTTCGGAGCGCTCGATGCCGAGCTGGTTGGCGAGGCCGAAGGCGGAGATGCCGTAGATGATGCCGAAGTTGATCGCCTTGGCGCGGCGGCGGACCATCGGGTCCATGCCCTCGACCGGCGTGCCGAACACCTCGGAGGCCGTCATCGCATGAATATCGAGCCCGTCCTTGAACGCTTTCGTCAGCGCCGGCACGTCGGCCATATGCGCGAGCAGGCGGAGCTCGATTTGCGAGTAGTCGAGCGAGACGAGCTTATGGCCCTTCTCGGCCACGAAGGCGTGGCGGATCTTGCGGCCTTCCTCGGTGCGGACCGGAATGTTCTGCAGGTTCGGATCGGTCGAGGACAGCCGCCCCGTCGAAGCGATCGCCATGGCGTATGATGTATGAACCCGGCCGGTGTCGGGATTGATCTGGCCGATCAGCGCATCGGTGTATGTGCTCTTGAGCTTGGAGAGTTGGCGCCAATCGAGGACGCGCGCCGGCAGGTCGTGGCCCTGCGCCGCCAGGCCTTCGAGGATGTCGACGCTGGTGCTGCGCGTGCCCGACTTGCCCTTGCGGCCGGCCTCGAGCCCCATCTTGTCGAACAGGATCTCGCCGAGCTGCTTGGGCGAGCCGATGGTGAAGGTCTCGCCGGCGAGCTTGTAGATCTCGTCTTCCAGCCCGGCGATGCGTTGCGCGAAGTCGCCGGAGAGCCGCGACAGCGCATCGCGGTCGACCTTGATACCGGCCGTCTCCATGGCCACCAGCACCGGGATAAGCGGCCGCTCCAGCGTCTCGTAGACCGTGGTCATGCGCTCGCGCGGCAGGCGCAGCTTGAGCGCGCGATAGAGACGCAGCGTGATGTCGGCGTCTTCGGCGGCGTAATCGCACGCCTTGTCGAGCGGCACCTTGTCGAACGTCACTTGCGATTTGCCGGTGCCGGCGACTTGCGCGAATTTGATGTTGGTATGACCGAAATGAAGCTGCGCCAGCTCGTCGAGGCCGTGGCCGTGCAGCCCCGCCTCGAGCACATAGGACAGCACCATCGTGTCGTCGATCGGCGCCACGTCGATGCCGTACCGACCCAGCACCTGCATATCGTATTTGAGATTGTGCCCGATCTTGAGGACGCCCGGATCTTCCAAGAGCGGCTTCAGCAGCTTGATCGCTTTCTTCAGCTCAATCTGCTTGGGCTTGCCGGCGCCGTCGAGATCAAGCTCGCCGCCCGCCGGCCCTGTATGTCCCACCGGCACGTAGGCGCCGCGCCCCGGCTCGACCGAGAGCGAGAAGCCGACGAGCTCGGCGCGCATCGCATCGAGCGATGTCGTCTCGGTGTCGACCGCGACGTAGCCGAGCTCGTTCGCGCGGTCGATCCACGTCTGGAGCGCTGCCTCGTCCTGCACCAGCTCGTATTCGGTGTCGGCCGGCGGCGCGTCCTTGGGCGGCTCGATGTCGCCCGACGCTGCGAACCGCGCCTCCAGCCGCGCCGTGATGGTGCGGAACTCCTGCTCGCGTAGAAAGGCGAGCAGCGCCTCGGCATCGGGATCCTTGAGGCGGAAGTCCTCCATGCTCTCGCTGGTCGGCACGTCGTCCTTGAGGCGCACCAGCTCCTTGGAAATGCGCGCGAGGTCGGCATGCTCAATCAGGTTCTCGCGCCGCTTGGGCTGCTTGATCTCCTCGGCGCGCTCCAAGAGGGTTTCGAGATCGCCGTATTCCTCGATGAGCTGCGCTGCCGTCTTGATGCCGATCCCGGGGACACCCGGTACATTATCCGTTGAGTCGCCCGCGAGCGCCTGCACCTCCACCACTTTGTCCGGACCGACGCCGAACTTCTCGATCACCTCGTCATGACCGATCACCCGCTCCTTCATCGGATCGAGCATGGTGACGTGCTCGTTGACGAGCTGCATCAAATCCTTGTCCGACGAGACGATGACGACGTCGATGCCCTCGGCCGCCGCTTGTTTCGCATAAGTCGCGATCAGATCGTCGGCCTCATAGCCCACCATCTCGATCGAGGGCAGCCCAAAGGCGCGCGTCGCCTCGCGGATCAGGCCGAATTGGGGGCGGAGCTCTTCGGGCGGCTCGTCGCGGTTGGCCTTGTATTCGGGATAGATCTCGTTGCGGAAGGTGACCGACGACGCATCGAAGATCACCGCCATGTAGTCGACCGCCTCGTCGGCCTGCGCCGCGTCGATCAGCTTCATGACCATGTTGCAGAAGCCGTTCACGGCGTTCGTGTGGACGCCGTCGGAGCGTACGAAGGCGGCGACCGGAATCGCGTGGAAGGCCCGGAAGATGTAGCCCGAGCCGTCGATCAGATAGAGCTGCTTGCGCGCGGATTTGGCGTCCGCTTTCGCGCCCGATTTGCCGCCCGAATTTGCGGGGTCGTTCATGGTGGCGATGTCCCGAGAAAGCTTGCGCTCAGGATGCCGGAAGGCTGGCGGAGAGTCGAGGGGGTGCGAGCCGAAGCGTGCGACGGCCCGCCCTCAGATCGCCCGGTTGCGGCCTTCCCAATAGGGCGCGCGGATCACGTTCTTGCGGATTTTCCCAATGGCCGTCTTGGGCAGGGCGTCGACGAACTCGACGAGGCGCGGGCGCTTATGATGGGCGATCTTGGTCTCCAGGAACGCGATGAGCTCTTCGGCGTTTACGCTCTGTCCGGGCTTCAGCACGATATGCGCGGCCGGCAGCTCGCCCCACTCGTCGTCCGGCACGCCGAACACCGCGGCCTCGGCGACGGCGGCGTGATCGTAGAGCGCGTTCTCGATCTCGGCCGGATAGATGTTCTCGCCGCCCGATATGATCATGTCCTTGGAACGGTCGACCAGGAAGAGGTAGCCGTCGGGATCGATGAAGCCGAGATCGCCGGTCTTGAGCCAGCCGTCCGGGTTCAGCACTTCGGCCGTCAGCTCGGGCTCGCGGTAGTATTCCTTGAACGTGTAGTCGGCTTTGACCGTGACCTCGCCCACCGAGCCCTGGGGCAGGGGCTTCTCGTCGGCGTCGCGGATCTCGAGCTTCAAGGTCGGGAAGGGCCGGCCGACGCTGGCCCATTTCTCCAGCGCCTGCTCGGGCGGACGATAGCAGGCGGGGCCGATTTCCGACTGGCCGTAATGCTCCATTACGATCAGGTTCGGGAAGAGCTCGAATATCCGGCGCAACAGCGCCTCCGGCATCGGCGAGCCGCCGTGGTTGATGTAGCGGAAGGCCGGCAGGCGCGCGGGGTCGAGTGAGGGCTCCGAGACCAGGCCGTTGATCTGGGTCGGCACCATGCACATGACGCTGACGCCTTCGCGCTCGGCCAGGCGGACGAGGCCCGCCGGGTCCCATTCGCGGGTGAGGACGACCGTGCAGCGGTCGTAGATCGCGGTGCAGAACCACGAAAAGAGCCCGGCCACGTGAAAGAGCGGCGTGCCCAGATAGATCACGTCGTCCTCGCGGAAGCCGAACGGCCCGGACGCGACCTTGGACGACGCGACCCGCGCGGCCTGGGTCACCAGCACGCCCTTGGGAAAGCCGGTCGTGCCGCCCGTATAGGTGATGCAGAAGGGTCCCCGCGGATCGACGGTAACATCGGGCGGCGTGTCGGGCGCGCCGGCCAGGAAATCGTCGAGTGTCTCGACGCCGTCAACCCCGGTGGGATCGAGCGAGACGACCGTCTTGAGCTCGGGCAGCGCGGCGCGCGCCTCCATCAGCGTCGGCAGCAGGTTCGGGTCGACGAAGACGGCTTCGATGCCCGTGTGCGACGCCACCTCGCGGATCTCGCCCACCGTGTAGCGGGTCGAGAGATGTGCCTGCAGGCAGCCGGCGCGCGCGGCGCCGAAAAACAGCGCCGGATACTCCGCGTGGTTGGGCGACATGAAGCCGATGGTGCCGCCGGCGCCGAGCCCGCGCGCCAGCAGCGCGTTGGCGAACCTGTTGGCGGCGCGGTCGAGCGCCTCGTAGCTGAGGCGTGTGTCGCCCTCGATGATCGCGGTCTTTTCGGGAACCTGCCGCGCGCTCGCGCCCAGCACATCGCCGATTGTCTTCACATCCGTCATCCGTCCCCGTCATCCCGGCGGCCCATTGTGCGGCCGGTTCTCCACTCATATCCCGGTCGTGCGCCTCGTCCGGATCAATCGGCGCCCACTTTTGTCAGCAAGGCAATCAGCGTGGCGCGTTCGCCCTTGCTCAATTTGGTCGCGATCTGGCGTTCGTGCTCGCGGACCTGCGGCAGCAGCTCCGCCAGATAGCGTTCGCCCGCCTCGGTCAGCACCAGCGCGTGCGAGCGCCGGTCGGTCGGCGAGGGCGTGCGCGCGACAAGGTCGCGTTCCTCCAGCCGGTCGATCACCGCCACCAGCGTTGAGCGGTCGATGCCCAGCGCATTGCCGACGCGTGTCTGATTGATGCCCGAATTCGCCTTCACCAATGCGAGCACGCCGACCTGGCCCGGGCTGATGTTCCAGTCGTCGAGGACCTTGGCGAAGTTCTGGAACATGGCGACCTGCGCGCGGCGCAAGTGATAGCCGAGCAGATCGCTGAGCGCGCCGAAATCAATCTCGCCATTGCGATTGTCGTGACGGTTGTCACGATGATTGTCAGGACCCTTCGCCACCGTGGTGGTGGATTTGCTCGAGCTGATCGCCATGGTCGATCCAAATTGCCAAGGACTATGCCGTGGGCAGGGTAGGTGAAGAATGCAACCAGATCAAATTGTTTGGAAGGCAGATTATTTGACTTTCCAACTGTTCTAAGGAACACTTCCGAGGCGCTCGCGAGGCTGCCGGAGCGGCGGATTTCCCACGGATTTCCGGCATGTTCTGGGCTAATCTGTGAGCGCAGGACATCGCCATGAGCTTTACCGTGACCTTCGCCGACCGGCCCGATCGGGTGGCGGTCGAGATGGGACAGACCATTCTGGAAGCCGCGCTGGCAGCGGGGCTGCCTTATCCGCATGGCTGCCGCTCTGGCAATTGCGGGGCCTGCAAATCGGAGCTGATCGAAGGCGATGTCGAGCTCTCGCCCTATTCTGAATATGCGTTGAGCGAAGCCGAGCGCGGCCAGGGGCTGATCCTCGCCTGCCGCTCGGTGCCGTGGTCGGACGCCACCGTCCGCTGGCTCGATCCGAACGAGACCGTGGCGCATCCGATCCGCCATATGGACTGCACCGTCACCGAGCTCGAACAGGCGACGCACGACATTCGCATCGTGCGTCTTGCGATCGAGCGCGGCGGGCCGTTCGATTTCTCTGCCGGGCAATACGCGCAGGTGACTTTCGACGATCTGCCGCCACGCGACTTCTCGATGGCGAACCGACCGGACGATCCGGTGATCGAGTTCCACATCCGCACCACCCCCGGCGGCGCGGTCAGCCCTTATGTCGCTTCGCAACTCGCGGTCGGCGAAACGGTCAAGGTCGAGGGGCCTTACGGGGCGGCGCATCTGCGCGAGGCGCATCGCGGGCCGATCGTGGCGTTGGCCGGCGGCTCGGGCCTGGCGCCGATTAAGGCGATCGTCGAGGAGGCGCTTGCCCAAGGCATGGGCCAGCCGATCACGCTCTATTTCGGCGCCCGCGCCGAACGCGACCTTTATCTTGAAAGCCACTTCGCGGCGCTCTCCGAGAGCCATGCGAACCTGACCTTCGTCCCCGTGCTCTCCGAGCCCGGGGGACCGACCGAACGCCGCACCGGATATCTGGCCGATGCGCTTGCGTCGGATTTTTCGGATCTCGATGGCGCCAAGGCCTATCTCGCCGGTCCGCCGGTGATGGTCGAAACCTGCACGGACGCCTTGCGCAAACTGCGCGTGCGGCGGCAGGACGTGCACGCCGATGCGTTCTACACTGAGGCCGAGAAGGCAAAACTCGAGGCGGGGGCATGAGCGGGAAATTTCTGGAAGGGCGCGTGGCGCTGGTCACCGGCGGGGCGCGCGGCATCGGCGAGGCGATCTCGCGCGTGCTGGCCGAGGCAGGCGCGAAGGTCGTGATCGCCGACAACGGCACCGGCATCGACGGCAAGGGCGCCGACCCGAGCGTCGCACGCGACCTCGCCAACGAGATCGGGGACACTGCGGTGACCTTCACCGAGAGCATTGCCTCGCCCTCGGCCGCGGCGGCGGCGGTCGATCTGGCCGTGAAGCAGTTCGGCGGGCTCGACATTCTGGTGAACAACGCCGCCATCCTACGCGACGCGCTGGTCTTCAAGGGCGATCCGGGCGACTGGGATGCGGTGATCCACAATAATTTGAGCGCCGGCTACTACCTGACGCACGCGGCGACGCAGGTGCTGCGCGACCAGTTCAAGGCCGGGCGCGGTGACAGCGATCAGTATGGCTGGGGCCGCATCGTCAACATCCTGTCGACCGCAGGTCTCTACGGGAATTACGGCCAGGCGAGCTACGCCGCCGCCAAGGCCGGGCTCTTCGCGCTCACCCGCATCACGGCGATGGAGATGGCGCGCTCGAACGTCACCTGCAACGCGGTCTGCCCGTTCGCGCATACCCGCGTCACCGACATCATCCAGCCGGCGAACGACGAGCAGGCGACATATAAAGAGCGCGCCATGAAGGTCTCGCCCGACCATGTCGCGCGCTTCGTCGCCTATCTGGCGCTGCCCGAAGCGCAGCACGTCTCCGGCCAGCTCTTCGGCGTGCGCGGGCGCGAGATCTTCCTCTTCTCCCAGCCGCGCCCGGTTGCCGAGCTCGCCGATGAGACCGAGGACTGGCAGCCCCAGTCGATCGCCCACGCCATGTCGGCGCTCGAGGAACGCTTCACGCCGCTTTCCACGGACCTCGAAGCCTTCAACACCGAACCGCTTGTTTAAGGACGAAATACTATGACCACCAACACCACTGGCGACCATATCGACATCCAGGTCACCAGCATCGACGAGTTCCGCGAGGCGCCGGAGGAATTCCAGGAGGCCTGCAAGAAGATCGTGATCAGCCACGCGATCAACGAGCTCTATGGCTCCCGCGTCTATGACGAGCCGGCGATCGCGCTGGCGCCGAACCCTTACGCCAAGTGGCTCACCTGCCGCGTGGTGATGGAGGAGTACGGCCATCACTACCGCTTCTTCGAGCTCGGCCGGGAAATGGGCATTCCCGAGGAACGCATGCTGCCCGAGGCGACGCAGAAGCAGCCTCTCAGCATCTTCAACTTCGAGATGACCCGCTGGGAGGAGTTCTGCGTCATCAAAATGGTCGGCGATCTGGCCGAGATCATCCAGGTCGAGGATCTGGTGCAGTGCGCCTTCCACCCGCTCCGCAACCTCGCGCGCATGACCATGCCCGAGGAGCGCTTTCACGCCCAGTTCGGCGAGGATTTCTGTACCGATCTTATCCAGACGCCCGAAGGCAAGGCGGTTGTTCAGGACGCCCTCGACCGCATCTTCCCGCCGATGGCGCATTTCTTCGGCCGCGCGGGCTCGAAAAACAACGCGATCTACCGCAAATGGGGCATCAAGAAGCGGACCAACGAGGATATGCGCGAGGACTATCTCGCGCGCTGCCGGGCCTTGGTCGAGGACAAGCTAGGCCTTAGACTGCCCGAGCCCGAGGCTATGGCGGCCTAGTCCCGCCAGACTGGGATACTAAGTCCTGGGATACTAAGTATAGTCAGTATACTTACGAATGGTTTCAGGCGAATGGTTTCAGGCGAATGGTTTCAGGCGAATGGTTTCAGGCGAATGGTTTCAGGTGAATAGTTTCAGGCGGCGGAGAAGGAGACGTCATGGATAAGCAGGCTGGCAACGGCGGCGCGGGCCCCAACCCGGCGCACACACCAGAGCGCGAGGCCTATTACGAGCGGCTGTCGACCGGCAACATGGCGCCCTTGTGGGAGTCGCTGGCCGGCCTGGTGACGCCGGAGCCTGTGACCCAGGCCGAGGTCGCGATCTGGAAATATGACGCGATCCGCGCGCAAATCATGGAGGCGGGTGAGCTGATCACCGCCGAGGAAGCCGAGCGCCGCGTCATCGTGCTGGAAAATCCGGGCTTGCGAGGCGAGTCGCGGATCACCCCGTCGATGTATGCCGGCTTGCAGCTCATCCTGCCGGGCGAGATCGCGCGCTCGCACCGCCATGCCGCCTCGGCGCTCCGCTTCATCGTCGAAGGTAACGGCGCCTACACCGCGGTCGATGGCGAGAAGACGATCATGCACGAGGGCGACTTCGTGATCACGCCGTCCTGGACCTGGCACGACCACGGCAACGAGAGCGACGAGCCGATGGTCTGGATGGACGGGCTCGACGTGCCGCTGGTGAACTTCCTGGAGACCAGCTTCCTCGAGCACTATCCCGATCCCGAGCAGCCGCTGACCCGTCCGATCGGCGATGCGCTGGCGCGCTACGGCGAGGGGGTGGTGCCGCTCGGCTATGCCAACAAGACCAAGACCTCGCCGATCTTCAACTACCCCTACGAGCGCACCCGCGAGGCGCTGGAGAATATGCGCAAGACCGAGGAGTGGGACGCCTGCCACGGGCTCAAGGTGCAATACGTGAACCCGTCGAACGGTGACTTCGCGATGCCGACCATGGGCACCTTCATGCAGCTGCTGCCCAAGGGCTTTAAGGGTTCGCCCTACAAGTCGACCGACGGCACGATCTTCTCGCCGGTCGAGGGCACAGGCCGCACATATATCGGCGATCAGGTGCTGGAGTGGAAGAAACGCGATGTCTTCGTGATCCCGTCCTGGCTCGAGCATCGCCACGAGGCGGACGAAGATGCCGTCCTCTTCAGCTTCTCCGACCGGCCGGTGCAGCAGAAGCTCGGCCTGTGGCGCGAGCAGCGCGGCAACGACCCGGTCTCCGAATACCATAACTGAGCATTCCATAGGTGACCCGGCGCTCACGGCGGGCGAGGGCGGTGCGGGGCTCCGCGCCGTCCTTGATCGTGCGCGTTCGGAACTGGCGGCGCTGCCCTGGTTCTCCAGCGTCGGCCAGCCGCCGGCGCAGGCGGAAACCGCCGAGGCGGAAGCCTATTGGCACGCTCTCGATCCCGATGCCGGCGGGACGATCCATTGGGTTGCCGATTGGGCGGAGGCCGAGCGCATCGTTCGCGATCCGGCCGGCGCCGGCTGGTGGGCCGCCGAAGCGGGGCTCCATCGTGCCAGCTTGGCTGCCATCGGTCCGGTCGCCGAAACGCCTGCCTTCATCGGCGCGCTCAACGAAGCGGTGCATGCCGTCTCGGACATCGTCATGGGCGCAGCCGCTCTTGCCGCCGCGCGCGACGGCGTTGCCGGAGAAGCCGTGATCCGGGTCGCGGCGGGCGCGGCCGGGGAGGCGGCCGAGCAGGTGATGGCGGCGCGGCTCGCGGGTGCCGCGCCCGACCATCCCTTCGAGATCAAGCTCCGGCTCTATGCCGGCGGCCGCTGGCCGCTCGGCCTGGCCGGTGAGGCGCTTGCGATATTCTAAACGCGCCTACTCGTCGGCGATCGGGTTGCTCAGAATGCCGATCTTGTCGATCTCGATCTCGCAGGTATCGCCGTCCTTCATAAAGACCGGCGGGTTGCGCTTGAAGCCGACGCCGCCCGGCGTGCCCGTGACGATCACATCGCCCGGCACCAGCTCGGTGAAGGTCGAGATGTAGTTGATCAGCACCGGGATGGTGAAGACCAGCAGGTCGGTCGTCGCATCCTGCAGCGTCTCGCCGTTGAGGCGCGTCATCAGATGCATCGACGTCGGATCGGGGATCTCGTCCGTCGTCACCATCCAGGGCCCGAAGCCGCCGGTGCCGACGAAATTCTTGCCCGGGATGAACTGGCTGGTATGGCGCTGCCAGTCGCGAATGCTGCCGTCGTTGTAGCAGGAGTAGCCGGCGACATGATTCAGCGAGTCGGCCTCCGAGATGTGCCGGCCGCCCTTGCCGATGATCACCGCGAGCTCACCCTCGTAGTCATATGCGGTCGAGTCCTTGGGCCGGATCATCGGCTGGCCGTGGCCGACCTGGGTGTTGGTGAATCGGGTGAAGATGGTCGGATAGTCGCTGTCGCTGCGGCCCGTCTCCTCGATATGGCTCTTATAGTTGAGGCCGACGCAGAGGATCTTGTCGGGATCGGGGATCACCGGCAGGAAGGTGATCTCGTCGATGGTCGCATCGGGGCTGGCGCCGTCAGCGGTGCCGGCCGCGTCCTTCAGGGCGTTCCCCTCGATCGCCGAGCGCAGGGTGGGAAACTTTCCGCCCATCGCCTTGCCCAGATCGACGACGCCGCCATCGATGACTGCGCCCCAAGTTGCCGCGCCGCCGCGCTCGAAACTCAAGAACTTCATGATTGCTTCCCTTCTTTCGTGCCGGCCCGAGCCGGTGATGTGGCGATGTCCGCCGGAAGGACGCCCATCGGCCGCCCCCTATGTTCCAAATGTTCTTCCAATTGCCCCTCAGAGCAAATGAGCGCGCGTCAGTGCGCGGGCTGCGCCCCGCCGGTCAGGACGTATTCGCGGCCGCAATAGGGACATTCGACCCGGCCATCCTCCATATGCAGGAAGACGCGCGGATGCCCGAGCGCCCCACCGCCGCCGTCGCACGAGACCGTGGTCTCGTTGGTCGGGATGATCTCGTCTGCGGCACCTGCCGCGCCCGCCGCGCCTGTTTCGTCCGCCCCTGCTTTGTCCGCCATGTCGTCGCCCTGCTATTGTGCGCGCTGGCCCGTGCACACCATCGTGCGCCGCCACGCGTCCGCGTTGACCGCCGGGAGCAGCGGATGATACCCAAAGCCTCCCGACGATCAACATTCGCGATGCGCCTGTCCGCTCGGCGGTCAACGCATGCCGCCGCAGCTTGAGCAACTTGAGCGCCGGACGACAACCGAATGACGGCCGGTGAGTAGGACGATGCCCGAAGACCGCACTACCAATGACCGCGCCGATGGACCGCCGATGAGCGGGCTCCCTGAGAATGCGATCTCGGTGCGCGCACTGACCAAAGTGTACAAGGGCGGCCGCCACGCGCCGGCGAAGGAGGCGTTGAAGGCGGTCGACCTCGATATTCCGCGCGGCAGCCTGTTCGGCCTGCTCGGACCCAACGGCGCCGGCAAGTCGACCTTCATCAATATCCTCGCCGGCCTCGTGAACAAGACCTCGGGCAGCGCCGCCGTCTGGGGCCACGATATCGACCGCGAGACGCGCGCGGCGCGAAGCTCGATCGGTGTCGTGCCGCAGGAGCTCAACCTCGACGCCTTCTTTACCCCGCGCGAGCTGCTCGAATTCCAGGCGGGGCTCTACGCCGTACCCAAGGCCGAGCGCCGGACGAAGGAAATCCTCGAGGTCGTCGGCCTCGCCGACAAGGCGGATTCTTACGCGCGCTCGCTCTCCGGCGGCATGCGGCGGCGGCTCATGGTGGCCAAGGCGATGGTGCACCGCCCGCCTGTCCTGGTGCTCGACGAGCCGACGGCCGGCGTCGATGTCGAGCTTCGCCAGCAGCTCTGGGGTCATGTCCGCGCGCTCAACCGCGCCGGCGTCACCATCGTGCTGACGACGCATTACCTGGAAGAAGCCGAACAACTCTGCGACCGCATCGCCATCATCCACCACGGTGAGGTGATCGCGGCCGACGCGACCTGGGATCTCATCGCGCGCGTCGACAGGAAGGAGCTCTCGATCATCTCGAGCTCCGCCCTCAACGCCCTGCCGGAGGCGCTCAGCCAGTTCGACGCCGTGTTGCACGGCACGCGCAACATCATCGTCCGCTACAAGCCGAGCCAGACGCGCATGCGCGACATACTGGATGCCGTGCGCGGCTCGGGCATCACCATCGCCGACCTGACGACGCATGAGAGCGATCTGGAAGATTTGTTCCTGGCGCTGACCGGGACGAAAGAGGGCGCCCAGGATGGCGGCGACCCGGAATCTGTTCGCAGCGCCAAGTAGCGAATATCAGAAACGTCTGTTAGCGTCCCAGTGCCAGGCCACTATTTCCAACAAAATCCGGCCGGCTTTGAGGGAGGACTGGGCGCTATGCTCGAGACCACGATTGCCGGCTCGCTGCCGAAACCGTCCTGGCTCGCCGAGCCGGAAACGCTGTGGGCGCCGTGGCGCCTCGACGGCGACGACCTCGTCCGCGGCAAGCAGGACGCAGCCCTCGTCTGGCTGAAGGAGCAGGAGGCGGCGGGCATCGACATCGTCTCCGACGGCGAGCAGTTCCGCATCCATTTCGTGCATGGCTTCCTGGAGCACGTCGCCGGCATCGACTGGGACCTCAAGACCAAGATGGGGATTAGGGACAACCGCTATACCGTTGAGGTGCCGACGGTGACGCAGGCGGTGACGCGGCCCAAGCCGGTGCATGTCGACGAAGCGCGGTATCTGCGCGCCTACACCGACAAGCAGCTCAAATGGACGCTGCCCGGGCCGATGACGATCTGCGACACCATCGCCGACGCCCACTACAACAAGCGCGCCGACATGGCGATGGCCTTCGCCGCGCTGCTGAACCAGGAGGCGCGGGAGCTGGTAGCCGTCGGCGTCGACGTGATCCAGTTCGACGAGCCCGCCTTCAACGTCTTCTTCGACGACGTGCGCGACTGGGGCGTGGCGGCACTCGACCGCGCCGTCGAGGGCCTCTCCTGCGAGACTGTCGTTCATATCTGCTACGGCTATGGCATTAAGGCGAATATCGACTGGAAGGGGACGCTGGGCGCGGAGTGGCGACAATACGAGGAGATCTTTCCGGCGATCAATGCGGGCAAGGTCAGCCAGGTCTCGCTCGAATGCGCCAACTCGCATGTGCCGATGGAGCTCATTCGCCTGCTGCCCGACAAGGCGATCCTTGTCGGCGCGATCGATGTCGCGACGGACGAGATCGACAGCCCCGAGCAGGTGGCCGGCGTGATCGCCGAGGCCGCCAAATATGCCGACCTGGCGCGCATCCAGCCCTGCACCAATTGCGGCATGGCGCCGCTTGCCCGCGACGTCGCGACCGACAAGCTTCGGGCGCTCGCGGCGGGTGCGGAGCAGGCCCGCAAAAGTCTGACGTGACGTCATTGGGTGAACATTGTTGTCGCTGGAATGATCGCGACGATGGAGGAATTTTGGCATGACGGTCATCAGCTATTTGACGACGATCAATTTCGATCACGGCGCCATCGAAACCCTCGCCGATGAACTGAAAGCCGTCGGTATCGAGCGCCCCCTCATCGTCACCGACAAGGGCATCGCCGCGGCGGGCATCCTCGGCACCGTCCGCGCCACGTTGCCCAACTCGTTGCCGGTCGCCGTCTATGACGAAACGCCGACCAACCCGACCGAGGACGCGGTCGAGGATGCGCTCAAGATCTACCGCGCGGAGAATTGCGACGGCCTGGTCGCGCTCGGCGGCGGCTCGTCGATGGATCTTGCCAAGGCGGTCGGCCTGCTGGCGACGCATGACGGCCCGTTGGTAAGCTACGCGGCGATCGAGGGCGGGGTGCCACGCATCACCGACAAAGTCGCGCCGGTCATCGCCGTGCCGACCACCTCGGGCACGGGCAGCGAGGTCGGCCGCGGCTCGATGATCACCTTCCGCGACCGCCGCAAGATGGGGCTCTTGAGCCCGCACCTCATTCCCAAGCGCGCGATCTGCGACCCCGATCTCACACTTGGCCTGCCGCCGGGGCTGACCGCGGCAACGGGCATGGACGCCTTCACCCACGGTGTCGAGACCTTCCTCTCGCCCAAGATCAACCCGCCCGCCGAAGCGATCGGCCTCGACAGCGCCACGCGCGCCTGGAAGTGGATCGAGCGCGCCGTCGCCGACGGCTCGGACAAGGAGGCCCGCTGGCACATGATGATGGCGAGCATGGAGGGCGCGATGGCGTTCCAGAAGGGCCTCGGCGCCGTGCACTCCATGTCGCATCCCCTCGGTGGGCTCGAGGACGTGACGCTTCACCACGGCACGCTCAACGCGGTGATTCTCCCGGCCGTCTTACGCTTCAACGAAGGCCATGTGGGCGACAAATATGATCGGATGCGGATCGCGTTCCGTTTGCGCGCCGACGCCGACCTGGCGCACGAGGTGGAGACGCTGAACGCGCGGCTCGGCCTGCCGGCCAACCTGCGGGAAATGGGCGTGACCGACGAGGTGCTGCCGGCGATGGTCGAAGGCGCGGTCGCCGATCACTCCACCCCGTCGAACCCGCGCCCCGCCAGCGCTGCCGACTTCGAGGCGCTGTTCGAAGCGGCGATGGGCTAGGCCGACGCGCGCTCTTTCCCGGCCCGCCGTTCTGCTAGACTGAGGCGCATGCAGAAGATCGCCATCATCGGCGCGGGTGCCTGGGGGACCGCGCTTGCCGCCGTGGCCCGCCGCTCCGGCCGCGACGTCCGCTTGTGGGCGCGCACCACCCGCGTCGCCAAGGCCGTCAACGAGCATCACGAAAACACCTTTTATCTCGCCGGGATCCCGCTGGACCCAGCCATCGTCGCCACGAACGACATGGAGGAAGCGGCCAAGGATGCCGAGGCCGTATTGCTGGTGACGCCGGCCCAGCACACGCGCGCCATCGTCATTGAGCTCGCCGCGCATGTCCCGCCGAGCGTGCCCACGCTCATCTGCTCCAAGGGCATCGAGGAAGGCACGGGCAAGCTCATGAGCGAGGTGATGGCGGAGCTGGCGCCCGGCCGCGCCGTCGGCGTGCTCTCCGGTCCCACCTTCGCAGGCGAAGTGGCGCGGGGATTGCCCACCGCGATTACCCTCGCGACCGACGCCGAAGGGCTCGGCCGCACCCTCGTCAAGGCGCTCGGCAGCGCCACCTTCCGGCCATACTGGTCACCCGACGTGGTCGGCGCGCAGATCGGCGGCGCGGTCAAGAACGTGCTCGCCATCGCCTGCGGCATCGTCGAAGGGCGCAAGCTCGGCGACAACGCGCGCGCGGCGCTCATCACCCGTGGCCTGGCGGAGATCGTCCGCCTCGGCCTCGCCAAGGGCGCGCGCATCGAAACGCTTTACGGCCTGTCGGGGCTGGGCGATCTGGCGCTCACCTGCACCGGCGTGCAATCGCGCAACATGTCGCTCGGCATGGCGCTCGGCGCCGGCGAAACGCTTGAGGCGATCCTCGGCAAGCGCAACACCGTGGCCGAGGGCGTGGCCACCGCCGCCTCGGTCACCGCGCTCGCCGAGCGTATGACGATCGAGATGCCGATCGCCAGCGCCGTCAACGCCATCCTGCATCATGGCGCGGCGATCGACGAGGCCGTCGCCGGCCTGCTCGCCCGGCCCTTCAAGGCGGAGGGCGTTGACGGCTGAAGGCCGGTGCGCGACAACCCCCACCAACGCGACGGGGCAAGTGGAGGCGGTGATGGCGTATTGGCTGGTCAAATCGGAACCGGGCGCGTGGTCGTGGGACGATCACGTCAAGGCCGGCACCGCCGAGTGGGACGGCATCCGCAACTACCAGGCCAACAACAACATGAAGGCGATGAAGAAAGGCGACAGCGCCTTTTTCTATCACTCGGTCGACGAGAAGCGGATCATGGGCGTGCTCGAGGTCGTGAAGGAGCACTATCCCGACAACACCGACGAAAGCGGGCGCTTCGGTATGGTCGACTTCAAGGCGCTCTTCCCAGTGAAGCACAACGTCACGCTAGCCGAGATCAAGGCCGAGCCGCGGCTCGCCAACCTCGCCCTGGTGCGCCAGACGCGCCTGTCCGTGGTGCCGGTCGGCGAGGATGAGTGGCGCATCCTGTGTGGCATGGCGGGCATCGATCCGTGACCGGCGGCCGGCGTTCAAGATTTTGTTAAAACAAAACCAGCTGCGTACTAAGTGAAATAAATAGACTAAAGCACTCAAACGAGGGCTAAATGCGCCACAAGTAAATTTTATTCTACTTATTTGCCTGTACGCTAGAATATTGTGGATATACTACATTTGATTTTGGCGTGACATTGGCGATCGAATTCAGACTTGAATCGCCAATTCGATCTCCCATTATCTTAGATTAACCAAATAATATTGGCGGAAGCCTATCATTGTCCGCTCAGAGCGCATGGGCGGCAGAGGACGCCTGCGTGGTCCGGGCGAACGCGGGCATGGGATCGGTAACCCGGGGACTTCATCCTTCATGTGTGGCATAGCTGGCGAAATCAGATTCGACGGCGCGGCGGCTTCGACCGAAGTGGTTGCGGCGATGACCGAGCGGCTGGCGCGGCGTGGGCCTGATGCGTCGGGGCTGATGGCGCAGGGCCGGGTCGCTTTCGGGCACCGGCGCCTCAAGATCATCGACTTGAGCGAGAACGCGCAACAGCCGATGACCGACAGCGCGCTTGGGCTTTCGATCGTCTACAACGGCGCGATCTACAACTACCCCGAACTGCGCGACGAGCTGCAAGCCAAGGGCTACAGCTTCTTCTCCACCGGCGACACGGAGGTAATCCTGAAGGCGTTCCACGCCTGGGGGCCCGACTGCGTCGAGCGCCTGTCGGGCATGTTCGCCTTCGCCATCCTGGAGCGCGACAGCGGCCGGGTGACGCTGGCGCGCGACCGCCTCGGCATCAAGCCGCTCTATTGGAGCGAGACCAAGGGCCGTTTCCGCTTCGCGTCGTCGCTGCCCGCCATCCTCGCCGCGGGCGACGTCGACCGCGCGATCGATCCGGTCGCGCTGCACCACTACATGACCTTCCACGCCGTGGTGCCGCCGCCGCACACCATTGTGCGTGGCGTGCGCAAGCTGCCGCCGGCGACGGTGATGACCATCGCGCCCGACGGCGCGCGCGACGAGCGCCGCTACTGGCGCCTCGATTTCGGCGCCCGTGAGGACGAGCGCAACTGGGACGAGGCGACCTGGCGCCAAGCCACCCTCGAGGCGCTGCGCGTTGCGGTCCGCCGCCGCCTCGTCGCCGACGTTCCGGTCGGCGTGCTGCTCTCCGGCGGGCTCGATTCGAGCCTCATCACCGGCCTCTTGAGCGAGGAGGGCCAGACCGGCCTCAAGACCTTCTCGATCGGCTTTGAGAGCGTGAACGACGAAGACGGCGACGAGTTCAAATATTCCGACATCGTCGCCGAGCGCTTCGCCACCGACCACCAGAAGATCTTCGTCGATGCCGACCGCGCGATCCCGGCGCTGAGCGAAAGCGTCGACGCCATGTCCGAGCCGATGGTCAGCCACGACAACATCGGTTTCTACCTGCTGAGCCAGGAGGTCGCCAAACACGTGCGCGTGGTGCAGAGCGGCCAGGGCGCCGACGAGGTCTTTGCCGGCTATCACTGGTATCCGCCGATGATGGAGAGCGCCGCGCCCGTCGACGATTATGCGGCCGCCTTCTTCGACCGCGATCACGACGAATACAAACGCGCCGTGCATCCGAGCCTCGCCGATGGCGATGCCAGCCGCGATTTCGTCGAGCGCGCCTTCGCCGAGCCCGGCGCGGAGCGGGCGATCGACAAGGCGCTCAGGCTCGACACCACCGTCATGCTGGTCGACGACCCGGTCAAACGCATCGACAATCAGACGATGGCCTGGGGGCTCGAGGCGCGGGTGCCGTTCCTCGATCACGACCTGGTCGAGCTGGCGGCGCGGGTGCCGGGCGAGCTCAAGGTGCGCGACGGCGGCAAGTACATCCTCAAGGAAGCCGCGCGCGCGGTGATCCCCCACGAGGTGATTGACCGGCCGAAGGGTTATTTCCCGGTGCCGGCGCTCAAATATCTGCGCGGGCCGTTCCTCGACTTCGTGCGCGACGTGCTCGACCAGCCGCAAGCGCGCGAGCGCGAGCTCTTCCAGCGCAACTACGTCGAGACGCTGCTGCAGGCGCCGGAGGAAAACATCACGCCGCTGCGCGGCTCAAAGCTCTGGCAGGTCGCCCTGCTCGAGATGTGGCTGCAGCAGCACGGCATCTGACGCCGACCGCTCTTTTATGGAGGGCCGACAATGAGCGTTGCACGACAGGATCACGCATCCCGAATTCAACGCGCCAACCCGCGAACGCTGCGTAACTGGCAGAAGCCGCAGGGACGCGAGGCCGATCGCCCGGACGTGTCGGCGGTGGTCGATTGCGGTTGGGGCCGGCTCATCTTCGCGCACACCTTCGCCTCGCCCGAAGCACTCGTCGACGAGTTGCGCAAAGAGGCGGAGGGCGAGCGCGACATCGCCTTCTATCTGCGCGACCCGCATGTGCTTTTATCGCTGGCGCCGCAGGAGCTCTTTCTCGATCCCTCGCACACCTACCGGATCTGGTTCGATCAGTATCGCGGCTCGACGATGCGGCCGGCCGGCTACACCGTGCGGCGGCTCAACCGCGAGACCGACCGCGAGCCGGTGCGCCGCATCCTTGCCCGCCGCGGCATGGTGGGGCTGCGCGAAGGCTTCCTCGCCGAGAACGCCGGATCGCGCGTGCTGACCATGCTGGTCGCGGTCGAGGACGCGAGCGAAAAGGTGATCGGCTTCGTCATGGGCGTCGACCACAAGCGCGCCTTCAAGGACCCCGAGGGCGGCTCGAGCCTGTGGTGCCTCGCCGTCGACCCCCAGGCCCGCCATCCGGGGATCGGCGAGGCGCTGCTGCGGCAGCTCTCCGAACACTACGCCGCGCGCGGGCGGTCGTTCATGGACCTCTCGGTCATGCACGACAACAAGCAGGCGATCGCGCTTTACGAGAAGCTGGGCTTCCAGCGCGTGCCCGTCTTCGCCATCAAGTCCAAGAACCCGATCAACGAGACCCTCTATTCCGGGCCGCAGCCCGAAGCCGAGGTCAATCCTTACGCGGCGATCATCATCAACGAGGCGCGGCGGCGCGGCATCGGCGTCGAGATCCTCGACGCAGAGAACGGCTATTTCGCGCTGTCGCTGGGCGGGCGCACGATCGTCTGCCGCGAATCACTTTCCGAGCTCACCTCGGCGGTCGCCATGAGCCGCTGCGACGACAAGGCGGTGACGCGGCAACTCCTCACGAACGCGGGCCTCATGATGCCGGAGCAGATCATCGCGAAGGACCGCGATACGGTCGCGGCCTTCCTTCAGAAACACGGGCGCGTGGTGGTCAAGCCGGCGCGCGGCGAACAGGGATCGGGCGTCGCCGTGGATATCACCGATCTGGACGAGGCCATGGCGGCGGTCGAGGTCGCCGGTAGGTCCTGCGACAAAGTGCTGGTCGAGCAGCTTGTCAAGGGCGTGGATCTCCGGATCATCGTCATCGATCAGGCCGTGGCCGCGGCGGCCGTGCGCGAGCCGGCGCAGATCGTCGGCAATGGCCGCGACAGCGTGGAGCGGCTCATCAAGGCCCAGAGCCGCCGCCGCGCCGCCGCCACCGGTGGCGAAAGCCGCATCCCACTCGATGAGGAAACCAGGCGATGCGTGGCCGCAACGGGACATGCCATGGATGACGTTCCGGCGGAGGGAATGGTCATCACGGTTCGAAAAGCCGCCAACCTGCACACCGGCGGCACGATCCGGGACGTCACCGACGAGCTTCATCCGGCGCTGGCCGAGGCCGCGGTCGAGGCCGCCTTCGCCCTCGATATTCCGGTGGTGGGGCTCGATTTCATCGTGCCTGCCCCCGACGGCCCCGACTATGCCATTATCGAGGCGAACGAGCGGCCGGGGCTGGCCAATCACGAGCCGGCGCCGACGGCCGAGCGTTTTATCGATCTGCTGTTTCCCACGACGGTGGCGCGGGCATGAACGAACAGACACCCAAGTCGGCCGCAGCGCGTCCGAAGACGCGGCGCCGCAAGGGCGCCGGCGGGAAGGCCAGGCGCTCCAAGGCCGTTTCGATGTCCGAGGCTCTCGACATCGACATGGACTATTTGCGCCGGGTGCTGCGCGAGCTGCTCGACATCCCGTCGCCGACCGGCTTCACCGACAACATCGTCCACTACGCCTGCGCGGAATTGGAGGCGCTGGGCGTGTCCTACGAGCTCACCCGCCGCGGCGCCATCAGGGCCAATCTCGAAGGCCGGCAGCGCACGCCGGACCGTGCCGTCGTGGCGCATCTCGATACGCTCGGCGCGATGGTCAAGGGTTTGAAGGAGAACGGCAGGCTGGGGATCGCACCGATCGGCACCTGGTCGCCGCGGTTTGCCGAGGGCGCCCGGATCAGCGTGTTCGCCGAGGAGGCAACCCTGCGCGGCACCATTCTGCCGCTGAAGGCGTCCGGCCATACCTACAACAAGGAGATCGACACCCAGCCGGTCGCCTGGGAGAACCTCGAGATCCGTCTCGACGAGCGCGTCGTCACGCTGAACGAGCTGATCGAGCTCGGCGTCAATGTCGGCGATTTCGTCGCCGTCGATCCGGTTGTGGAGTTCGGCCCCAACGGCTTCATCAACTCGCGCTATTTGGACGACAAGGCGGGGGTGGCGGCGCTCATGGCCGCGGTCAAGGCGGTCAAGGCGGTCAAGCAGAGCGGGCATGATCTGCATGTCGATTGTCACGTCATCCTGACCATCGCCGAGGAGGTCGGTGTCGGCGTCTCGGGCACGCTCCACGGCGACGTTGCCGAGATGGTCACCGTCGACAACGGCACCGTCGCGCCGGGCCAGAACACCAACGAATACGGCGTGACCATCGCGATGCAGGATTCGAGCGGGCCGTTCGACTATCACCTGTCACGCAAGCTCATTGAGCTCTGCCGCACCAAACGCATTCCTTTCAGCCGCGATGTGTTCCGTTTCTACCGCTCCGACAGCGCGAGCGCGCTTCAGGCCGGAAACGACGTGCGCACCGCGCTCGCCTGTTTCGGCCTCGACGCCTCGCACGGCTACGAGCGGGTGCACGAGGACTCGCTGCAGGCGCTGGCGCAATTGCTGGGCGAGTACATCCTGAGCGAGCCGGGGATCGCGCGCGACCAGATCGACCTCGGCCCGATCGACGGCTTCCCGACCCAGCCGGACTGACGCCTTTGGGGCGAGCGGGTGTGGCAATGAGCCCCGCTTGTCTCGCCCCTGCTTATCCTCAATAATCCCAGCGAAAATCAGGCGGGCTCGCGGCCGTGTGCAGGATGGCTGTGGGGCGAAAAATTGGGGAGGGGCCAAGCCTATGTTCGAGCAGCATAATCTCTATCCGGTACCCGACGAGTGGGCCAAGAAGGCCTGGATCGACAACGCGGCCTATCTGCGCGAGTACGAGCGCTCGATCAAGGATGTGAACTTCGGGCCCGGCAACGTCCACATCAAGTGGTACGAGGACGGCGTGCTCAACGCCTCGCACAACTGCCTCGACCGCCATCTCGATGCGCGCGGCGATCAGACCGCGATCATCTGGGAAGGCGACGACCCCAAGGAAGACAAAAAGCTCACCTACAAGGAGCTCCACGCCGAGGTCTGCAAGCTCGCCAACGGCATGAAGTCGCTGGGCGTCAAGAAGGGCGACCGCATCACGATCTACATGCCGATGATCCCCGAAGCCGCGATCGCGATGCTCGCCTGCGCGCGCATCGGTGCAATCCATTCGGTGGTGTTCGGCGGCTTCTCGCCCGATTCGCTGGCCAACCGCATCCAGGATTGCGATTCGAACCTGGTCATCACCGCCGATGAAGGCCTGCGCGGCGGCCGCTCCGTGCCGCTCAAGGCCAATACCGATGCGGCGTTGAAGAACTGCCCGACGGCCAAGAACTGCATCGTCTACAAGCGCACCGGCGGCAAGATCGACTGGACCGACGGCCGCGATATCTGGTGGCACGATCTGGTCGCCGACCAGTCCGACGACTGCCCCGCCGAGGAGATGAACGCCGAAGACCCGCTCTTCATCCTCTACACGTCAGGCTCGACCGGAAAGCCCAAGGGCGTGCTGCACACGACCGGCGGCTACATGGTCTACACCTCGCTGACGCACCAATACGTCTTCGACTATCACGACGGCGATATCTACTGGTGCACGGCCGATGTCGGCTGGGTGACGGGTCACAGCTACATCGTCTACGGGCCGCTCGCCAACGGGGCGACGACGCTTATGTTCGAGGGCGTGCCCAACTACCCCGACGCCTCGCGGCACTGGCAGGTCTGCGACAAGCACAACGTCAACATCTACTACACCGCGCCCACGGCGATCCGCGCGCTGATGCGCGAGGGCGACGAGCCGGTGAAGAAGACGAGCCGCAAATCGGTCCGCCTGCTCGGCACGGTGGGCGAGCCGATCAACCCCGAGGCCTGGGAGTGGTACTACCACGTCGTCGGCGAAGAGCGTTGTCCGATCGTCGATACCTGGTGGCAGACCGAGACCGGCGGCATTCTGATCACGCCCCTGCCGGGGGCGACCAAGCTCAAGCCCGGCTCGGCGACGCGGCCCTTCTTCGGCGTGATGCCCGAGCTCGTCGACGGCGACGGCAAGAAGCTCGAGGGCGCGGCATCGGGCAATCTCTGCATCGCCGACGCCTGGCCGGGGATGATGCGTACGGTCTTCCGCGACCACGACCGCTTCGTGCAGACCTACTTCTCGACCTACCCGGGCAAGTATTTCACCGGCGACGGCTGCCGCCGCGACGAGGACGGCTATTACTGGATCACCGGCCGCGTCGACGACGTGATCAACGTCTCCGGCCACCGCATGGGCACGGCCGAGGTCGAGAGCGCGCTGGTCGCCCATGACGCGGTCGCCGAGGCCGCGGTCGTCGGCTATCCCCACGACATCAAGGGCCAGGGCATCTACGCCTATGTGACGCTCAATGTCGGCGAGGAGCCGACCGAGGAGCTGCGCAAGGCGCTGGTCCAGTGGGTCCGCAAGGAAATCGGCCCGATCGCCTCGCCCGATCTCATCCAGTGGGCGCCCGGCCTGCCGAAGACGCGCTCGGGCAAGATCATGCGGCGCATCCTGCGCAAGATCGCCGAGGACGACTTCTCCAATCTGGGGGATACCTCGACGCTCGCCGACCCGGCCGTGGTGGATGATCTGGTCGAAAACCGGATGAACCGCTGAGCGGAGACGGGCCTCGGTTCCGGGCCTGCTTTGATCCAAATTCTGAGCCCGCGCGGGAACGTCTGCGCGAGCGCTTGCGAATGACTTTGCGGGGACGGCGACTGTGGCCGGAATCGGCCCGGAATCTGGCGGAATACTTGCTAAATTTTGTTTTAAACAGTTCCTTTGCTTAACACTTGATTATATGCTGCGCGCTATACCGGCATGGTCCGTCGACGTTCAATAAGAAGCGGCGGCGAACGGGTCCATGCAAAGGCGCCGAAATGTTGGGGTCCGGCGCAAATAACAGGGTGAGAGAATGCTCAACCAGCGAGTTTCAGCGAGGAAGACATTTCGTTTTTCGGCGCTCGGAGCGCTTGCCGCGGGCGCGTTGGTCGCCTGGACGGGCATCGTTCAAGCGGCGGAATCCTACACATTCGCCGGGCTGCGTTGGGGCAGCTCGCCGGCCCAGGCCAAGCGCGTTCTGAAAGCCCGCGGCTTCAAGGTCCGCCGCGTGGTCAAGGGGCCGCAGCGCGAGCTCGCCGAGAACGGCGCATGGGGCAAATGGGTCAAGCGCGATCGTGGCAAGCGCATGGTGGCGCGCGGCAAGGTCGGCGGCTTGAAAACCGACGTCGAGCTGATCTTCGGCCGCAACAATGCGCTGCAGCGCGTGATCGTGCGTTGGCCGGATTGGAACGGCACCATTCCGCACGCCAAGCGTCTGACCAAGACGGCAACCGCCGTGACCAAGCAGCTCGAGGGCCAGTACGGCCGCTCCAACGAGCGTCGCGATCCCTTCGGTTGGATCGACACGGCGCGCTGGCTTCCGGCCGAGGATGGCAGCCACATGGAGCTGATCGTGCGCGGCACCAACGGCATGCTGTTCTATCCGGGCGACCGCACCGGCGTGCGCCTGCACTTCTGGAATGCTCGCTACCGCAAGGGCGGCGCCCAGACCGCCGGCGGCGGCAGCGCCCCGAAATACGGTCCGGGCCACACCCAGGAGATCAAGGCCAAGCCGCGTGCCAGCGGCAAGTCTAGCGCCTCTGGCGGTCTCACTTTCGGCGGCGACCGTTAGGCGGCTGACAGCCCGAGACGGCAAGATCAAAGACAAGCGGGGCGCCTCGATCGAGGCGCCCCGTTTTCGTTGGGCATGCCGGCCGCTTGTCCGGCCTGTCCCTCAGCGGCGCTGCGCCTGCTCGCACCAGGAGCCGCGCCGGCGGCCCCGATAGGGCCGGGCAAGGCCGGCGGCGATCAGCGCCGCGCCCAGATCCTCGCCCCGTACGGTGATCACCCGCGCCAGCACCCGGCCGGCGTATTGGCCGTAGCGAACGTCGTGCAGGGTCACCCGGGGATCGTTCAGCTTTCGCTTCACGAAATCGCGCGCGGCTTCCGCCATCCGTTGTTCGCGATGGCAGCGGCCCCGCAGCTCCGGCGTGTCGACGCCCGCCAGCCGCACCTTGGTGCTGATGACCTGGCCCAGCCAGATACGCGCCTTGACCTCCAGCGTATCGCCGTCGCGCACCCGCACGACATCGGCCTGGATGGGGCCAGGTAGGCGCTCACGGGCGCCTAGCGTCGAGGGCAGGGCGAGTGCCGCGATCAGGGCTGCGGCCGTCAGGACTGATTGGGCCGTCAAGGCTGATTGGTAGCTGCGGATCGTGAAGCGCATCAGCGCCATAAGGGGTTATTTATCCCACCGGCGGCACTCTATCGCCCGCCCGTGAACAAAACAAGAAAAAATTGGGAAATTTCCGCCCTCTCCCGCGAGGGCGCAGCGCGGCG
>JARRKQ010000018.1:0-25300 GCA_037387885.1 Alphaproteobacteria bacterium | reverse complement strand
CGAGTTCGACGACGGTCCGGCCGCGCTCGCGCGCTTCATTAAGGAGGCCCGCTTTCCGGTTGTCGCCACCAATATCGATGTCACGCACGAGCCGGCGTTGAACCGTCTCGTCCGGTCCTTCGCGACGCTGCATGTGGATGGACAAAAGATCGGCATCGTCGGCTACACGACGCAAGAGACCCCCGCGCTCTCCAGGACCGGCAAACGGGTCGTCTTCCTGCGGCCCGAAACCGCGCTGACCGGCGCGGTCGCGATCCTGAAATTCCAGGGCGTCGACAAGATCATCGCGGTCAGCCATGCGGGGTTTACCCGAGACAAACAGGTCGCCGCCGCGGTCGACGGCATCGACGTGATCGTCGGCGGTCACACCAACACGCTGCTGTCGAACACCGCGCGGGGCGCGCAAGGGCCCTATCCGGTGGTGGTGAAATCGCCGTCGGGCAAGCCGGTCCTGGTGGTTCAGGCCTATGCGTTTTCGCGCTATGTCGGCAAGCTCGAGGTCGCCTTCGACACGGCGGGCGTGCCGGTCAAGTGGACGGGTGATCTGGTGCCCGTCAGCTTCGACATCGCCAAGCACCCGAAGATGGAAGCGCTGATCAAGGAGATGCGCGGGCCGGTCGACGCGCTCCGCAAGAAAGTGGTGGGCCAGCTCGCCACCGGCTTCGACGGCAGCACGGAGACCTGCCGCTCGCGCGAGTGCACGATGGGCAACATGGTCGCCGACGCGCTCGTGTGGAAGACCCGCGCCCAGGGCACGCAGATCGCCTTCGTCAACGGCGGCGGCGTGCGCGCCAGCATGGCCAAGGGCCCGGCGACGATGGGCTCGATCCTGGTCGTGCTGCCCTTCCAGAACGCGCTTGCCACCTTGAAGCTGAAAGGCCACGACATCCGCGCTGCGCTCGAACACGGCGTGAGCCAGGTGAAGGAAGGCGCAGGCCGTTTCCCCCAGGTCTCGGGCATGCGCTTCGTCTGGGATCCGGCGAAACCCGTGGGGAGGCGCATCGTTTCGGTCGACGTCCGGAGCGCCGACGGCTGGCAACCGCTCAAGGACGATGCGGTCTACAAGGTCGCCACCATCGACTATCTGCGCGGCGGCGGCGACGGCTACACGGTCTTCAAGGAAAAGGCGATCGAGCCCTATGACGGCGGCGTCAATCTGGAGGATGCGGTCGCCGAGTATATCGCCGCGCATTCGCCCTTGCGTGGTAAACGCGACGGCCGGATCCGCCGGGTGGGACAGAAAAAGCGATAGGTGCCGCTCACTCCGCGGGTGCAATCGCCTCGGACCGCCACTCGGCCCGTGCCTGGCGCAGGATCGAGACCGAGGCGCTGAGCGCCAGGGCTGCCATCACCGCGCCAACGATGAGGTCGGGCCACACGGTGGCGGTGCCGAAGACGCCGAGCGCCGCGGCCAGGACGGCGAGGTTTCCGATCGCATCGTTGCGGCTGCAGAGCCAGGCCGAGCGCAGATTGGCGTCGCCGCCGCGCATGCGGAAGAGCATCACCGCGACGATCGCATTGACCACGAGCGCGAGCACGCCAACGCCGCCCATCACCGTGTGGTCGGGCAGGGGCTGCGCGATCGCGCTCAAGACGGTCGCGACCGCGACCCAGATACCTAAGGCGCCGAGAGACACGCCCTTCAGGATCGCCGCCCCCGCACGCCAGCGCAGCGGCCGGCCCAGCACGGCAAGGCTGATCGCATAGGTCGCCGCATCGCCCAGGAAGTCGAGCGCGTCGGCCTGCAGCGCGACCGACTTGGCCGCGAGCCCGGCGCCGATCTCGACCGCGAACATCGCCGCGTTGAGCACAAGCGCGATCCACAGGATCTGGCGCGCCCGCTCACCGAGCCCATCGCCCGGATCGATCTCATGGGTGTGGCAGCCGGCTGACATGCGTTCAGTGCTCGCTCGCTTGCGGTTCGACCAGATGCTCGATCATGTCGCGCAGCACGCCGCTGATATGCGCATCGGCGGCCGAGTAGTAGACGTGCTTGCCCTCGCGCTCCGCGCGCACGATGCGGGCGGCGCGCAGCAGGCGGAGATGATGGCTCACCAGGGATGGCGAAAGCCCTAACCGCGCCGCGATCTCGCCTACGGCCGTCGGACCATCGAGGCACTGGAGCACGATCCGCAACCGGCTGTGGTCGCCCATCAGCCGGAACATGTCGGCGAGCTCGTGGGTCTGGTCATCGGTGATCATGAATGATCACATAAACAGGTGTTCATATATTGTCAAGTGAGGCGGAGTAAGTTGAAGAGGGTTCGCGCGGGATCGTTCAGCGCGCGGCCTGCCGCCTCGTCCGGGTCACGGCCCTAGTCCGGGTTGCCATAAGCGGCGGCGGCGGCGCGGTCGAGCATCGAGCGGGGCGGGAAGGGGGCGTTGAGCGGCGCCCAGCGGAAGGTGCGCGCCCGGGCGCACTCGCTTGTCCGGCTGACGCCGAAGCGGATATGGATGTTGCGCGCCTTGAAGCCGCCCGAGGGCCGACTGCTGGAGACCGCAACGAGGGCGCAGCGCCCATAGGGCCGCACCGCCATACTGACCGCCGCGCGGGTCGTCGACCAGGCCACGAAACTGCCGTCGAGCGGCCGCCAGCGTACGCCGCCCCGCGAGGCAAAGAGGTCGTAGCGATAAAGAAAGCGCGGCGCGTTGCGGTCGCGCCGGTTGGTGATGGCGAGCAGAAACCGCGCACCGTCGAAGGCGAGGACCGGTCCCTGCACCGGCGCCAGATAGATCCGCGGCTTCGGCTCGAACGGCTGCGACCAGCGCCGGCCGTCGTGCGAGCGGCGCAGCCTGAGCCGGTACCGGTTGTCCGGCGCCGCCACGACGGTGGCGAGCAGGAACCGGTCGTTGCCGTAAGCGAGCGCGGGCGGAGTGATCCAGCCGTCCCCGCCAGCAAGGCTCGCGAACCGCCATTTGCCCTCGCGCGCATTGAGCGTTGCAACAACGATGCGGCCGGGCCGCCGGCTTCCGTAAGCGAGCACGAGGCGCTGACCGTCGAAGGCCACGGCGGGCCGCACCGAGGGATCGTCGAAGGGCCGGTACGCGGGCGGGATCGGCTGGAAGCGGACCGGGCCGAACTTGACCCCGCGCCGGGCATTCCCGTCGCCCCGGCTCATGCCGAGCCGGGCGCCGTCGGGGGTGAACCAGAATAGCCGCCAGCCCGCACGCGCATCGTAGAGCATGGCCGGCCCGTTCTTCGAGGTGATCGCCGCGCGATGCTTGACCGGCGGCGCCCAGCCCCGCCCGTCGGGGCTGACTGAGACCAGCAGCCGCCCGTCGCGCCCGAACCAGGCGAGCGCGAAAGTCGGTTCGGCGGTTGCGGGTGCGGCAAGTCCAAACAAGAGGGCGACCATTGCCACCGCCCGCCCGCCTATGCGTGCGCCCAACGTGGGTTTTCCAGGCTGCTCGATCATCCAATCCCTCCCGCCCATCGCCGCGTCGTGCTCAGGACCATACGCATGCCGCGCCGCCGGCGGAACCGGCAAGCCCATGTCTCTCGGTGCTTGGTCCGACCTTGCGAGCCGACGCCGGGCGGACTTGCGGCGGAACAGGGATTTTCTCGCAGGCCGCGCCGTAAGTTAACGATGAGGGCAGGCGGTTGTTGCCTCCCGGGTGTCATTTATGCACCATATCGCCGGGCAGGGATTGGAACGGATAACCGGGTTGAGCATGCGAGCGAGACATTTGATCGCCCCCGCGCGCCTTGGCGGGGCGGCGATGGTGACGTTGGCGTTCGCCGGCACGATGGTCGTGGCGTTCGCCGCCGGGGCGCAGAGCAGGAGCGACGAGCAAGCCTGCGTCAATGGCCGCGACGATCGCCTGGTGATATCCGCCTGCTCGCGGATCCTGGCCTCCGGGCTGCGCGATCCGCACAACAAGGCGATCACTTATTACAACCGCGGCCTCGCCTATTTCCGCCGCAAGATGTACGAGCACGCGGCCTCCGACTATTCCCAAGCGATCCGGCTCAACCCGACCATGGCGACCGCGGTCTACAACCGCGCCGTCGTCTACCACCACATGAAGCGCTATCGCCTGGCGATCGCCGATTACAGCCGCACGATCGGGCTCAACAACAAGGCGAGCCTCGCCTATTACAGCCGCGGCCTCGCCTACAGCGCCATCAAGAACTACCCCAAGGCCATCGCCGACTACGACAAGGCGTTGCAGATGAACCCCAAGGCCGACCCGGTCTACTACGTGCGAGGTCTCGCCTATATCGGGATGCGCAAATACGCTAAGGCGATCGCCGATTTTACGCGTGCGATCGAGATCAGCGGCCAGCCGAACTACTACGGCAAGCGCGCCCTGGCTCATTACCGGCGCGGTGCGGTGAAAGAGGCGATCAAGGACTATAGCGAGGCGATCCAGCTCAAGCCCACCGAGGCGAACTATTACGTCCAGCGCGGCCGCTCGTTCTTCAAGCTGAAGCAGTATGGCCGCTCGATCCGCGACTACGACCAGGCCATCAAGATCGACCCGCGCGCCAACCAGGCCTATGCGGCGCGCGGCTTCGCATACGAGAAGCTCGGCCGTCAGGCGCGGGCGCTGCGGGATTTCAAACGCGCCGTGGCGTTGAAGAAGGCAAAGCTGCGGGACCTGCGCGCCAAGAAAAACTGACGGAAACTTTCGTTTCCATTGCCGTCATTCCCGCGAAAGCGGGAATCCAGAGATCCCACGACGCCGATATTGCCAGTTTCCTGGATCCCCGCTTTCGCGGGGATGACGGCCGATGATTGGCGGCGTTTGGTCACCCAAGCCACTCCAAGCTCACGCGCTCTGCCCGCCATCGACCGGCAGGATCGCGCCGGTGATGTAGCTCGCCTCGTCGCTCGCCAGGAACAGGCACGCCTTGGCGATGTCGTCCGCTTCGCCGATGCGGCCGAGCGGCGTCTCGGCGATCAGCCGGTCGTACGCTTCCTTGGGCATCGTCTCGAACAGCTCTTGCGTCATCTCCGTGCGGGTGGCGCCGGGCGAGACCAGATTGACGCGGATGCCGTCCTTGCCGAGGCTGCGCGCGAGCTGGCGCGTCACGGCGTGCACCGCACCTTTGGCCGCGGTCACCGAGAAGCGGGCCGGCCAGCCCCGGATCGCCGCCGCGGAGCCGATCAGCACGACCGAGCCGCCCTCCGGCATCGAAGGCAGTACCGTGCGCGTGACCAGGAAGGTGCCCGTGGCGCTCGCCTCCATCGTGTCGCGGAAGGCCTTGAGGTCGGTCTCGGCGATTTCGGCGCGGCTTGGATTGACGCCGGCGGAATTCACCAGCACGTCGATATGACCGAATTCAGCGACAACGTCCTCGACCATGCGGATCACGGCGGGCTCGTTGGTGACGTCGCACGGCAGCGCCAGCACGTCGTCGCCGATGGCGGCGGCCGCCTTCTTCAGCACGCCCTCGCGCCGCCCGGTGATGGCGACCTTGGCGCCCTCTTTGTGGAAGAGCTCGGCGGTCGCCCGCCCCATGCCGGTGCCGCCCCCCGTGATGAGCGCGACCTTTCCGACGAGCCGCATCACTGCATCCGGGCGCGCCGTTTGGCGGGCGCGCCCACGCCCTCGCGACGCGCGCGGCGGCGGCCGCGGGCGCCCACGTCGTCCTCGTCGAACAGCTCGGCCAGTTTCTCCAGCATCGTGCCGCCGAGCTGCTCGGCATCGACGATGGTGACGGCGCGCCGGTAATAGCGCGTCACGTCGTGGCCGATGCCGATGGCGATCAGCTGCACCGGCGAGCGCGTCTCGATGTATTCGATCACCTCGCGCAGGTGCCGCTCCAGATAATTGCCGGGATTGACCGAGAGTGTGCTGTCATCCACTGGCGCGCCGTCGGAGATCACCATCAGGATCTTGCGCGACTCCGGCCGCCCGACGATACGGTTATGCGCCCAGAGGAGGGCCTCGCCGTCGATGTTCTCCTTAAGGATCCCCTCGCGCAGCATCAGGCCGAGGTTCTTGCGCGCGCGCCGCCAGGGCGCGTCGGCGGACTTGTAGACGATGTGCCGCAGGTCGTTGAGGCGCCCCGGATGCGCGGGCTTGCCTTCGGAGAGCCAGCGCTCGCGCGATTGCCCGCCCTTCCAGGCGCGCGTGGTAAAGCCCAGCACCTCGACCTTGACGCCGCAGCGCTCGAGCGTGCGCGCCAGGATGTCGGCGCTCATCGCCGCCACGGTGATCGGCCGGCCGCGCATCGAGCCCGAATTGTCGATGAGGAGGCTCACCACGGTGTCCCGAAATTCCGTGTCCTTCTCCATCTTGTAGGAGAGGGGATGCATCGGGTTCACGACAACCCGGTCGAGCCGGGCGCTGTCGAGCATGCCCTCCTCGAGATTGAACTCCCACCAGCGCGATTGCTTGGCGAGCAGGCGGCGCTGCAGGCGGTTGGCAAGCCGCGAGATCACGCCCTGCAGATGGTTGAGCTGCTGGTCGAGATGGTGGCGGAGACGCGTCAGCTCGTCGGCATCGCAAAGATCGGGCGCCTCGACCACCTCGTCGAACTCGCCGGTGAAGGCGTGATAGAGATCCTGGTCGGCGCGGTTGCCGCCGAAGTCGTCAGGCCTGAGCGCCTTGCCCGGCCCCGCGGGCTGATCCTCGCCGGCGCCGGGGGTGTATTCCATGTCGGCGTCCTCGGCCTGGCCCTCGCCGTCCTCCGCACCCTCGGACTCCTCCATCTCCGCGGCCATCGCCATGTCGGCGGCGGCCTCGGCCCCTTCGCCGCCCTCATCGCCGCTCTCCGACGATGACTGCTGGTCGTCGCCTTCGCCCTCTTCGTCCTGCTCCTCGCCTTCCTCGCTGTCCTCGTCCTCGATCTGCAAATCCTTGATCAGGCGCCGGGCGATGCGGGCATAAGCCTCCTGATCGTCGACCACCTTGGAGAGCGCCTCGATGTCCTTGCCGATCTTGCTTTCCAGCCACGGCCGGAAGGCATCGACCATCTTCTTGGCAGTGGCCGGCGGTGCCGTGCCCTGCAATGCCTCGCGGGTCAAGAGACCGATGGCATCGGCCATCGCCGCTTCCTCGCGGGTGTCGACGGTGGCGTAGCCCTCGTCCTTGCAGCGCCGATCGATGGCCGCTTCGAGATTGAGCTTGACCCCGGCCATCCGGTTGGCGCCCAGCGCCTCGCAGCGCGCCGTCTCCACCGCGTCATAGATTGCCCGCGCGACCGCGCCCTGGGGCCGGCGCCGGTTATGCGTCGCCTCGTCGTGATGGCGGATCTGCAAGGCCAGCGAGTCCGACTGGCCGCGCAGCTCGGCGACCTCGTCGGATGGCAGATCGCGGGTGGGCAGCGGCAGCCGCGCCTCGGTGCCGGTCATGTGCGGCGGGTCCGGCGTGAAGGCGAGCGTCAGGTCGGGCCGCCGCGCGATCGCGCGCAGCGTCGCCGCGGTGACGATCCGCATCTCCTCGACGGGGTTGTTGTCCTTCGCCATGGCCGGGCGCGCGCTTGGGTTCCGCGCCTAGTTCGCAGGCGTTGCGCGCGCGGTCGACGGCAGCTCGGTGCCGAGGCAGCGCTGGTAGTATTCCGCCACCACCGGCCGCTCGATCTCGTCGCACTTGTTGAGGAAGGTGACCTCGAAAGCGGTGCCGACATCCTTGAAGATCTCGGCGTTCTCCGCCCAGGTGATCACCGTGCGCGGCGACATGACGGTGGAGATATCGCCGTTGATGAAGCCGTTCCGCGTGAGGTCGGCGGTCGCGACCATGGCGTCGATCAGCTCGCGGCCCTTGGCGTCGTCGTAGTTCGGCACCTTGGCCAGCACGATCTCGGCCTCCTCGTCATGCTCCAGATAGTTGAGCGTAACGACGATATTCCAGCGGTCCATCTGGCCCTGGTTGATCTGCTGGGTGCCGTGATAGAGCCCGGTCGTATCGCCGAGACCGATGGTGTTGGTGGTCGAGAACAGGCGGAAAGCCGGGTGCGGGCGCACGATCCGGTTCTGGTCGAGCAGCGTCAGCTTGCCCTCGACCTCGAGCACGCGCTGGATCACGAACATCACGTCGGGACGCCCCGCGTCGTACTCGTCGAAGACCAGCGCCGTCGGATGTTGCAGCGCCCAGGGCAGGAGCCCTTCGCGGAACTCCGTCACCTGCTTGCCGTCCTTCAGCGTGATCACATCCTTGCCGACCATGTCGATCCGGCTGATGTGGCTGTCGAGATTGATGCGGATGCACGGCCAGTTGAGGCGCGCTGCGACCTGCTCGATATGGGTCGACTTGCCGGTGCCGTGATAGCCCTGGATCATGACCCGGCGGTTGTGCGCGAAGCCGGCCAGGATCGCCAGCGTCGTCGGCGCGTTGAAGCGGTAGGCTTCGTCGACGTCGGGGACGTGCTCGGTGGTCTGGCTGTAGGCCGGGACCTCCATGTCGCTGTCGATCCCGAAGAGTTGGCGGACCGAGACCTTGATGTCGGGCTCACCGGTCGGCATCAGGTCGCCGACAACGGTTTCGTGTTCTTGGCTCATAGTTCGCAGCTTTCCGTCTTTTAGGTTATGCGTCGTGTCGATGGGTCTGTGGTTCGGGCGGCGGCGGTTTGGTGACGGTCACCGTCATCTTCAGCGTGGCATAGGCCTCGATCACCAGGCGCAACTGCTCCTCGGCGTCCTTGTCACCGCCATTGGCGTCGGGATGGAGTTTCTTGACCAGTTCCTTGAAGCGCGATTTTAACCGGTCTGCCGTGAGAGGAGGGGATAAATTAAGCGTTGCCAGTGCCTGCTCCTCACGGTCGTGCCGGACCGCCGGCGCCTCTTGCTGGGCGCGCTTGGCTTGGGCTTGCGCGCGCGCCTCGACGAACATCTCGAAGGGATCGTCGAGCCCGTCGGGCCGGCGCTCGAAATCGAAGCCGCCGCGGCCGCCCAGCGGCCAGGTCGGGCGCTGCCACTGCGTATCGAAGCGGATCTGCGCCTCGATCTCGGTCTCGTCCATGTCCGCGTAGTAGTTCCAGGCCCGGTTATAGGCCTGCACGTGGTCGAGGCAGAACCAGTAGTAGCTCTTCAAGTCGTCGGGCGAGCGGGGCGCGCGATGATCGCCCGCCGCGGTACAGCCCGGGTGGTCGCATGGACGCACTTCTTCCGTGCGCATTTTGCGCAACGGATCGAACACGTCATCGAAGGATTTCTTCCGGGCCATTGCCCTAAAGTATGGGTATTCGCCATCGATTTGCAATTACAGAGCCGGCGCCGTTTGCCGCAGCCCGGCACGCACGATCATTGCCCGATCGGCATGAAATTCTTGTCGGAAATACGCGGATTTGTTGACTGATTCTGAACCCGATTTAATTTCGGCTGAACTTCAGAAAAACTGATCCGTATACTGTTGACTTGAAAGCCGACCGACACAATTCTGTGCTCAGTTGTATGTATGCAGGCAAATCGGAGGCCTGACGTGTCGGTTGCCGAAACGATACGGACGAAGCTGACCGAAGCGCTGTCACCGGCGCAGCTGGAGATCGTCGACGAGTCACATTTGCATGCGGGGCATGCATCGGCACCGGAAGGCGGTGAGAGCCATTTTCGCGTGGCAATTGTCGCCTCGGCTTTCGAGGGACAGTCGCGGGTGGCGCGCCAGCGTCTTGTCTATGGCGCCTTGAGTGACGAGCTTGCCGGACCTGTCCATGCCTTGGCGGTCACGGCGCTGGCGCCCGGCGAAGCGGATCCGCAACACCAACAATAGCAGACGGCGATAGGGAAAGAGGGGAGCGCGAAAAAATTTGCCAGCAGTTTGTCATGTCTTCGCAATAAAACTGCAATCTTTCCGTAACATTATGACATACTATAGCGTGTACCTACCATCATATGCAACTTTTACGTTTGATTATTCTGTTTCGGTTACTAGAATACTCGGAATAATAACCGGGTGGTTTGAGAGGAACTTCCAAGTCGACCAACCATCAGCGAGTAGATAGCTAATGATGACGTGGGGAAACGAAGAACTCTTCCGGACGAGTCGGCAGGTTAGTCGGAACGTCGTGGTCTCCGGACGTCGGACCAGCATGCGATTGGAATCGAGCCTGTGGGAGGCTCTTGAGGAAATCGCACGCCGGGAAGGCGGAAGCGTGAACGATCTGTGTGGGCGGATCGATGCGCGGCGGGGGGATATGAGCCTGACTGGCGCCGTACGGGCCGCCCTTGTGTCCTATTACCGCGACATGCTCGACGACATCGAATCGTCGAACCACAAGGATTGCGACCGGGTTGCGTGTTAGCCCGGTCGGTCTACTCGGCTGCGCGGTCCTCGTCGCCGTCCTTGGCGGTGTCTGATCGGTAGTATTCCGGCCAGTACATCTTGACGACGGGCCCGTCGACGGCAAAGGCGTGGCAAGCGCCGATCATCATTGGTCGCTTGCGAGGCTGGTCGGACAGGCCATCGACCGTTCGCTTCTGTGCTTCTTCCTGGCGTTTCTTCACCATCGTTTGAAACGCCACTGTGGCTACTTGGCCCAGAAGCTCCGTTATGTGGGTGCAACCGGCGGTTCCGCTGACCCGCTGGCGCAGCGCGCGCGTCCATCCCGGCCCGATCGTCAGCCCGACCAGCTCGGCGTAATTGACCGCCGCTTCGTTGCAGGGGCGAAAGGGTGCGCGGTCGGTGACCGCCTCGACATTGTGAACCTTCATCCGGTCGTCGATGGTCAGCCGAATCGTCATGTCGTGGACCGGCGTGCCCGGCTCGACCCGGCCGTGCAGGTCGCTTTCATAGGCGTAGGTCTTTGTGTCGACGATGCGGCCCTCGATGTCGTAGAGCCCGTCTTCGCGTTCGAAGCCGTCAATCGTCAGCCGGCGCTTGTGCAGCGGCGTGCGGGCGGCGGGTGGCGGGAGCGGCATGGGCAAGGGTCCGGAAATTGTGCAGTGCGAAAGCTTGGCAGGTGATATAGGCAGCCGTTCGGAGGCCGGTCAACCGGCGCCTCGGGCGGGGCGCCTATGCGCGGGTCAGCCGGCCGTCTTGGCCTTGCCTTCCGGCGCGGCGTCCGCCGGCTCGCTCTCGGCGGGCTCGGCGTGGTCCCCATTGAGCGGGGCCAGGCGGAGCAGGACGATGCGGTTCTTGCGCCGGCGCAGCACCTCGAAGCGGAATCCATGGAAGGCGAAAACCGGCCCGGCCTCCGGGATCCGCCGCGCCTCGTGCATGACGAGGCCGGCGATCGTGGCCGCGGCTTCGTCGGGCAGGTCCCAATCGAACTCGCGGTTGAGGTCGCGGATGGTGACCGTGCCCTCGACGAGGTAGGTGCCGTCGCCCTCGGTGCGCACGCCGGGCAGCCCGGCGCCGGGCCGCGTCTTGTCGTGCTCGTCTTCGATCTCGCCGACGATCTCTTCCAGGATGTCTTCCAGCGTGACCACGCCCATGAGCGCGCCGTACTCGTCGACCACGATGGCGAAATGCTCGCGCCGGGCGCGGAACTCGCGAAGCTGATCGAGCAGGTTGGTCGTCTCCGGGATGAACCAGGGCGTCTGCCAGCACTCCTGAATATTGAGCTTGTCGAGCGCGCCCTCGGCCTTCTGGGTCGCCATGAACAGCGCCTTGGCGTGGATCACGCCGACGATGTTGTCGGGCTCGTCGCGCCACGCCGGGATGCGCGTGTAGGGGCTCTTCAGCACGGTTTCGACGATCTCCGCCACCGGCGCATCGGCATTGACCGTATGAAGCTCGCTGCGGTGCGTCAGCACTTCGTCGACATCGACATCGGCCAGATCGAGGATCGAGCGCAGCATCCGCCGCTCGTCCTTGACCTCGTCCTCCTCGGGGCCCTGATGCAGCTCGATGGCGCCGCGCAGCTCTTCCTCGGCGGCGGCGAAGCTGCGGCCCGCCTGGATCTTCACGCCGCCGGCCTTGAGCGTGCCGTTGACGATGAGCTGAACGGCGCGCACCACCGGCGACAGCACCAGAACGATGACCCGCATGACCGGCGCCACCCTGAGCGAGACGCGGATCGGGTTGTAGATCGCGTAGGTCTTGGGCAGCACCTCGGCGAAGATCAGCACCAGCAGCGTCATGCCGAGCGTGGCGTAGACGATGCCATGATCGCCGAAGAACTCGACCAGCAATCCGGTCGCCAGCGCCGAGGCGCCGATATTGACCAGGTTGTTGCCGAGCAGGATCGAGCCGATCAAGCGCTCGCGGTGGTCGATCAGCGTATTAACCCGAGCGGCGCGGTGGTCGCCCTGACGCTCGCGCTCGTGCATCCGCAAGCGCGAGACCGCGGTGAGGGCGGTCTCGGAGCCGGAGAAGAACGCCGACAGGAGGAGCAAAACGGCGATGATGCCGATCGTTGGCAATATGTATTCGATGATCATAGGTCAACGTCCATGGTCAACGTTCATCGGTAAACGCCGAATGCACTTGGGCGTCACGGGCGGCAGGCGGCTCAGGCCGCCGCCGCGCGGTCGAGAAGGTCCCGCACGGCGTCGAGCGCGACATCGTCGGCGACGAAGGTCTGGCCGATGCCGCGGGCCAGCACGAAGCGGATGCGGCCGTCCTTCACCTTCTTGTCGGCGGCCATGAGATCGATCAGATCCGCGGAGCTCGGCCGGCGCCCGGAAAATAACTTCGCTTCGAGTCCCGTCGGTAGGTCGTGCGCCGCAAAATGACGCCGCACCCGCGCGGCATCCTCCGGCGGGCAGAGGCCGAGGCTGGCGGAGAGATCGAACGCCATGACCATGCCGATCGCCACCGATTCGCCGTGCAGCAGGGCATCGGAATAGCCCGTCGCGGCCTCCAGCGCATGGCCGAAGGTATGGCCGAGATTGAGCAGCGCCCGGGCGCCCGCCTCGCGTTCGTCCTCGGCGACGATGCGCGCCTTGGCCCGGCAGGCGGTGACGACGGCATGCTGCCGCGCCGCGTGATCGCCCGCGATCAGCGCACCCGCATTCGCCTCGCACCAATCGAAGAAGGCCGGATCGTCGATCAGCCCGTATTTCACGGTTTCCGCATAGCCGGCGCGGAGCTCGCGCGGATCGAGGGTATCGAGCGTGGCGATATCGGCCAGCACCAGCCGCGGCTGATGGAAGGCGCCGACCAGGTTCTTGCCGACGCCCGTATTGATCCCGGTCTTGCCGCCGACCGAGCTGTCGACCTGGGCCAGCAGCGTGGTCGGGATCTGCACGAAGTCGAGCCCGCGCAGCAGCGTCGCCGCGAGGAAGCCCGCGAGGTCGCCAACCACGCCGCCGCCAAGCGCCACGATCACGGTGCCGCGCTCGACCCCGCGCTTCAGCGCCGCCTCCGCCAGACGTCCGAAAGCCTCGAAAGACTTGGTCGCCTCGCCCGGCGGCACGATGATGTCTTGATAAGCTATGCCGGCGCGCTTGAGCGCGCCCGTCAGGCGCGCGAGATAGAGCCCGGCGACCGTCTCGTCCGATATGACCAGAACCGGCCGCGTGCCGATCAGCGCGGCGAGCCGTGTGCCCGCCTCGTCGAGCAGACCCGCGCCCACGACGATGTCATAGGCGCGTTCCCCCAGCGCAACGGTGACGGTCTCGCTCGGGGGACTTCCGGTGGGACTCGGGCCTTCCGTGCTCATGGCGCGCCGCCTTCGGCCTGCCGGGCTTGATCGGCGATATAGGCATCGAGCGCCTCGGTCACCCGGTCGACGGTGATGCGCGGCGGCCCGTCCGTGCTGTCGACCGTGATATCGGCCTCGGCATAGATCGGATAGCGCTCGTCCATCAGCGTCTTCAGGATCTCCTCCGGGTCGCCGTTCTTGAGGAGCGGCCGGTCGTCGCGCCGTCCGACCCGGTCGAGCAGCGTGGCAAGGTCGGCCCGCAGCCAGACCGAGATGCCCGTTTTGGCAATGATTTCGCGTGTCTCGGCGTCGATGAAGGCGCCGCCGCCGGTGGAGAGGACATGGACCGGCCCGTCGAGCAGGCGTTTCATCACCCGCCGCTCGCCCTTGCGGAACTCCTCCTCGCCGTAGCGCTCGAAGAAATCTTCGATCGTGCAGCCGGCCGCCGCCTCAATCTCCGCATCGGCATCGACGAACGGCAGGCCGAGCCGCTCGGCAAGCCGCCGCCCGATACTGCTCTTTCCAGACCCCATAAGGCCAACCAGCACGATTGTTTGGCTGGTTCTGGTGGGTGCGCCGCTCATTGTCCGTTCGCTGACATCAGGGGATATATGGTCTTCCGCCGTGCGACTTGAAGGGTTTGGCCCGGCGCCGCGGCTCACGGCGCCGCGGAATCGCCCCCTGGGGGCTCGAAAACCCGCCAGTAAGACCACCAGTAAGACCATAGGTCCCAATGGTTTCAATTCATTCAGCGGTTCCTTAATCATAATGCGGTAAGGAAAGTTGCCAAACGGTCAATCCCCCGCTTGAAGCCGCTCAAAGGCGGGCCATGTGATGGGCGGATGGGAATTTGGCCTAACCACGTGTGTCAGCGAGCCGAGCAGCCGGTCCTGAGGATGAGCGTTTCGAGACGATTGGTATCCGCCCTGGGCGGCTTGGCGATGGCGGGGCTGTGGGCTGTTCCGGCGCATTTCGCCGCCGCTGAGGACCCGATTGGCCTTCAACTGGCCCAGAGCGGCCCCCCGGTCCGCCTCACACCGCGCAGCCCGTCGGAGGGCGGCACTACGGGACGGCCGCCGATCGAGCGGCGTGGCGGCATCCGTGAGGAGCGCCTTGGCCGGGTGAACCCCGAATCGGTCGGCGTGCTCGATGAGAGCGAAGGCGGACTCGGTGCGCGCATCTGGTCGGGGACGCCGCGCGCCAACGTGGTGGCGATGACCGGGCGCGTACCGCACCGCTACCGCTCGCCCGTCCTGCGCGATCTGGCGCGCCGGCTGCTGCTGACCCGCGCGGAGGCCCCGAGCGGGCTTATCGTCGGCGAACACCTCGTCACCCAGCGCATCGACCGGCTCTACCGGATGGGCGCCCTGACCGGCGCGGCAAAGCTCGCCGCCCTGGTCCCGCCGTCGCTCTCCGAGCCGCGCCTGGCGATGCTGTTGGTCAACATCGCGTTTCTGACGGGCGATACCAAGCGCGCCTGCGACATCGTCGACCGTGAGCTTCCCAGGCACGACACCCAGGATCTCCAGCGCGCGAACGTGATCTGCCTCGCGCTTGCGAAGGACACCGACAAGGCCATGCTGGCGCTGAGCCTGCTGCGCGAGCAGGACGGCATTCCGGACGAAGCCTGGGAGCAGCTCGTCGAGGCGGTCGCCAACGGATCGGACGGCAAGCGGGGACGCACGGGCAAGCCCGTCGAGGTCGCTTCGCTCAAGCAGCCGACGCCGGGCCACATGGTACTGATGGCCGCGCTCAAGCTGCCGCTGCCCGATGACGCCGCTGAGACGAACGACCTCGCGGTCCTGCGCACGATCGCGCTGGCCAAGGACGCGCCGCTCGCCTTGCGTCTCCAGGCGGGCGAGAAAGCTGCGAAGGCCGGCGCGCTCAACGGCGCCGAACTTGGCCGCGTCTATGCAGCCCAGACGATCGAGCCCGATGAGATCGCCAAGGCGGTCGCCATGGCGCGCGACACCTTTGATGCCCGCGCCCGGGCGCGCCTCTTCAAGGCGGCCGCCGGCGAGCGTAACGCCCGGAAACGCGCCGCCATCCTGCGCGCCGTTTGGTCGCTCGCGCGCAAGCACGGTGGCTACGACGTGGCGGCGCGGGTCTTCGCTCCCTTCGTCGCCGACATGGCGCCCGGCCGCGAGCTGCGCCGCTTCGCGCCCTTCGCCGCACGCGCGCTCTACACCGCCGGCGAGACCCAGCTCGCGACGACATGGTATCGCCTCTTGCTCGACGGGAAGGGGAGCCGGGCGAACGAATCGGTCGCACAGCTCTGGCCCATCGCCCGGCTCGCCGCACCCGAACAGATCCTCTGGGATGACGGCCGGCTCCAGCACTGGGCGCGTTTGCAGCGCCGCGACGGACGGGCAGCGGCTGAGCGGCGGATCGCCATCCTGCGCACCTTGCTCGAGGCGACCGGCGACCGCGACGCCGCCACGGTCGACTGGTCGACGCTGTCCCCGCGTCTCGCCGTGGCCCGGACCGGCGGCGCCATCCCGCGCATCTGGCGCAGCATGCGCGCGGCCGCCGTCGCGCAAAGACGCGGCGAGACCGTGCTGGCCGTTGTCAACGGCATCGAAGACGGCGATCTCTCCAAGCTCGACGACGTCGATCTGCGCCTGGTGCTGCAGAGCCTGCGCGATGTCGGTCTCGTCCACGAGCTTCGCGTGCTGGCGCTCGAAGCCGCGCTGGCCAACCGGCTCTAGGCGGGCACGCGGTGAGCGACCCGACGGATACGATCGATCGCCGCCATATCCACGCATTTCTCGAAATGTGCGCCGCCGAGCGGGGCGCTGCGAAAAACACCCTCGACGCCTACGCGCGTGACCTCAAAGCCTTCGCCGGCTTCGCCGCCAGGACGGGCAGGGCGCCGGAGGCTGCCGATACCGAAACCATCCGCGGCTATCTCGACACGCTCTCCAAGTCCGGCCTGTCGGCGCGCACGGCCGCGCGCCAGCTCTCGGCGATCCGTCAGTTCCACCGCTTCCTCTTTGCCGAAGGCGTGCGCGGCGACGATCCCTGCCAGACCATCGACAGCCCGCGCCAGGGCCGCTCGCTGCCCAAGCTGATGTCCGAAGCCGATGTCGACGCGCTGATGAAGACGGCCCGGGAGGAACCGGGCGCGGAGGGCGCGCGCCTCGTCGCCCTGGTCGAGACGCTCTACGCCACGGGGCTCCGGGTTTCCGAGCTCGTTTCGCTGCCGCTGGCCGCCGTGCGCCGCGATCCGCGCTGGCTCACCGTCACCGGCAAGGGCGGACGCGAGCGCATCGTGCCGCTCTCGGTCCCCGCGCGCGAGGCCATCGCGGAGTATCTTGAAGAGCGCGACCGGTTCCTGAAGCCAGGCGCATCCTCACCCTATCTCTTCCCCTCGCGCGCCGGTTCGGGGCATCTGACCCGCCAGCGCTTCGGCCAGATGCTGAAGGATTTGGCGCTCGCCGCCGGCCTCGATCCCGCCAAGGTGAGCCCGCATGTGCTGCGCCACGCCTTCGCGACGCATCTGCTCTCGCACGGCGCCGATCTGCGCTCGGTCCAGAAGATGCTCGGCCACGCCGATATCTCCACGACGCAGATCTATACCCATGTGCTCGAAGAACGCCTGAAGACCCTCGTCCAGCAGCACCACCCGTTGGCGCGGCGTTCCGCCGTCTGAACTGCCCCTGCCGTCATCCCCGCGCTCTCCCGTCATCCCCTCGCTCTCTCGTCATCCCCGCGAACGCGGGGATCCATGTGTCAGCCGGCGCGGTTTTGGGCGTAACTATGGATTCCCGCTTTCGCGGGAATGACGATTAGGGAAGCAGGTGGGACCAGAAACCCTTTGAGTCTCCACCGCGCGCTAGCTAGTAATCCAGGCAAACCACCACGTACACGCCAAGGACGCTCTCCCATGAGTTTCACCATCGTCGATCAGGCCACGCCGCGCCTCAACCGCTCGGAGCTCGCCGTGCCGGGCTCGAGCCCGAAATTCTTCGAGAAGGCGGCGAACGGCTCGGCCGATGTCATCTTCCTCGACCTCGAGGACGCCGTCGCCCCCGACGACAAGGAGCAGGCGCGCAAGAACGTCATCGAGGCGATCGGCGATGACGACTGGGGCGAGAAGACCCTGTCGGTGCGCATCAACGGCCTCGACACGCATTATATGTACCGCGACGTGGTCGACGTGCTCGAGCAGGCCTCCGAGCGGCTCGACCTCATCATGATCCCCAAGGTCGGCACCGCCGCCGACATCTATGCGCTCGACATGCTGGTGACCCAGATCGAGACCGCCAAGGGGCGCAAGAAGCGCATCGGCTTTGAGATGATCATCGAGACCGCGCTCGGAATGGCCAATGTCGACGAGATCGCCAAAGCGAGCCCGCGCAACGAGAGCCTGCATTTCGGTGTGGCGGACTACGCCGCCTCGACCAAGGCGCGCACGACCCAGATCGGCGGCCCCAATCCGGATTACGGTGTGCTCACGGACAAGTCCGAAGACGGGGGAAATGAGGAACGCGACTATTTCTGGGGCGACATGTGGCACTACCCGATCTCGCGCATGGTGATCGCCGCGCGCGCGGCGGGCCTGCGCCCGATCGACGGCCCCTTCGGCGATTTCGGCGACGCCGAGGGCTACAAGGCCCAGGCGATGCGCGCGGCCGTGCTCGGCTGCGACGGCAAATGGGCGATCCATCCGAGCCAGGTCGATCTCGCCAACGACTGCTACAGCCCTTCCGAAAAAGAGGTCACCAAGGCCAAGCGCATCTTGGAAGCGATGGCCCAAGCCCAGAAGGAGGGCAGGGGTGCCGCCACCCTCGACGGCCGCCTCATCGACATCGCCTCGATCCGCCAGGCCGAAAACCTCGTCCAGATCGCCGAGCAGATCGGCACGGGCGGGTAAGCGCGCGGTTCGATACGGCCGTCCTGCCACGCTTCGGAGCCACGTCTTGAGACGACCCCTCGTATTCGCACTTCTCGGCGCGGTCCTCGCCCAGACCGGCGATGGGTTCGCCGCCGAGGCGGCCAAACCGCCCGAGTTGGTCCGCCGCGCGTTCCTGGGCGGCCGCGTCAGCGTACTGGTGCCACGGAGCTTCCGGGTTCTGTCGGCCGCAGAGATTCGGCGCTCTTATCCGCGCGGGAACCAGCCCGACGCCGTGATCGTCGACCGGACGCCGCTGTTCGACATCGCGATCAAGCATACGGCCTTGCCCATGAAGCTGGGCGGGCTGTCCGGGTTTCTCGATCGCTTGCGTAAAGGACTGACGAAGCCCGGGTCGAAGGTGCGGATCATCCGCTTGACGATGGCGGAGTGGGCGGGCCGGCCTTTCATGCTGGCATTTCTCGAGCGGCCGAACCCGGCACGCGTCGGCGCGAGGAGAATGGACAACTACACTGTCGGGACCGTTCTCGACGGCCGCCTGCTGCTGATCGGCTTCAACAGTGGTATCGAGAAACGGGCCGCCTGGGCGGCCGCACGGGATCGCATGATCCGATCGATCCGCGTTCGTGAGTGACTGGTCGCTCCGCGGCTTTGCCGCCATCTAACTGTTAGACAGCCCACGCGCCAAACGCGCGGTTCTCCTTCGCGTCACACCCGGCTATCATCGTCTCTGAAACCCGGGCAGATATCGGCGCGGCCGCCCGGCAAGACCGGCGCGCATCGCATACGAAACAAACCGCAAGACCCGGGCCACACCCAGCGACTCGCACCAGCGACTCGCGTAAGGGAGGGTCAGCCCATGTCACTCAGCACAGCAGCCGACGCGCTGTTGCAGCAAGGCGTTGCCGACGGCGCAGCAGCCGGCGTCGTCGCTGCCGCCACCACCGCATCCGATACGCTCTACGAGGCCGGCTTCGGCGAGCGCGTGCTCGGCGAAGGCACGGCCATGTCGCCCGACACCGTCGGCTGGATCGCCTCGATGACCAAGGCGGTCACCGGCACCGCGGCGATGCAGCTCGTCGAGCAGGGCAAGCTCGATCTCGACGCGCCGGCCGGCACCGTGATCCCGCATCTGGCCGAGGTCGAGGTCCTCAAGGGCTTCGACGGCCGGGGCCAGCCGGTGACGCGCCCGGCCAACACGCCGATCACGCTCCGCCACCTGCTCACGCACACTTCGGGGTTCGTCTACGAGATCTGGGACGCCGACATCCTGCGGTTCCAGGAAGCCACCGACACCCCGCAGGTCACGACCTGCAAGGACGCGGCGCTGATGACGCCGCTCGAATTCGATCCCGGTGAGCGCTGGGAGTACGGCATCGGCATCGACTGGGCCGGCAAGATGGTCGAGGCGGTGAGCGGCCAGCGCCTCGGCGAATACATGAAGGCAAATATCTTCGAGCCGCTCGGCATGGCGAGCACCGCCTTCAAGATCACGCCGGACATGAACGCGCGCCTCGCCAAGATTCACGCCCGCGGCGAGGACGGTTCGCTCGCGCCGATGGACCTGATCCTCGAGCAGGAGCCCGAGTTCGAGATGGGCGGCGGCGGTCTCTATTCGACCGCAGGCGATTATCTCAAGTTCGTGCGCATGATCCTCAACAAGGGCAAGGCGAACGGCAATCAGGTCCTGAAGCCCGAGACCGTCGAGATGATGTCGGTCAACCAGATGGGCGACTGCCGCGTGCATGAGCTCAAGACCGCGATGCCGCCATACTCGAACGATGCCGAGTTCTTTCCCGGTCTGGAGAAGACCTGGGGCCTCACCTTCATGATCAACGAGGAAGAGGCGCCGACCGGCCGCAGCCCCGGCAGCCTCGCCTGGGCGGGTCTCGCCAACTCCTTCTACTGGATCGATCCGGCCAAGGGCATCGGCGGCGTTTATCTGAGCCAGGTGCTGCCCTTCGCCGATGTGAAGGCGTTGCCGCTCTATCTGGACTTCGAGACGGCCGTTTATCGGAACGCGTGAGGCGGCGGGTCAGATCGGCGTCGCCCAGCGTTGACGAAACCTTAAAGGGGCCGGGTGCAAGCTTCTTCTATTGCGCCCAGCGCGCGCGCTCATTATGTGGTTCGACCAGAACCGGTGAGCCGCGCGCGGCCCCGAAATCTCGTCTTGCGTGACCCCTCGCCCCGCAGCGTGATAGTCTGAACTCCATGCCCACCTTCCTCGATTTCGAAAAACCGATTGCCGAGATCGAAGGCAAGATCGAGGAGCTGCGCCACCTCACCGAAGCGGGCGAGCTCAACATCGCCGACGAGGTTTCCAAGCTTCAGGAGAAGGTGAACCGGCTCCTCAAGCAGACCTATTCCAAGCTTACCCCGTGGCAGAAGGTGCAGGTCGCGCGCCATCCCGACCGGCCGCATTTCTCCGATTACGTCGAGGCGCTGGTCGAAGACTTCACGCCGCTCGCCGGCGACCGCGCCTTCGCGGAAGACCAGGCGGTGATCGGCGGCATCGGGCGCTTCCGCGGCCAGGCCGTCGCCGTCATCGGCACCGAGAAGGGCGATGATACGGACTCACGCATCGAGCACAATTTCGGCGCCGCCCGGCCCGAAGGCTACCGCAAGGCCCAGCGCCTGATGCAGCTCGCCGACCGCTTCGGCCTGCCGGTGATCACGCTGGTCGACACCTCCGGCGCCTATCCGGGCAAGGGGGCCGAGGAGCGCGGCCAGGCCGAGGCCATCGCCCGCTCGATGGAGATCTGCCTGAACCTGCGCGTGCCGCTCGTCTCGGTCGTCATCGGCGAGGGCGGCTCCGGCGGCGCCATCGCGCTCGCCGTCGGCAATACGGTCTTGATGATGGAGCACGCGATCTATTCGGTGATCTCGCCCGAAGGCTGCGCCTCGATCCTCTGGCGCTCGGGCGATCAGGCCAAGGAGGCCGCCGAGGCCTTGCGCATGACGGCCGAAGACCTCCACGAGCTCGGCGTCATCGACGAGATCGTGCCCGAGCCCCTCGGCGGCGCCCACCGCGAGCCCCATGTGGCGATCGCGGCCCTGGGCGATGCGATCGAGGCGGCACTGCAGCCGCTCCTCGCCAAGGAAGGCGGCGTGCTCCGCCGCGACCGCCGCGACAAGTTCCTCGCCATGGGCAAGACCGGCCTTGCCTGAAGCTGCGTCCTTGCGGTTTCCTATTCGCTCCTAATTCGTCACCCCCGCGAAAGCGGGGGTCCAGGGACGCCGGCAAGATCGGTGCCCTACGGTCTCTGGATTCCCGCTTTCGCGGGAATGACGGCGGAAGTTTGTAGGACCGGCCCCAGCCTACTTCACAGGCGACCAGGACAGCGGCACCAGGATCTTGTTTTCCATCCGGTCGAGCAGCGGCACCGCTTCCTTCAGATACTTCGGCCAGTCGGCATTGGCTGCGAGCTCGGCCCGGCGCTTGGCGCGGTCGGCCAGATCCTCATAGCCCCACAGATGGATCACCTGGTTGAGCGGGCCGATCTCGGTGGTGAAGGCGCCGATCAACCCGCCCAGGATCGGGATCTGAACATCCGCGCCCAGCTCCTCATAGGCTTTCGCGAATTGAGGGGCTTTGCCGGCATGGGTCGTGTAGGTGCGCATTTCGACGATCATCGTGGCTCTCCTTTTTTCTTGAGCATTCCCGGGTGAATGGCCGGACGGCCATGGGATGCCGGAGAGCCTAAGCCATTTGCCCCAGCCTGAGGAGCGTCGGAGCTGGGGAGCGCGGGGGAGTGCCGGGAGAGCAATTGCGCCCGGCGTCAGGCGCGCTTATTGCCCCGCACGCCCGCGCGCTCGACCGTCGCCGGCACCGCCTTCTCATTGAGCGGCGCCATCAGATGCGCGCCGGCGATGCCGGGGATCTCGGCCAGCTCCTGCAGCAGATCGGCGCAGATCGCCACGCCCTCGGCCTTGGGATCCTCGGCCGCATCCATGCGCTCGACCACCTCGTCCGGGATGATGGTGCCGAAGAGATTGTCGCGCATCCAGCGCGCCGAGCGGGCGGACGCTAAGGGGCCGATGCCGATCAGGATGCCGACGCGCTCGGTGATGCCGTGCTCGCCCAGTTTCTCCGCATAGCGGCGCACCACGCCCATATCGAAGCAGAACTGCGTCTGCACGAAGCCCGCGCCGGCATCGATCTTGGCGGCGAGCCCGTCGGGCTTCCAATCGGAGGGCGGGTCGATGGGCAGGTCGGCCGCGCCGAGGAAGAGCTGCGGCGGTGGCTTGATCTCGCGGTCCGACGGCAGCTTGCCCTGGTCGCGCATCATCGCGGCGACTTCGATCAGCTCCTTGCTGCCGAGATCGAAGACCGGCTTCGCGTCGGGATGGTCGCCCGCCTTGGGGTCGTCGCCGCCGAGGACGAGCACGTTGTGCACGCCGAGCGCGGCGGCGCCCAGAAGGTCGCATTCGAGGGCGATGCGGTTGCGGTCGCGGCAGGTCATCTGGACGACGGGCTCGATGCCCTCGCGCGCTAGGATCGCGGCCGAGGCGACGCTCGACATGTGCACCCGCGCGCTCGCCGCGTCCGTCACGTTGACGGCATCGACCACGCCCTTCAGATGCGCCGCCTTCTCCATCAGCGCCTCGGCCGAGGCCGAGAGCGGCGGCGTCACCTCCGCCGTGATCGCGAACTTGCCCTCGGCGAGGGTCTTCTCTAGCCCGGAGGCTGCGGCAGTGCTCATTCGTCGTCCCTCTGCGTATCGGCCAAGCGCGTCGATAAAGCGTAACGATGGTCGCGCCCGCGCCGTCCGACTTGCCGGCGCCGGCCTTTCCGTTTCCCGATCCTTGGCTTGGCCCCCTGGCCGCCATTGTCCGGCGGCGGCCCGGTTTCCTCAAGGCTTTTCCGGCAAGTGCGGCGGCCGGACTGCCTGGGCTTGACCCGGCCGGGCGTGCCCGCTCATATCGCGCTTGGTCGAATGAGAGGCACCGGGGAAATCGTTTCATGAGCCAAGTCAGCGTCGAAACCGCACAGAAATTCTTCGAGGAGGCCTTCGCTCCCTGGCTGCACGATCTCAACATCACGGTGGAGGAGATCGGCCCCGAGCGCGCGGTGCTGCGCATGGCCTTCAGCAAGCATCTCTGCCGCGAGGGCGGCATGATCTGCGGCCAGGCGCTGATGTCGCTGGTCGACACGGCGATGGTCTTCGCCATGATCGGCGCCTCCGGACGCACGAGGCCGATGACTACCGTCGGACAGACCACCGCCATGATGAAGGCGATCATGGATGCCGACGTGATCGCCGAGGCGCGGGTGGTGCGGCTCGGCCGCACGCTGGCGTTCGGCGAGATCTTCCTGCGCCCCGAGGGATCAGACGATCCCGCGGTGCACGCCACCTCCACCGTGGCGCTGATGCCCGAAAAGAAGTGAGCGAGAACCAAGGCGAGCCATGTCGAACGAAAGCATCGTCATCGTAGGCGCGGGCCATGCCGGGGGGCGGGCGGCGCAGGCCATGCGCGCCGCCGGCTTCGAGGGTGCGGTGATCCTCGTCGGCGAGGAGGCCTACCAGCCCTACGAGCGCCCGCCGCTCTCCAAGGAGCTGCTGCAGACCGATGACGGGCTCGAGCGCGCGCGCCTGCACGACCCGGCCTGGTACGAGGAGCACGACATCGAGCTTCTGACCGGCGCGCGCGCGACCGCGATCGATACGGGCGCAAAGACCGTGACGCTCATCGATGGCGGCACGCTCAGCTACGACAAGCTGCTGCTGACCACCGGCGCGCGGGTGCGCGAGCTGCCGATTTCCGGCGCCGATCTGCCCGAAGTCCACTATCTCCGCGACTACGAGGATACGAAGGCGATCCGCGCGCGCCTCACTCCGGATGCCCGGGTCGTCGTGATCGGCGGCGGCTTCATCGGCCTCGAATGCGCCGCCTCGGCGCGTAGCCGCGGCTGCGCCGTCACCGTGCTCGAGGCCGCCGACCGCCTGATGGGCCGCGCCGTCGCCCCCGAAATCGGCAAGCACTTCGAGGAGATCCACCGCGGCCACGGCGTCGATCTCCGCCTCGGCGCCAAGATCGTCGAGATCGACGGCTACGGCAAAGTCGCAAGCGTCGTGCTCGATGACGACGAACCGGTGCCGGCCGACGTCGTCGTCATCGGCATCGGCATTCTTCCGAATGTCGAGCTGGCGCAAGAGGCCGGCATCGCTTGCGAGAATGGCATCACGGTCGACGCGTTCGGCCGCACCTCCGATCCCAACGTCTGGGCCGCGGGCGACGTCGCCAACCAGCCGAACGCCTTCCTCGGCCGGCAGGTGCGCCTGGAGAGCTATCAGAACGCGCAGGATCAGGCGATGGCGGTCGCGCGCAACATGGTGGGCGAGGAGCCCACGCCTTACGAAGACTCGCTCTGGGTCTGGACGGATCAGTACGACGTCAACCTGCAGATGCTGGGCATGCCCGAAGGCTATGACGAGCTTGTCTGGCGCGGTGATCCTGCTGCGGGCGCGTTCACGCTCTTCTACATGAAGGCCGGCAAGATCGTCGCGGTGAACACGGTCAACTCGGGCCGCGACATGGGCGCCTGCAAGCGGCTCATCGCCACTGGCAAGAGTTTTGACCCAACGCAGCTCGCCGATCCCGAGGTCAAGCTGATCAAGCTCGCGAAGGGGTAGGGGGTATGGCCATGAAGCTCCGAAAAACCGTGTTCATCAAAGAGACGATCGAAGCGGACGATGCCGGCACCGCGTGCGATCCGATCATTCGGGTCGTTGCCGCCGCCGTGGTCCGAAACCCGTTTGCGGGACAGGTTGTCGAGGACTTGTCGCCGCTCTTCGATCTGAGCGGCCAGCTCGGCAGCCGGTTGATGGACCAGGCCGTGGCGATGCTGTCCGGCGCGCCGGTGAGCTACGGCAAGGCGGCGATCGTCGGCGTGGCGGGCGACCTCGAGCATGGGGCGGCGATGATCCACCCCAAGCTCGGCAAGCCGATGCGCGCGGCGGTCGGCGGGG
>JARRKQ010000017.1:21186-62055 GCA_037387885.1 Alphaproteobacteria bacterium | reverse complement strand
TCTTCCTGGGCATTCTGGTCGCCCAGGCGATCTTCGCGGTGCCGTCCTACCGTGACCGCGAAGCGCGGCAGGTCACGGGGGTCACCGAAGAGGCCCGCACGATCATCGAGACCCTGACGCGCCTGGCGCCGGCCGATACCGCACCCCATGAGTTCAGCGCCCTGGCCGAGCAGGTCCTCGTCGGCACCAAGATCAAGGGCCTGGCGATCTATCACCGGGGCGGGAAACTGGTGCTCAGCATCGGCGAGGTGCCGATCACGCGGCCATCGTCGACGATCCGACCCGGCCAGGTCGGCCGTCCGTCCGCGGCCGATCCGCCGAAGATCGTGCGCCGCAGCGCCAAGCGGATGGAGATCGTCTTTCGCCGCGGCACGCGCGCCGCGCCGCACTATATCGTCGCGCGGGTCGATACGAGCCATCTGGCGGGAGACCTCCGGGCATATATAGGGTGGCAGGCGCTGACCACGGCGCTCACGGTCTTCATCACCGCGCTGATCGCCATGCTCATGGTCGGCCGCCAGCTATTGCGCCCGTTGCTGCGGCTGCATCGGGTCGTCGCCGACAAGGATCAGGAAAGCCCGGCCCCGGATCTGCTGGGCCGCGGCGACGAGATCGGCGATCTGTCGCGCGCCGTCGAGGGCTACATGCGCACAAGCCGGGATGCGCGCCGCGCCGCGGAGCAGCAGAACGAAATCCTCGAGCGTCAGGTTCGCGCCCGAACCGGGGAGCTGGAGCAAGCCAAGGAAGAGGCCGAGACCGCCAACCGGGCCAAAACCGAGTTCCTCACCAATATGAGCCACGAGCTGCGCACGCCGCTCAATGCGGTGATCGGCTTCTCCGAGCTGATGGTCAATCGCGCCTTCGGCGATCTCGACGAGCGCTACGCCGCCTATGCCGCCGATATCAACAGCAGCGGCGTGAATCTGCTGGCGGTGATCAACGATATCCTCGACATCTCGCGGATCGAGGCCGGCGATGTCGAGTTGAACGAGGAAGCGTTCGATCCTGCGGGCGTGGTCAGGGGTTGCGTGGAGCTGGTGCGCGAACGGGCGGACAAGGGGGACGTCGCACTGACCCTCAATCTGCCCGACGATCTGCCAGCGATTATAGCGGATCAGCGCATGCTCAAGCAGATCATGATCAATCTGCTCTCGAACGCCGTCAAGTTCACGCCGGCGGGGGGCGAGGTCACGGCCTCTGCCGGAATGGCGAATAATGGCGGCTTCACGCTGAGTGTGTCCGACACGGGCATCGGGATGCGCGCCGAGGATATCCCCGTGGCGCTGACGCCGTTTCGCCAGGTCGATAACCGTTTGGCCCGCGCCTACGAGGGCACCGGGCTTGGTTTACCCCTGGTCAATTCCCTGGCCGAGCTGCACGGGGGAACGATCTCGATCGACAGCACCCCGGGGGCCGGCACGACGGTTACCGTCGTCCTGCCACCATCGCGGGTACGCCGGGTAGAGCCAGCGGCGAAGAAAACAGCTTAGGTCATAGCCTTTTATGCGCGTTGAAATCGGCTATGTCGGGTGAAGGCGTTAGGGCATTTCACGCTTTGCGCGCTCTAGGACTGAATACCCAGGGCGGTCGCATAACAATGTATGTAAACCGTTGAATCGCAACGGCATTTCCGGGCGGCCATTAAGCTTCTTTCAAGCAAGACCGCGTAATTTTCCTCTAATGCCGTGATCTTTCCGTCCTGGGTGGGGCAATCACTATTAGAGGTCTGTAGAGCCTTGCAAGCGCCTGACTTCATCATGCGCGCAGCGCGCGGCGAAGACGTCGTGCCCTACACGATCTTCCTCGGCGACGTGGAGGTTAGCCGCTGGCTCGACGACATCGCGCAGCGGCCGCTGTCGGCCGCGCGCGTCGAGCAGATCTTGCTGCACGACGCCTGGTGTCTGTGGTCGATCGAATGCGAGGGCCGCTTCGCCGGCGTGACCAGCCTCTACGAGCCCGATCTGCTGCGCGGCGTGGCCCGCTTCTCCATCGTGATCGGCGACAAGACCCTGTGGGGCAAGGGCCTGGGCACCGCGGTGACGCGTCGCGTGATCGATCACGCGTTCGGCGCGCTGGGACTGCGCAAAGTGAACTCCGACTATCTGGCGCCGAACAAGGGGTCCGCCGCCATCCACGAGCGTTTGGGCTTCGTCGAGGAAGGCCGGCTGCGCGCCGATGCCTGGCGTGACGGCCAGTGGGTCGACAGGATCGTGCTGTCGATACTGGCCGACGACTGGGACGGGGCCGCGCGATGAGCCCACCGCCGCCGCAGCCGCGATCGGTCCGCATCGGCCGTCGCATCGCAGGGGCGCTTGCCCTGGCATTGCCCGTTGCCGCGCTCGGCACGGCCGCCGCCGCGCCGGCCGCTGACGCCGGCCATGCCCGCCAGCCGCGCGGTCCGGTGCAGGTCGCCGAGATTCTAAAGTTCGGCGGGCAAAGCAACAAAGCGGTCGCGCACTACAAAGCGCGCCGCTATCACCAGGCCCGCGCCGCCGCCAGCGTCGTGCTCCGCGGCGACCGCTCGAACCTCGCCGCCCTCAGCATTTTGGGCTGGAGCGAATACCAGCTCGGCCGCTACGCCGAAGCGCGCCGTGCCTTTGCCAGCTTCGTCCAGTTGGCGCCGCGCTCCTCCGATGCGCAGATCGGTCTGGGCTGGAGCTACTTCAAGCTCGGCCGCCTGGCCAGCGCGCGCCGCCATTTCAAGCTCGCGCAGCCTTTCGCGGTTGGCGACCAGCGCTATGTCGTCGCCGACGGTCTCGGCTGGATCTCCTTTGCCGAGCGCAAGCTCGACGAGGCCGAGCGTCACTTCTCCGCCGAGCGCGAACAGCGTGCGCGCGGAAAGATCCAGCACGACGGATCGCTCGGGATCGCCTGGGTGGCGATGACGCGCGGCGATTTCGCGGCCGCTCGCAAGCATCTGGAGGCCGGGCTCAAGCACCAGCCCCGCTATTTTCGGATCCATGACGCCCTGGGTCGCGTCTCCCTGCTTCAGGGCGACCCCTCCGGCGCCGTGCGCCATGCCCTCGACGGGCTGCGCCTGGTTCGCTTCAACCGCGAGCTCTTCCTGCTGCTGAACGCCGCGCTGGGGCGCTACGACAATCCCGCCGAGGCGGTCAAGGTCTACGCTGGCCTCATCCGCAACTACCCGGACGTTCCCGACTACTACAATGGCCGAGGCTGGACCGAGCTGCGCGCGCGCCGCCCGCGCCGTGCCGAGGCGAGCTTCCTGATCGCGATGCAGATGCGCCGGCCCTATCCCTGGGCCAAGGCTGGGCTCTATCGCGCCCGCGCCATGATGCATGCGCCGGTCGCCAAGGCCTGGAAGCTCTATGCGCGCGGCGATTATACGAAGGCGCTGGCGGCCTTCAGCAAGCATATGCGTCTGGCCTCGACCAATCCCGCGGTCCAGACCGGGCGCGGCTGGTCCTTGCTGGCGCTCGGGCGCGCCGATGAGGCCAAGGCCGCCTTCACCGCCGCGGTCGCGATCGACAACAACTTCAAGCTGGCGCGCGAAGGGCTCATCGCCTCCGACGCCGGCTACCGCACCGCCTATCTTCTCGGATGGGACCACGCGGAGGCCAAGCGCTTCGCCAAGGCGAAAGTGCAGTTCGCCCGTGCGCGCGCCGCCGCGCCCGCCGGCGAACGCTGGCGGGTCGAAGAGGCGCTCGCCTGGCTCGATTATTTCGAGGGCCGGCGCGCCCGCGCCAAAACCGCCTTCGAGCGAATTCTCCGCCAGCACGAGCGGCCGCATCTCTCGCGCAAGGGCCTCGGCTATATCGCGCTCGACGAGAAGCGCTATGCCGCCGCTGTCACCCAGCTCCGCGCGTCCTACCGCCTCGATCCCAAGCAGGTCGTCACCAGCTACTCGGTTCCGGCCGACCGGCTGAACGACGCCGGGAAATACCGCCTCGCGCGCGAGGTGCTCGAGCTGGGCTCGCAGGCGCATGAGGATGCGGCGGGCGTGCTCTTTCAGCTCGCGCGCAGCTATGCCGGCTTCGGCGAGCATCGGCGCGCCGCAATCCTGGCCAAGCGCGCGATCGATGAGGCCCCGCGCGGCGTCGACCGCGTCTTCGACAAGCTCAAGCTGCCGGCGGGCGAGTTCGGCCGGCTCAAGCTTCAGCTCGCCTGGTCGCTGTTCTTCGCCGGCGACAACGCGAACGCCTATCGTCGCTTCAACACGATCGTCAAGGCCAACGCCGGCAACGTCGATGCGTTGCGCGGCCGGGCCTTCGCGGCGTTCCGCCTGAAGAAGTATGGCGCCTCGATTCGCGACCTTCGGGCGGTTCTGCCGGCGGAGCCGGCCAAGCTTGCGCCGGTGCGCGAGGTGGTGCCGATCCCCGGCACCGGCCGGAATTGGCCCATCACCTAACAACGCGCGCTCGACGCTGGCCTGGGCCTATTACCGGACCAAGCGATACAAGGCAGCGGCCCGCGAGTTCCGCGCCGTCATCAAGATCTATCCGGCCTGGATCGATGCGCTGACCGGTCTCGCCTACAGCCTTCAGAAGCTGGGCGACCGCGCCGGCGCGCAGAAGCAGTTCCGGGCCGCGTTGCAGATATCGCCGGGCTACCCCGACGCCTGGCAGGGATTGAAAGGACTGGGAGCGGATCGATGAGCGGACGCAGCTATGCACTCAACAGCCGGGTCGCCCTCGAAGGCGACGGCGACACCGAAGACCACGTGCTGGTCGACACGCACACGGCGACGCTGTGTGCCTGCAACGATGCGGCCTGGCGCATTCTTTTCGCGTTGCGGTCGGGCGCCACGGTGGATGACCTGGTGACCCAGATCGAGGCCGAGTACGAGGTGGCGCCCGATGCGGCCAAGGCCGACGTGCTCGACTTCATCAGCCGTCTGAGCGCCATGGGGCTGATCGATGAAGCCTGACAAGCTCCGCGTCGCGATCAGCGGCTTCGACGGGCTCGACGTGCCCCATCCGGGCGGGCCGGTCGCGCGCGCCCTGCGCGAGAGCTGGCCGGGGCCGATCGAGATCCACGCGCTCGGCTACGATCCCTTCATGACCGGCGCCTGGATGGGCGGTGCCGCGGACGAGCTGCACACCCTGCCGGACTTCACCGAGGGCGACGCCGTGTTGCTGGAGCGTCTGGTGGCGCTGACCAGCCGCTTCGGCTTCGATGCCTTCATTCCGACGCTCGATCTGGAGATCCCCGTGATCGCCCGCCTTGCCGGCCGGCTGGAAGCGGTGGGGCTGCGCACGCTGCTGCCCAGTCCTGATGCGGTCTACGCCACCAGCAAGCTGCGTCTGCCGAAGTTCTGTCACGACCATTCGATCCCGACGCCGCGCACCATCCACGTGCTCGATCAGGGCGACCTGCCGCTGCATGCCGACCAGTTCGGCTATCCGATGTTCATCAAGGGCACCGTCGCCGGCGCCAAGCGGGCCGCCAACGTGGCCCAGGCGACCGCAGCGGCGCGCGGGCTCAATCGCACCTGGGGCGGCGGCGTGCTGCTGCAGGAGGTGATCGAGGGCGAGGAGTACAACGTCGCCGCGGTCCTGGCGCGCGATCATTCGATCAGCGCCATGGTCTCGATCAAGAAGGTCGGGGTGAACGAAAAGGGCAAGGGCGTGATGTGCACGGTGGTCGACGATCCGGCCATCGAGCGTCACGCCGTCTCGGTCCTCGAGGCGCTCGACTGGTGCGGCCCGGTGGAGCTCGAGTTCGTCCTGCCGAAGGGTGCGAAGGCGCCCTCGCTGATCGAGGTGAATTGCCGCTTTCCCTCAGGGATCCTGCTGTCGCACTCGGCCGACTGCAGCCTGCCCGCGGTGCTGCTGGAAGAGATCCTCGGCCAGCGCCCCGGCACCCGCGTCAAGGCCAGGCCGGGCACCTCGTTCGTCCGCGACATCGCGGAGACCGCAGTACCGCTGGCGCAGCTCGACCGCCTCGCCCGCTTCGGCAGCGTCGCTGGCCAGGCGCCCGCGCCGACAGCCAACCGCCGCGCCGATCCCGACGGGCTCGCTGTCGCCGTTACCGGCGTCAGCACGCTCGACGTCGTCAATGCCGGGCTCGGCGTCGCCCGCGCGCTCCGCATGGCGCCCGATATGGGCCGGCTCTACGGCCTCGGTTACGGCACATATGATTCCGGGCTTTACCGGTCCGAGCTCTTCGACGCCACCTTCCGGCTGCCGGCCTCCGACGACCCGGATGCGCTCTACGACCGCCTCGCGGCGATCCACGGCGACAACCCCTTCGACGTCGTCGTGCCGAGCCTCGACGGCGAGATCCCGCGTTTCATCGAGATCGCCGACCGGCTCGAAGCGCTCGGCGTCGCCACGCTGCTGCCCAGCGCGGAGGCCTTCGCCCGGCGCGGCAAGGACCGTGTTTTCACCGATCCCCCGGTGCGCGAACCGGCGGGCTTCGCGATCCCGGACACGATCATGGCCAAGTCCGAAGTCGAGGCCGTGGAAGCGTCGAGCGCGCTCGGCTATCCGGTGGTGCTGAAAGGCGTGATCTCGCATGCCCTGCCTGCACAATCGGCCAGCGAGGTGCGCGCCGCCTGGTCGCGCCTGCGCGAGAAGGGCTGCGCCGAGGCGCTGGTGCAGCGGTTCGTCGACGGCGAGCGCTTCGCCGTCTCCGCCGTGTGCGACCGCGCCTACGAGCCGGTGACGATGCTCACCATCAAGAAGCTGCGCATCTGCGACCGCGGCAGCACCTGGAGCGCCATCGGCGTTCCCCAGCCGGAATTGGAGGCGGGCTTCGCAGACTTCCTGCGCGCGCTCCGCTGGGTCGGGCCGGTCGAGGGCGAGTTCATCCGCGACGAGCTGACCGAGCGCTTCCACCTCATCGAGATCAATCCCCGTTTCACCGCCTGGATCGCGTTCTCGGCGCATCTCGGGCTCAACCATCCCTATGCCGCCGTCCGTGCGGCGCGCGGCCTGCCGGTCGTTGCCGGAACGGCCGCCGCGGATCTCGTCTTCGTGCGCAGTTGCGAAGACGCGCCGATCACCAACAGCGCCTTTGCCGCTATTGCCACGAAAGGGGCACTGAAACATGCCTGACGCCTCCGCCCCCGGGCGCAAGCCGTATGAGCCGCCGCGGCTGACCCCGCTGACCTTCACCGCGGTCAGCAAGCATCTGACCGCCGATGTCGGATCGGCCAGCGCGTTCGACGACGTCTACGACGCCGCGGCCCTGTTGCAGGAGTTCGGCTCGCCGCTCTTCGTGATCTCCGAGAGCGCGCTGCGCGGGATCTACCGGAACTTCCGCGACACGTTCACCGAGCCCGGCATCAACACGCGCGTCGCCTATTCCTACAAGACCAACTACCTGCCCGCGGTCTGCGCCGTGCTGCACGAGGAGGGCGCCTGGGCGGAAGTCGTCTCGGGCATGGAATACGAGCTTGCCCGCTCGATGTCGGTGCCGCCGGAAGAGATCATCTTCAACGGCCCCTTCAAGACCCGCGAGGAGCTTCATGCCGCGCTCGGCCAGGGCGCGCTGGTCAACATCGACAACTTCGACGAGCTCGCGGCGGTCGAGGCGGTTGCCAGCGAGCTCGGCGGCAAGAACCGCGTCGGCATCCGCGTCAACTTCCGCTATGGGCCCTCGCCGTGGACGAAGTTCGGCTTCAACGACGAGAACGGCGACGCGCAAAAGGCGCTGGAGCGCATCGCCGCGCATCCGAACCTGACCTTCGAGCTGCTGCACAATCATTGCGGCACCTTCCAGCTCGTCTACGACATCTACGCGCAAGGCGTCGAAGTGCTGATCAGGATGGCCAAGCGCGCCCGTGATCTGGGGTTGGAGCCGACCATGATCGACATGGGCGGCGGCTATCCCTCGGCCAACAAGCTCAAGCCCATGTTCGATCTCCCCGATGGCAGCGACCGGCGGCAGGACACGCTCTATCCCTACGCCGAAGCCATACTGGGGCCGCTCAGCAAGGCCAAGGAGCTGTTCGGCGGCGAGCCGACCCTGGTGCTCGAGCCCGGCCGCGCCCTTGTCGACGTGGCCTGCCAGCTTCTCTGCACCGTGGTCGGGACCAAGGATATTCCCGACAAGGGCCGCGCCGTGGTTGTCGACGGCGGCGTGAACCTGGTGCCCACCGCCTATTGGTACGACCACGGCGTCAAGCCCAGCGAGACGAACAGCGAGGCCGCCGGCGACGCCGAGCCGGTCAGCATCTATGGGCCGCTCTGCATGCAAATCGACGTCCTGCGCGAGAACGTGATCATGCCGCCGCTCAAGATCGGCGATCCGCTCGTCATCTCGAATGTCGGCGCCTATTGCCAGACCCAGTCGATGCAGTTCATCCAGCCGCGCCCGGCGACGGTGCTGCTCGGCGACGATGGGCCCGAGGTGATCCGCCGCCGCGAGACGGCGAAGGACATCTTCCTCCTCGATCAGATGCCGAAACGATTGCGCCCCGATGGCTGGAGCCTTTGAGTACATAGGCAAGTCGACCCTGAACGGGCTCGGTCAGATCGTCTTCTCTGACCGGCCCGTTTCGGGTCTGCTTGTGCTGGCCGGCTTTCTCAGCATCGAACCCTGGGCGGCGGCCGGCGCCGTGTTGGGCTCGCTGCTCGGCGCGCTCGCCTCGGGCATCCTCAAGACCTGGAACCGGGTCGAGACGAGCTACGGGCTCGCCGGCGCCAACCTAGCGATCATCGGGGCGTCCTGTGCGTTCGTCGCGCCGGAGACGCTGCGGCCGTTGACAGTGATCATCGCGGTCATCGTGTGTCTTGCCCTCGAGGCGGGCATGCGTCGCCTGCTGCAGCAGGCCGGCCTGCCGATCCTGTCATTCCCCGCGGCGGCGACGCTGATGCTCCTGACCAGCTTCCACGGGGCCTTCGGCCAGCCGTTCTGGGCGCCGGCAGGCGGGCTGCACGCGGACATGATCACGATCGCGGCGCCGATCCTGCTGTTCGCCAGCGCGACCGCCATCAAGTCCTGGCGTGCGGCGGCTTTGGCCGGCGTGTTGACCGCCGCCGCGGCGGTCCTGTCGGGACAGGTGATGGATCACGGCTGGCTGGGCCCCGTCGGTCTGTGGGCGTTCACGGTGGCACCGGCCGCCTTTGGCGTCTATGCGGTGTTCCTGGCCGGCTCGCGGATCGGCGTCGTCTGCGGCGTTGGTGCGGCGCTGCTCGGCGCGGCGATCTGGGCTGGCTGGATGGCGAGCCCGCTCGCGGCATCGACGCCGCCGCTCCTCATCCCCTTTATCTTCGCCACCTGGAACACGCTCGGCGCGGTGCGGCTCGGCGCGGGGCCGACCCTGCTCGACCCGCATGTCTGGGCCGCGGTGGAGGAGATCCGCCGCGCCAAGTCGATCGGCCGGCCGGCGATGGCGCTCACCGGAGCGGGGATCAGCACCGCCTCGGGCATTCCGGACTACGCTTCGGGCGCCTGGCTCGACCCGGAGATCCCGATCAGCACCTACGCCTATGACCGGTTCCTGGAATCGAAACGCTGCCGCCAGCTCTATTGGGATGCCTGCGGGCATTTCCGCGAGGTGGCGGCGGAGGCCGTGCCCAATATCGGTCACCGCGCCCTCGCCGCCATGGAGCGCAAGGGCCTGCTCGGCGCGACGGTGACCCAGAACGTCGACCGCCTGCACCAGGCCGCGGGCGCCGACAACGTCATCGAGCTGCACGGCCGCATCGACCGGGTGCGGTGTCTGGGATGCGGCGAGACCAGCGAGTGGCCGCCGGCCGGGCTCTGGCGCAAGTTCGACCTCGCCTGTCAATCGTGCGGCGGCCTACTGAAGCCGGCCGTGATCGCAATGGGCGAGAACGTGCCGACGCGCGCCTGGGAAAACGCCGAGGCGGCGGCGATGGACTGCGGCGTCGTCCTGGTGATCGGCTCGCAGATGGCGATCTCGTCGGCCGCGGCGCTGCTCGCGCGGGCCCGGGCCCATGGCGCCAAGGTGATCTTCTTGAATCTGGGCGAGGCGGCCGTGCCGATGCTGCCGGGCGATCTCGCGCTCAACCTCCGCGCCGAAGACGCGCTGCCGGCGATCGCCAGGCTGCTGGGATGCTATCCCGACGCCGGACGGCCCCGCAGCAAGGACCGCGACGTTCCCCAAAGCGGCATCGCCGAGCAGGGCGCGGCCTAAGTTCGACCTAAGACCAATCCAGGATCCCGCCACGGCGGCCCGGGTGCCTCAACGGCAGCCCCCAACGGATTATGATGCTGGCTAAGGGCATCATCTCCTCCGTAAATCCAGTACGCGATTGCCGACGATGGTAAACACGGTATCGTTGGTCGCGGCGCCGATAGTGCCGCAGCGAATCATGCCGGGGGAAATGTTCACGTGGGCGCGGACAAGCCGTTTTTTCACGCCGATCAGGTGGGTAGCATGCTGCGCCCGCCATCGCTGCTCAAGGCCTGGGCGGCGAACCAGGCGGGCGCGCTGCCCGACGCCGAGCTTCTGGCGCTGCAGGACGCGGCGGTCACAGCCGCCATCGCCGCGCAGGAGGCGCTCGGCTTCCGCTGCGTCGTCGACGGCGAGTTTCGCCGCGACGTCTGGTGGAGCGAGTTCATCACCCCCGCCGCCATCGACGGCATCGCGATCGACCAGAGCGATCCCTCGACCTGGTTCGACAAGGACCGCTCGGCGGGCGATCTGCCGACCTATGTGCCCAAGCGCATCCGCGTGGAGGGCAAGCTCGCGCGTGCGCACAGCATCATGGGCCACGCCTTCGAGGTGATGAAGTCCGCGTCCTCGGTGCTCCCCAAAGTCACGATCCCGACGCCGGCGCGCTTTCACTTCCAGTACGGCTACACCGCAATCGAGCCCGATGCGTACGACAACCTCGAGGCCTTCTGGGACGACGTCGTCGCCATCTACCGCGCGGAGATCGCGGCGCTCGAGGCGGCGGGCTGCCGCATGATCCAGATCGACGACCCGGTCATGTCCTATTTCGTCGATCCCAAGCTGCAGCACGGCGTGCGCGACATGGGCGCCGAGCCGCGCGATCTCTTGGCCACCTACGTCCGCGCGATCAACGCCGCGGTCGCCGAGCGCAAGCCCGAGACGACGATCGGCTTTCATATCTGCCGCGGCAATGCGCGCGGCTCGTGGATCGCTAGCGGCGGCTACGAGCGCATCGCGGAAGACGTCTTCCCGCATCTCGACGTCGACACCTACTTTCTCGAATACGACGACGAGCGTTCCGGCGACTTTGCGCCGCTCGCGCTTATCCCCGAGGGCAAGAATGTGGCCCTCGGCCTCATCACCACCAAGCGTCCGGAGATGGAGGATGTCGATATGCTGAAGCGCCGCGTCGACGAAGCCGCCAAATACGTGCCGATGGAGCATCTCGGCATCAGCCCGCAATGCGGCTTCGCCAGCGTGCTCGAGGGCAACCCGATCACCACCGACGTGCAGCAGCAGAAGCTCGATCTCGTCGTCCGGGTCGCGCGCGGCCTCTGGGGGAGCGCATGACCCCGCCCTTCCGCGCCGAGCATGTCGGCAGCCTGCTGCGGCCCAAGGCGTTGCTCGAAGCGCGCGAGCGTCTGGAAGGCGACCAGTATGCCGAGGTCCGCGAGAGCCGCGCCCTCGCCGATCTTCGGGGCGAGGAGGACAAGGCGATCCGCGACGCGGTCGCGCTGCAGGAGGAGGTCGGGCTCGAGGTCATCACCGACGGCGAGTTCCGCCGCCGCTCCTGGTACCAGGATTTCGTCCTCGCGCTCGAGGGTACTGCGATCCGCTTCGGCGATTCGATCCTCGGCTTTCAGAACGAGGACGGCGAGAAGCTGCCCTCGCATCTCGTCGTGGTCGAAGACAAGCTTCGCCGGACCGGCGGGATCACGACGGACGCGTTCACCTTCCTGAAGGAGGCGACCGCCCGCACGCCCAAGGTCACCATGCCGTCGCCCTCGATGCTGCATTTCCTGGGCGGCCGCCCCTCGGTCAGCGCCAGCGCCTATCCCGATCTCGATGCGCTCTGGGCCGACCTCATCGAGATTTACCGCGCCGAGATCCGCGCGCTCTGGGATCTCGGCTGCCGCTACGTGCAGTTCGACGACGTCACCTTCGCGATCATCTGCGATCCCAAGTTCCGCGCGGCGATCGCCGAGCGCGGCGAGCACCATCAGGTGCTGATGGACACCTACGCTTCGGTCCTCAACGCCATCACCGCCGACCGGCCCGCGGGCATGACCTACGGCCTCCACACCTGCCGCGGTAACAATCGCGGCCTATGGATGGCGGAGGGAGGCTACGACGTGGTCGCCGAGACGGTGCTGAAAAAGATCGACGTCGATGCGTTCTTCTTCGAGTTCGACAGCGAGCGCGCCGGCGACTTCGCGCCGCTGCGGCATCTGCCCGACGACAAGCGCATCGTGCTCGGCCTCGTCACCACCAAGACGCCGGAGCTCGAAAAGAAGGACGCGCTCAAGCGCCGCATCGAGGAGGCCGCGGCGATCGTCCCGCTCGACCATATCTGCTTGAGCCCGCAATGCGGCTTCGCCAGCAACTTCATGGGCAACCCCGTCACCATCGAGGACGAGCGCAAGAAGCTCGCCCTCGTCGTGGAAACGGCGCACGAAGTCTGGGGCTGACCCGCCCCCCCTTGGGGGCGTCGGGCCGGTTGCGGCCTATTTCTCCAGCACCGCCGGCAGCGCGTTGAACATGCGCTCGTCGGCATCCTGCAGGCGATTGAGGCCGCCGCTGGCGAGCTGCACGATCATCACGAAGCCGCCCTTGGGCATCGGAAGGATGGAGTAGAGCGCGTTCCAGCTCTTGGCGGCCTGGCATGCGGTGAACAGGCGCACCGCGCCCATCGCCTTGGCGCTGCGGTCGGACTTGATGCCGCTGGTGAAGTTGCCCTTGCAGATCAGCGCGTCCTGCGCGATCAGCCCGGCGCCGATTTTCTGGGCATCGGAGCGCGAGCCGCGGCCGACGATGCGCATCCCGCCGATCAGGCCCGGGCCCTTCCAGACCACGTCGTAGCTTTTCATGGAGGGCGGCTTGGCGTCCGGATCGAGCAGCTCGAAATGCGACAGTCCCGCCTTGTTGAACAGGTTCGCCACCAGCGTCGTGGCCTTGAGGCGAAGATGCGTGCGCGATTTCGATACCGTCGCGCGGCCTGCTCTCGCCGGATTGTTCATGCGCGCATTGAAGATCGGCCGCGGCCGGCCGGCCTCGACCGCGATCTCAGACCGGATGCAATGCACAAGGCGCTTCAGGGCCAGCGCGGTCCCAGTCAGCTTGTAGGCGAGGTTCGCGCGGCCGGACCTTATCCGCAGCACACGGCCCCAACGAAGCCGCTGCATCATCCACCGCCGGCTGGGCAGGGGCATCCAGACGCCGTAGCGCGATGTGGCCACCGCGGTGCCGACATAGGCGGGCCCGTTGTCGACCGACAGCGAGAGCGTGTAGCGGGTTCCGGTCCGCATCGACCAGGACCGCTTGAAGAGGCCGATCTGAAAAACGCCCGCGCGCGTGATGCGGAACATGAGATACGTGCCGCTCACGTAGCGCCCGTTCATCGAGCAGTGCGTAAAGCGGTCGCCGTATTTCGGATAGGCGGTGCCGTGCCAGGAGCCGATGACAAACGTGTCCCGCGCCGCGGCGCCGCTGCTTGCGACGATCAAGGCTGCCACCATGGCGAGCATCGAGACGCGCGCCTTTGCCAATATGTCCGACATTGCCTGACCTCCTACCCGTTGGCCGCCGCAGCCCTTGTCATTCGAGCGGTTCGGCGAACGGTCGGAAGTATACAAGCGAAATACGCGAAATTCTAGCAGTTCTCTGTTCGTTCACGTTTACCATAAAGACCCGCGGTGCGCGTGGATTTGGGCGGGGTGAGCGTTGCGATCGCGCTTTTCGCTGATCGCCATGCGCGTGAAATCGAACAGGCCGCCGTCCTGTCCGGCCACGGCGCTTGAGCAAGTCCGCTCGGACGTGTTCGATAGGCGCAGCATGGACGGCCACCCGGCCTTTCGCGGCTGAGCCCAGGATGTGAGGGAGCGAGAATGAGCGACGAGAAAATGCTGGCGGCGAAGGCGGACGGTATCGGCCGCATGACCTTCGACAACCCCGCGCGCCGCAATGCCGTCTCGCTGGAGATGTGGGACCGGGCGGAAGAAATCCTGACGGACTTCGCCAGCGACGACGCGGTGCGCGTGATCGTGCTGAGCGGCGCCGGCGGCAAGGCCTTCGTTTCCGGCGCCGACATCTCCAAATTCGAGAGCGAGCGCGCCTCGCTCGAAGCGGCCCAAGCTTATAACGCCCGTGTCGACGGCCTGCTCGCTGGCTTGATCGACCTGCCCAAGCCGACCATCGCCGAGATCGACGGCTTCTGCATCGGCGGCGGGCTCGGCCTCGCCGTTGCCTGCGACCTCCGCTTTTGCTCGGCCAAGTCCCAGTTCGGCCTGCCCGCCGCCAAGCTCGGCCTTGGGTATCGTTTCGCGGGGCTGAAACGCCTCGTCGACACGGTGGGGGCGGGGGCCGCCCGCGACATCACCTTCTCCGGCCGCCGCCTCGATGCGGCCGAAGCGCTGGCCGTCGGTCTTGTCCAGAAGGTGCTGCCCGATGGCGCGCTGGCGGACTTCGTCACCGAGTATGCAACGACCGTCGCCGCCAACGCGCCGCTCACCATCAAGGGCATCAAGATCATGATCAACGAGGCCTTGAAGCCCGAAAGCGCGCAGGACCCGGCCTTGCGGCAGACGCTGGTCGACGACGCCTTCACCTCGGAGGACTACATCGAAGGCCGCCGCGCCTTCATGGAAAAGCGCACGCCGCAGTTCAAGGGGCGATAAATTCAAGGGTCGATTGGCTGTCCCGGCTTACCGTCCCGGCGTCTGCACCAGCACGCCGACGATGGTCGTCTCGCCCAGCGCCTTGCAGGCCTCCAGCCGGTGCAGCCCTTCGACCAGCACGAAGCGCTCGCCGTCGGCGCGCACGCGGATCGGCGTCTTCTGGCCCTCCTCGAGCATGCTGGCGGCGATCTCCTCGACGCGCTCGGGCTCGAGCGTGCGCATTCGTTTTCCCGGAACGCGGATATCCGCGATCTCAAACGTCTGGTTTTCCATCAGCATCGCCATGGCTGCCGCGCCTCCGTCACCAAAGCCCGATCGCGCGTCCGGTCGCCCTGATCGCGAAGAAACCGACAGCCAGCGCGCCGCCGCTGACGGCGACTCCCAGAAGGAGGACCCGTCCGTCGCGCTCGAGCATGGCGACGGCGATCAGCAGGATAGCAAGTCCGGGCGGCAATTGCGTCAACGGAACGGGCAAAGCGAAGGTGACGCTCACCAATGCCATCAACAGGCCGACCGCGTTGATCGCCGGCGGTGCGGTCAGCCACGGCCAGCGCGGCTGCACGTGCCGTTCCATCCGGGCGAGGATCGGCACCAACCGCTCGATCGCCCAGCGCAGCTTGCTCATCGGAATGCGCAGCTCGGCAAGCCGGCGCGGCAGCCCTGGCGTGCGGATGCCAGCGGCCATCTGCACCGCGAAGACGGCGATCAGCACGCCGCCCGGGATCGACATGGCGGGGACCAGGCTGATCACCGCGAGAATGATGAAGATGACCCCGTAGGCGCGGGCGCGCAGATAGGTGATCAGCTCGCCGACGGTGATCTCCGGCGCATCGATTTCCGCAATCAGCGTGCGCAGGATCTCGGAGGTCTGTGGGCGAAGCTGTTGCGCCAAGTAATATAAGCCTTGCTGGGCGATGTGCCGGCTTGTCACGGCTATGTTCCCGAAGGATAGTGCGTTTTTCGGAGCTGTGGGGGTGTTGTGATGCGTCCCAAAGTGCAGATTGCGGTTCGTCACCGGGCCAGGCGCTTCGGTTATCTGATCGCGGGCTTTCCGATTGCGATTGCTGCGGGGTCCGCCGCCGCGGCCGAACGCATGATCACCGTGGGGGCCGCCGAAACCGTGCGGATCTATCCCGGCGGCGTCGAGTTCAAGGCGCGTATCGATACCGGGGCCACCACCTCCTCGATCAACGCCCGTAAGATCAAGCGCTTCCGGAAAGGCGGCAAGCGCTGGGTCCGCTTCGAGGTTATCGGCAAGCGGGGTCAAAACATCCGAATGGAGCGCCCGGTCGTGCGCACGGTCCGCATCAAGCGCTTCGGCCAGGAGAGCAAGTCACGCTCCGTCGTGCGCATCGGCGTCTGCATGGGCAGCCACTACAAGGAGGCGCAGGTCACGCTTCAGGACCGGCGCCGACGTGCATTCCCCGTGTTGATCGGCCGCCGCTACATGGCGGGGGCGATCGTGGTGGATCCCGGCAAGGAGTTCATGACCCAGCCGAATTGCCCCGGCCGGAAATGAGACGCGGGTGAGCCTGTAAACAAAGTCAGCCGCGCGCGCGGACGGGCATTGAATTCCAGCTCAGGACTCCCGAGGTGACACCGCGTATCGGCGCGGATGCGCCGTCAGACGGACAACCGGATCACCGCCATGTTCGATAAGCTTATCGCCAATGTCCCGCGGATCATTGCGGATTACGGCGCTGCGGTATTCGGCAGCGTGATCTTCCTGTTCGCCGCCTGGGCGTTTGCCATCATCCTGGACCGGTCGCTCCGGCGGATCCTGCGCGACCGGACCGATCTCGATCCGTCCTATATCGCGGTGATCGCGCGCACCACGCGCATCATCATCATCGTGCTGGCAGCCGTCGCGGTGTTGGAGGAGCTGGGCGTCGAGATCGCCAGCCTGATCGCCGCCCTCGGCATCTTCGGCTTCGCCATCGCGCTCGGCCTACGCACGCCGCTCGCCAACTTCTTCACCGGCATGATGATCTACATCCTCAAGCCCTACGACGTCGGCGATCATATCGAGGGCGAGCGGGTCGACGGCGCGGTGGAGAGCATCGGCGCGTTTCACACCGTCGTCGTCACGCCGGACGGCACCCATGTCTCGGTGCCCAATTCGGCGATGTGGGCGCGCTCGATCAAGAACTTCTCGCGGCCGCGGCCCTTCCGCGTCGATCTCACCGTGACGGCGGGCCGCGAGCTGCCCTTCGCCGAGCTCGTGGCGATGTTCGACAAGATCGTCCTTGCCGACGCGGTGCTGTTCAAGGATTTCCCGCCGGAGGTCCGCATCGTCGACACGACGGCGGAGTCGCTCATCATTCGCGTTTCGGCCTGGTGCGCGGCGGAAGAGGCATGGGCCTTCGGCGACCGGCTGAAGGCGGCCATCGGCGCGGCGGTCGCCGAAGCCGGCGGCACGGTCAAGAAGATGATCGTGACCCGCAAGCAGCGCCGGACCACACCGCGGCCGAAGGCCGCGCCCAAAGATAGGGGCGAAGATTTTACGTAATATCAATGACTTAACGAAGACGTGATCAGATGATCTCGTCTTCGTCGAAGAGCGGGTCGCCCTGCAGCTCGGTCTCGATGGCGCCCACCTTGCGTTCGGCGTGGCTGGCGCTGGCCACGCGGGCGATGTGGAACAGCGCGTCACCCTGGTTCACGACGGGCAGGTTCGTGCGCCCGATGATGAGGCCCGGCCAGGTCGGGCGCACCTCGGTCTCGCTGTCCTCGTAGGGGTTGGCGATCACGCCCAGCACGTCGTCGGTGCCCACGCTCTCGCCGGGCGTCTTGAAGGTCCGCAGGATGCCGCCTTCCGAAGCGCGGGTCCACGAGCTCGCTTCGGACAGCGTCGGCTGCGTGCGCGCATCGGCGACACTGCGTGACGAGACCATGCCCAGCGCCTTCATCACGCGCAGGATGCCGCGCACCCCGGCGCGCACGGCGAACTCGTCGAAGCGCAGCGCCTCGCCCGCCTCATAGGTCATCACATCGACGTCATGGTCACGGGCGGTCTGGCGCAGCGAGCCGGGCCGTTCCGGAGAATTGATCACGACCGGCACGCCGAACGCCTTGGCAAGATCGAGACAATGGCTGTGGGAGAAGTCGAGGCGGAGCTGCGGCAGATTGATCCGGTTCAGCGCCGCCGAGTGCAGATCGATCCCGACATCGGCGCGCGCCACGATCTCGTTGGTGAAGAGATGCGCAAGCTGCGCCGCCAGCGATCCGGTCGCCACGCCGGGAAAGCTTCGGTTGAGGTCGCGCCGGTCGGGCAGATAGCGCGAATGGCTGATGAAGCCGAAGGCATTGACGATGGGGATGCACAACAGCGTGCCGCGCAGCCGGCGGAGCGTCGGCACCCGGCAGAGACGGCGGACGATCTCCACCCCGATGATCTCGTCGCCGTGGATCACGCCGCTGACGAACAGCGTCGGTCCGTCGCGCCGGCCGTGGAAGACGCGCACCGGCAGGGTGATCGGCGTGGGGTTGGAAAGCTTGCTGACCGGCAGATCGACGACGACCTGCGAGCCCGACTCCACGCTTGCATCGCCGATCTGGAACGGCGCGCGCTTGGCGCTCATCCGGATCCGCGCGTATTTGTCTTACCGGCCTTCCAGTTTTTCTCGATGAACTCGATAATCTTGCCGGCGACGTCGATGCCGGTGGCCTTCTCCACGCCCTCCAGGCCCGGCGAGGAGTTCACCTCCATCACCACCGGCCCGTGATTGGAGCGCAGCATGTCGACGCCGCAGACATTGAGGCCCATGATCCTGGCCGCGCGTACGGCGGTAGAGCGCTCCTCCGGCGTGATCTTGATCGACTGGGCGCTGCCGCCGCGATGCAGGTTGGAGCGGAAATCGTCGGCCGCGCCGGTGCGCTTCATGGCCGCGATCACGCGCTCGCCGATGACCAGCGCCCGGATGTCGGTGCCGCCCGCCTCCTTGATGAACTCCTGCACGAGGATATTCACATTGGCGCCGCGGAAGGCCTCGATCACCGACTTGGCCGAACGTTCGGTTTCGCCGAGCACCACGCCGATGCCCTGGGTGCCCTCCAACAGCTTTATGACGACCGGGGCGCCGCCGGCAATCTCGATAACCTCGCCGGACTGTTTGGGGTCGTGGGCAAAGGCGGTGACCGGCAGACCGATGCCGCGCCGCGCCAGGAGCTGCACCGAGCGCAGCTTGTCGCGGGAACGCCCGATCGCGACCGACTCGTTGAGCGGCCACATGCCCATCATCTCCAACTGCCGCAGCACGGCGAGCCCATAGAAGGTGATCGAGGCGCCGATCCGGGGGATCACCACGTCATAACCGGTCAGCTTCTCGCCGTGATAGTACGCCTCCGGGCGGTGCGAGGTGATGTTCATCACCACGCGCAGCGTGTGCAGGATGTCGAGCGTGTGTCCACGCGCCTCGGCGGCCTCCACCAATCGCTTGTGCGAGTAGAGGTTCGGGTTTCGCGCGAGCATCAGCATTTTCATGTCGTCATCTCCCGATCCGTCAGTTGCTGGAAAATGCCGCTCCGCGCTCACGGCTCATTGTTGAGCCGGCGCGTTGACAGAAACGAGCGGCTGGGATCGATGATTGCACGTCGCCGCAGGGCGGTTCGGCCCAACAGCATTCTGAAGCCCATCTGATCCCGCGCCGTTAAGGTAAGCTCAATCGGCCAGCGGCGCACCCCCAACTCGAGAATTGTTTTGATAACGTAGCGTTGCTGAAGCGCGCCGCTGGAGCTGCGCACATGGCGCTCGCCCAGCACAGGCGCCTCGCATTCGATGACGACATGATTGTCGCGCTGCATCGGATGCAGCACGAAGGCGACCCACTTCTCGCCCTCCTTGTCGAAGGGACGAATGTGCCAGGCGTGGAGCGCGGAGGAGCGCGCGCCGGTATCGATCTTCGCTTTTACCATCTGCACGCCGAGATCGGGCAGCCCGACCCACTCGCGCCAGCCGACCAGCATCGGCTCGCGCTTCTTCTTGCGCTTGAGGCCCGGGGTCTTCTTTTTTGTCGCTTTGATCGTCACATTGCGCTCGCTCGCTCACGCTTGGTGATAGGCGTGTACACCGCGTTCCCGGTTCGCGGAAGCGTCATTTGCATCGCCCGGCGCGCGGCGGCCCGGCTAACTCTTCGCCCCGTGCGGCGCGAACAGGATCACCGCGGCCCCCGCGAGACACACCACCGCGCCGATCAGGTCCCAGCGGTCCGGCCGCTGACCCTCGACGAAGGCCAGCCAGGCGAGCGAGGCGGCGATGTAGACGCCGCCGTAAGCCGCATAAGTGCGCCCGGCGAACGCGCTCTCGATCCGCGTCAGCAGGAAGGCGAAGAGCGCCAGGCTCACCAGCCCCGGCACCACCCACCAGGCCGACTTTTCCAACCGCAGCCAGGCCCAGAAGGCAAAGCAGCCGGCGATCTCCGCCAGCGCCGCTGCTACGGCGTAAAGGACGCTCGCCATCGGCCTAGTCGATCACGATGCCGGACATGTCGTCTTCGAGCGCCGGCCATTCGGGATCGGTTGCCTCGATCGTCCTGCGCACGATGCGGGCAATGCAGGCATTGCGGTACCAGTTGCGGTTGGCCGGGATCACGAACCACGGCGCGTGCGCGGTCGAGCAGCGCCCGATCGCGAGGTCCGCGGCCGCCGTGAAATCGTCCCAGCGTGCGCGCATCTCGAGATCGGCCGGATTGAACTTCCAGTGCTTGCGCGGATCGTCGAGCCGTTCCTGGAAGCGCTGCTTCTGCTCGTCCTTGGAGATGTGCAGATAGAATTTGAGGATCTCCACGTCGTTCTCGGCGAGGTATTTCTCGAAGGCGTTGATCTGGTCGTAGCGCTCCTCGACACGCTTGCGCGGCGCCAGCTCGAGCACGCGGACGACCAGCACGTCCTCGTAGTGCGAGCGGTTGAAGATGCCGATCATGCCGCGCTTCGGCACGGCTTTGTGGATGCGCCACAGATAATCGTGGGCGAGTTCCTCGTCGGAGGGCTTCTTGAAGTTGGTGACCCGGACGCCCGCGGGATTGACCGGCCCGAACACCTTGCGCACCGTGCCGTCCTTGCCGCCGGCGTCGCGCGCCTGGAAGACGCAGAGGAGGGCCTTCTTCTGACAGGCATAGAAGGCGTTCTGGACCTCCACGATCGCCTCCACGTCGTCCTCGAACTGCTTCTCCGCGGCCTTGCGGTCGGGAAAGCAGGTCTTTTCCTGCGGGTCGAAGGACGCTAGCGAGAAGTCCGTACTGCCCGGCTGGACGCGGTAGCGCGCGAAGACGGGGTCGTCATGGTCATGGGCCGCCATCGGCCGGGCCTCCCTCCTGTCGCCTGATTGGACCCGATACTGGGTTGTCGGAGGGGGCGGAATCAAACGGTTTCTGCGGTTTTTGGGGCACCGGCCCGGGCCGCTTGATCCGGCGCGCGGCAAATCCCACATTATTGATACGGACGGTGCCAGATTGGGCCGTCCCCCGGCGCCCGGATCATCGGGGCCGGCGTCATACGAACGGCAACTCGCTCATCACAGGAGGAGACCTGCCATGTCACGACTTTCGCTGTTCAACAGCCCGTTTCTCCTCGGATTCGATCAGTTCGAGCGTACGCTCGACCGGATCTCCAAAGCCTCGTCCGACGGCTTTCCGCCCTACAATATCGAGCAGAGCGCGGAGAACCGGCTGCGCATCACCCTCGCGGTCGCCGGCTTCTCGATGGACGACCTGACCGTCCAGGTCGAGAACAACCAGCTTCTCGTGCGCGGCAAGCAGGCCGAGGACGCCGACAAGGTCTATCTCCACCGCGGCATCGCCGGGCGTCAGTTCCAGCGCATGTTCGTGCTGGCCGACGGTATCGAGGTGGTGGGGGCCGAGCTCGACAACGGGCTGCTGCATATCGATCTCGAACGCCCGCTCGTCGAATCCAAGGTGCAGACCGTCGCCATCAAAGGTGCAGGTGGTGAGGGCGGCAAAGCCGCCAAAGCCGAGACGATCGATGTCGAAGCCGACGCGCAAGGCTCGGGCAAGGCCAAAGCCCGGTCGGCGGCCAAATCGGCCGCCAAGTCCTGAGCCCCGCGGCCCCTCTCAGCGAAAGGACGAAACCCATGCATGAACATCAGGATTTGCGGCACATCACCGCCGACGCGCTCGCCCATCTGGGGATCGAGCAGGTCGCCTACGTCAAGCCCGTGACCCTTGAGGACGGTAAGACCGCCTTTGCGATCCATGCCGCCGACGGTCAGGAAATGGCCATGCTGGCCGACCGCGAGGTCGCCTTCGCCACCGTGCGCCAGAACGACCTGGAGCCCGTCAGCGTCCACTGAGGTCAGAGCCCGGGCTAAGCGCCCATACCCCTCACCCTCCCACGACCCTATCGGGCCGCGGGTCCCTCCCTCTCCCTCAAGGGGAGAGGGAAAAGAAGCGTGCTGTCCTAATTCCCTCTCCCCTTGCGGGAGAGGGTTAGGGTGAGGGGACTGAAACGCTGAAAGCGTTTCAGTACATATGCTTCAGGAAGGAACTAAATTGCCCCGCTAGACCTGCGAGCGTCCGTTACGCCGCCTGGTTCGTCGCGGCGTTGGCGAGCAGCGCGTAGATCGCCTCCGCGTTGTCGGAGCCACGGACCTTCTGGCAGATCTGCGGGTCGCGCAGCAAACGCGAGACACGGGCCAGCGCCTTCAGGTGATCGGCGCCCGCGCCCTCCGGGGCCAGCAGCAGGAAAATGAGGTCGACCGGCTGGTCGTCGATCGCATCGAAATTGATCGGTTGGTCCAGGCGCGCAAAAAGCCCGTGCAGCTTCTTAAGCTCCGGAAGCTTGCCATGCGGGATCGCGATGCCGTTGCCCACGCCGGTGGTGCCCAGGCGCTCGCGCTCCAGCAGCACGTCGAAGATCGCCCGCTCCGACATCCCCGTCAGCTCGGCGCTGCGCCTGGCCAGCTCATGCAAGGCTTGTTTCTTGCTCGAGACCCGCAGGCTGGGAACGACTGTGTCCACGCCGATCAGTTCGGTGATGTCCATAAATGCCTTTCCCGATTATCCAGGACCTGCGCGGTTGCGCCGTCAGGATTGCTCTCGATTGCCGCGTGGATCGACCCAGCCGATGGTGCCATCGGGCCGGCGGTAGAGCATATTGAGCCCGCCATGGGCGGTGTTGCGGAACATCATGGCGGGGGTATTCGATAGATCGAGGCGCATCACGGCCTCGCCCACGGTGAGGCTGGGGATCTCCGCTTCCATCTCGGCGACCACGACCGGCTCGTCGCTGGCCGGCTCCGCATCGTCGGGGCCTTCCCCGGCCAACACGAAGGCCTGGGCGGGGATCGTCTCGTCGTTGCGCGCCGAGCGGTGATGGTCGCGCAGGCGGCGTTTGTAGCGGCGCAAGCGCTTGGCCATGTGATCGGTTGCAAGATCGAAGGCGCCGTAAGCGTCGCCCGCCGTGGCATGCGCCTGGATCTGGATGCCCTTGCCGACATGGACCGTGATCTCGGCGTGGATCTCATGCGCCTCGCGGGAGAACACGACGTTGCCGTCCATGGCGTTGCCGAAATACTTCTCGACCGCGCCATTGAGCGCCTCGGTCACGTGCTCCTGGAGCGCCTGGCCGATATCGATCTGCTTACCGGTAACGGAAAGCTGCATGTCGCTCGAAATTGGGTGTCGGGGCCGCCCCATCAGCCGTTCCCGGCGCCGGCGGCCTCATCAAGGCGCGGCACCCTAGTGAGTCGTAAAATGCGAGTCAAGCGTACCAAAAAACGTCACAGTTTGCGCGGCTTCGCGCAGTTCAAAACGTTAACGTTACATCACCGCATTCTTGGCCCGGCGCCGTTCCACCGAGGAGGGGATCTTCATGGCCTCGCGGTATTTCGCCACCGTCCGCCGCGCGATATCGACGCCGTCGGCGCGCAAGGCGGTCACGATCGCGTCGTCGGACAGCACCTTGTCGGCGGGCTCGGCCTCGACCAGCGCCTTGATGCGGTGGCGCACCGCCTCGGCTGAGAGGTCGCAGCCGCCGTCGGAGGCGGAGATCGCCGCGGTGAAGAAATACTTGAGCTCGAAGATGCCGCGCGGGGTGGCGATGAACTTGTTCGTGGTGACGCGCGAGACCGTGCTCTCGTGCATCTCGATCTTCTCCGCGATGTCGCGCAGCACCAGCGGCTTCAGGTGTTGGATGCCGTGGCGCAGGAAACCGTCCTGCTGGCGTACGATCTCGGTCGACACTTTGAGGATGGTGTTGGCGCGCTGGTCGAGCGCGCGCACCAGCCAGTTCGCCGACTGGAACTGCTCGTTGATATAGTTGCGGTCGTCATCGGTCCGCGCGCGCGCGCCGGTCTCGGCGTGATAGCTGCGGTCGACGAGGACGCGCGGCAGCGTGTCGTTGTTGAGCTCGACCACCCAGCCGCCGGCGGAATCGGCGCTCACGAACACGTCGGGCGTCACCGGCATCGCGGCTTCGCTGGAGAAGGCCAGCGCCGGCTTCGGGTTGAGCCGTTTCAATTCGGCCAGCATGTCGGTGAGGTCTTCGCCGTCGACGCCGCAAAGGCGCTTCAGCCCCGCGAAGTCGCGCTTGGCGACGAGGTCGAGATTGTCGATTAAGGCGGCCATCGCCGGGTCGTAGCGGTCGCGCTCTTTCAGCTGCAGCGCCAGGCATTCGCTAAGGTCGCGCGCGAAGATGCCGGTCGGCTCGAGCGATTGCAGGCGCCCGATCACGCCTTCGACTTCGTCGTGCGCACAGCCGATCTGGTCGGCGATCTGCGCGGTCGCGCCCATCAGATAGCCCGCCTCGTCGAGCAGCGAGATCAGATGCGAGGCGATCAGCCGTGCGCGCGGGTCCTCGAAATCGGCGTCGATCTGGCTTTGCAGGAATTCGTTCAGCGTCTGCGTATCGGCGACGGTCTGCTCCAGCACGTTGCTGTCCATGGCCGAGCTGTGATTGCCGGCAGCGCTCGGCAGCGAGGGCGGCGGCGCCGGATCGGTGCCGCCGTTCCACATGTTGTCGTAGTCGGTATCGAGCGGTGCCTCGCCGGGCGCGGCGATGCCGTCGTCCGCCGAAAGGCCGAACGTCTCGAGCGCCGCCGCTTCGCCGTTTACCGGCTGCGGGGCCTCGTCCCCATCGTCGCCCGTGCCATCCTGGCGGTCCCCGTCAACCGTTCCGTCGCTGCCGTCATCGCGTTGCAGCAGCGGGTTCTTCTCGAGTTCCTCTTCGACATAATCGGAGAGTTCGAGGTTTGAAAGCTGCAGCAGCTTGATGGCCTGCTGCAGTTGCGGCGTCATGACGAGGGCTTGGGCCTGTCTTAGATCGAGCCGCTGATTCAGTGCCATAGGAGATATCTAGAGACTAAACGTTTCGCCCAGGTAAACACGGCGAACGTCTTCATTTTCAACGATTTGCGCGGGTGTTCCGTCCATCAGAACGACCCCCTCGTGAAGGATATAGGCGCGGTCGACGATGCCCAGCGTCTCGCGCACATTATGGTCTGTAATGAGTACTCCGATACCCCTGTGCTTCAGATGCGCGATCAGATCGCGGATGTCGTTAACCGCGATCGGATCGATGCCGGCGAGCGGCTCGTCGAGCAGAACGAAGCTCGGATCGGAGGCGAGCGCGCGCGAGATTTCCACGCGCCGGCGCTCGCCGCCCGAGAGCGCGATCGCGGCCGTCTTGCGCAGATGGTCGATGCCGAATTCCTGCAGCAGCTGGTCGAGCTTCGCCTCGCGCGCCTCGCGGTTCGGCTCGACGACTTCGAGTACGGCGCGCACGTTGTTCTCCACCGAGAGCCCGCGGAAGATCGACGGCTCCTGCGGCAGGTAGCCGACGCCGAGACGCGCGCGGCGATACATCGGCAGATCGGTGATGTCCTGGCCGTCGAGGATGACGACGCCGTACTCGGCGCGGATGAGGCCGGTGATGATGTAGAAGCAGGTCGTCTTGCCCGCACCATTGGGGCCCAGCAGCCCCACCGCCTCGCCGCGCTGGACCGAGACCGAGACCCCGCGCAGCACCGGCCGGCGGCCGAAGCGCTTGCCGAGCCCTTGTGCGATCAGTCCGGTGCTCGCATGGGTCTGCGCGGCGGGTTGTGCCGTGGTCTCAGCCGCCACCGCGGCGCCCTCGCCCCGGCTACCTTCATGGTTGGTATCATGGCCGGCGCCATGGCTGGCCTGCGGGCCACCGTCGGCACCGTGCCCTGCGTAGTCCGACCCCGGTGTTGTCATTCGCCCTGCCTCAACCCCCGAAACGGCATTTCGTTCGGGCTACTTTCTACCCCTGGTCTTCTTCTTTTTCTTGGCAGGCGTCTTGCCCACCGTGCCCGGAATTGCCCCATTTGGCAATCCGCCGCCGACGTCGCCGCCGGGAACGACCAGCACGCGCACCCGACCGTCGCGCCCGCGCTTGGCGAGCAACCGGCTGACCCCGGTCTTCAGGTTCACTTCGGCACGGTCGCCGTTCAGCTGGTTGTCGCCGCGCGTCAGCTTGACCGAGCCGATCAGCTGGGCGATGCCCGTCTTGTGATTATAGATGCCGCGGTCGGCGGTGGCGACTTCGGTCGGCGTGGTGATCACGACGTTGCCTTCGGCGATCACCCGCTGGATTTCCAGATTGCCGTCCTTGCCGTTGGCGAAGAACGCGGTGAAGCGGTCGGCGCGGACCTTCTTGTCGTCCTTGTAGGCGATCGCATTGCCTTCGACGATCGCGATCTTCTGTTGCGTGCGGTATTCGATCTTCCGGTTGGCGGTGATCTTTTCTTTCGGGGTTTCCATCGTGACCCGCCGGCCGGTCAGTCGGAAGATGCCGCTGTCGAGATCGTAGACGCCGCGGTCGCCGGCGATCTTCTTGTCGGCCTGGACGATGCGCACATGGCCCTTCGCCGTCACCTTGTAGACGTCGGCGTTGCCGGCCGCCGGCGAGCGCGCCTGCGATGCCGGCGGGCTTGGGCTTGGGCTTGCCGTCCGCCGCGACCTTCTTCGCCCCGTCTTTAACTTTGCCGTCCTTGGCTTTCCCGTCCTTACCCTTGCCGTTCGCGTCCTTTTTCGTGCGGTAATGCGCGGTCAGCGTCTCAGCTTTGACGACGATGTCGCCGCGCGTGACGGTGGCGTTGCCGCGGGCGACGTAGACCTTGGTCTTCTGCCGCCATTCGATGCCCTTCTCAGCCTCGATATGCACCGGCTCGCCGCGCTTGCCGGGCACGGGCAGCTTCTGGGCGAGTGCGGGCGCCGAAACGACCGATACAACAGCGAGGCCGGCCGCGGACATGAGGACGGAGCGAGCGCGCCCCGGCTCGATCATTTCTTGCCTCCCGCGGCCCCGGTCGAAGTCCCTGCCGACGTTGCGTTTTTGTCGCCAGCCGCGTTGTCGCTGAGGCCGGGGATCGCACCCAATTGTCCTTGTCCGGCCTTGCCTTCGTCGAGATAGATCGTGAGGCTCGCCTTGCCGGTGAACAGCACCGTCTCGCCCTTCTCCAGGATCTTGAAGCCTTTGGCGCGCAGGAGGCCGAGCGGCCCGTGGGCAACGACGGGCTTGGAGCCGGTCGCCGTGCCCTTCTTCAGGTTCATCTCGACCTCGCCGGTGCGCACGGTATAGCCGTCGTCGTGGAAGATGTTGACGTCGCCGAACAGAACCAGCGACTGGGCCTTGCGATAGAAGGCGCCGGCATTGGCCTGCATCGCCACCCAATGCCCGTCGCCCAGCGCCACGTCGGCCTTGGGCCCTTCGAGCGCCACGAGATCGCTGTCGGTGGAGACCTGGCGGGCGCTGTCGGCGGTCAGCGTGTAGGCGCGGTTCTTGTTGTCGGTGCCGACATAGCGCGCATTGACCATGTAGAGGTTCTCAAGATCGTGCGCCTTGATCTGCTGGGTCACGCTGGAGCGGAGCTTCTCCTCGGTCGACTGGAGCTGGGGCAGCATCAGAACGAGACCCACCAGCACCAGCGCCAGCAGCGGCAGCGCCACCTTCATCGCCGAGACGAAGGCGGTGTAGTTGTCATTGTAGGCGCGCAGGCTCGACGCGCCGGCCAGCGCCCGCTCGCCCGCATGATCGCGGTGACGGTGGGCGACGCCCGCGCGCGCGGCGCGGCGCGGCGGCGGCGTGGCCGAGAATTTGGGCTTCGCGTGGGGTTCGTCTTTGCCCGAAGGGCCAGCCTCCGGGCGCGGCAGAGTCCGCTCGTCGGTGTCGCGGCCGTCCATGGCTCAGGCCACGCCCGCGCGCAAACAGTCGTGCATCCGCACGATACCGACCGGCTGGCCCTCGGCGACCACGAAGAGGCTGGTGATCGCATTGGCGTTCATGTGACCGAGCGCTTCGGCGGCCAGCGCCTCGCCGCGGATCGTCTTCGGTCCCGCCGTCATCACCGCGCCGGCGGTCCGGCCCAGCAGGTCGGGCGCCATGTTGCGGCGGAGATCGCCGTCGGTGATGACGCCCGCCAGCGCGCCGTCGCCGTCGGTCACGCCGACACAGCCGAAGCCCTTGGCGGTCATGATGATCAGCGCCTCGGCCATCACCATCGCCTGGTCGACCAGCGGCAGCGCATCGCCTTCATGCATCAGGTCGCGCACGCGGATCAGCCGCTTGCCGAGCCGCCCGCCCGGATGCAGCACCTGGCAGTCGTCGCTCGCAAAGCCTCGCCGCTCCAAGAGGGCGACGGCGAGCGCGTCGCCGAGCGCCAGGGTCATCGTGGTCGAGGTGGTCGGCGCGAGCCCCAGCGGACAGGCCTCGGCAGCGTTGGGTAGGGTCAGCGCCACGTCGGCGGCCTGCGCGAGCGTGCTGTCCGCCTTGCCGGTGATGGCGATCAGCGGGATCGAGAAGCGCCGCGTATACGCGACGAGATCGGCAAGCTCGCCCGTCTCGCCCGAATAGGAGAGCGCCAGGATCGCATCCGCCGAGGTGATCATGCCGAGATCGCCGTGGCTCGCCTCGCCCGGATGGACGTAGAGCGCGGGCGTGCCGACCGAGGCCATGGTCGCCGCGACCTTGCGCGCGACGTGCCCGCTCTTGCCCATGCCGCTCACGACGACGCGGCCGGTCACCTTCTCCAGAATGTCGAGGGCGGCGACGATCGCCTCGTCGCACGCATCGGCGAGCTTCCGGATGCCTTCGGCCTCCAGGGTCAGGACGCGCTCGACCGACGCGAGGTCGGGATGCGCTGTCGTGGCGGTCGCCTTGGTTTTCATGGTCCTTGGTGATACGGGGTCATCGCCCCAACCGGTCCCTTCGATGTCCAACAAAACCCAATGAACAGAACTGGGTGGCCCGGAACCTGCATATCGCGGCGGCGCGAAGTATGCCCCGCCCCGCGCGCACCCGTCAAACCTACCGGACTCACATAGTTATCGACGTGTTAACAAGATGATGGGCATCGCCGCCGGTTCGCGCAAGGCGTTGAAGTTGAGCGCGTTTATTTGTCACGGCGCCAGCCCGCTTCCCCGCCCAACCGCCCAACGACAGTATCCTCATGGGCGGTCGGGCGGGGGAGCAGGCCGGAGCCGCAGCCGAGGTCTTTAATGCGCGAAGATGTCGACGTCCGGCCAGCCGGCGATGTCGAGCTGGGCGCGGGCGGGCAGGAAGTCGAAGGCGGCCTGCGCCAGCGCGGTGCGGCCTTCGCGGGCCAGCGCCTCGTCGAACTTGGCCTTGAGCGCATGGAGGTAGAGCACGTCGCTCGCCGCGTATTTGAGCTGCTCCTTGGTAAGCTCCTCGGCCCCCCAATCGGAGGTCTGCTGCTGCTTGGAGAGATCGACGCCCAGCAGCTCCTTGCAGAGATCCTTCAAGCCGTGCCGGTCGGTGAAGGTGCGCGTCAGCTTGGCCGCGATCTTGGTGCAATAGACGGGGGCGGCGAGCGCACCCAGCCACTGCGCCATCACGGCGATGTCGAAGCGACCGAAATGGAAGAGCTTCAGGACGTTCGGGTCGGTCAGCATCGCCGTCAGGTTGGGCGCGTCGTAGCCGGACCCTTTGCGGAACTGCACCAGATGCACCGTGCCGTCGCCCGAATAGAGCTGGACCAGGCACAGCCGGTCGCGCGGCACGTTGAGCCCCATGGTCTCGGTGTCGATCGCGACCGTCGTCCCGAGATCGAGACCGTCGGGCAGATCGCCCTGATGCAGCGTATGGGTCACGAGCTCTCCCCGTCCGTCGCGGCACTAGCACAAATATGTACCGCACCACCGGTTAATGATCGGGCAACATCGTGTCAACGCTGCGGAGCCCTTGTCTGCTCGGGCGGGCTGCGGCAACGCTGCCGATTCTAACGCCAACGATATTGTGCTAGATGTCGCGTAACGGAGGGGCGCAGCAGTCCCGCGCCTCGTTGGGGGATCATCGGATGACCATCAACCGCGTCACCATCTTCGGCGGATCGGGCTTCATCGGGCGCTATATCGTGCAGCGTCTGGCGCGCCGGGGCGTGATCGTGCGCGTCGCCGTGCGTCACCCGGACGATGCACTGTTCCTGAAGCCCATGGGCAATGTCGGCCAGATCGCGCCGATCGCCACCGACATCAGCGATGCCGACGCCGTGGCCCGCGCGGTCGAAGGCGCCGACGCGGTGATCAACTGCGTCTCGCTTTATGTCGAGCGGGGCGCGCGGACCTTCGATGCGATCCACGTGAAGGGCGCCGAACGTATCGCCAAGGCCGCGGCGGAGGCCGGCGTTCCGCGGCTCATCCATATCTCGGGCATCGGCGCGAGCACGAACTCGGCCTCGAAATATGCGCGCGCCCGGGCTCGGGGCGACAAGGCGGTGCGCGAGGCCTTTCCGGACGTAACGATCCTCGCCCCCAGCGTCGTCTTCGGCTCGGAGGACCGCTTCTTCAACACCTTCGGCATGCTGGCCCGGCTCTCGCCGGTGCTGCCGCTCTTCGGCTGGACGCGGATCGACCGCTTTCCCTTCATCGATGGCGGGCTCACGAAGATGCAGCCGGTCTATGTGGGCGACGTCGCCGATGCGGCCGTTGCCGCCCTCGACCAGCCCAAGGCGCGCGGCACGACATACGAGCTCGGCGGCCCCGAGGTGATGAGCTTCCGCCAGGTGATCGCGTTCACCTGCCGTGTGACCGAACGCAAGCGCCTCCTCGTGCCGGTCCCCTTCTGGTGGGCGCGCATCTGGGCGTTCTTCTTCAAGCTGCTGCCCAATCCGCCGATCACGAGCGACCAGCTCCGCCTGCTCGAAGAGGACAATGTCGTCGATGCCAAGGCGAAGACGCTCGCCGATCTCGGCCTCACCGCAACCTCGGCCGAGGCGATCGTGCCGTCTTATCTCGGCCGCTTCCGCCGCCACGGCCGCCACACCGAGACGCGCCCGGCGTAGGCAATTGCGGTCCTTCTTTATTTGTAGGGGCGGGTTTCAGACCCGCCTGTCTTTCCGCATGGCGCTGATCGCGGGCGGGTTTGAAACCCGCCCCTACAATTAATGGCCGCTCTAACGACCGTGAGGACCGAGGTCTACTGCAGCGTCAGCCCGGGCAGCTGGTCCTTCAGCGCCCCGTAGAATACGGCCAGCAGGAAAACGCCGAAGATCAGCCGGTAGATCACGAAGGGCGTGAAGCTCGCGCGTTTCAGCCACGACATCATCGCCAGGATCGCCAGGAACGCCACGACGAAGGAGAGCGCCGCACCCAGCAGCGCATCGAAGCCGAGCGAGGCGTTCGCGGACTTGTAGATCTTGTAGCCGGCCAAACCGCCGGCCGCGATGATCGTCGGGATCGAGAGCAGCATCGAGAAGCGCGCCGAGTCGATCCGCTCGTAGCCCAGCGCGCGAGCCGCGGTCATGGTGATGCCGGCCCGGCTGGTCCCGGGGATCAGCGCCAGCACCTGGGCGAAGCCGACGAAGACCGCGCTGCCGACGCCGAAATGCTCCATGCGCTTGACCGTCAGCGAGATCCGGTCGACGACATAGAGCAGCAGACCGAAGACGATGAAGGCCCAGCCGATCACCTCTGCGCTGCGCAGCGCCGTGCCGACGAACGTATCCAGGAGAAGGCCGCCGATGACGACCGGGATCGTCCAGCAGGCCCAGAAGCCTCAGCCCCGGTGACGGACGTCCGCGCACGGCGAGGCCCATCCCACGCAGGATCAGCCAGATCTCGCGCCAGAGATAGGCCATGACGGCGCCCAGGGTGCCGACATGGACGGAGATGTCCATCACCAGCTGCTGGGCTTCGGGCGGCACCGGCTGGCCCGTGCCCTGTTCCAGCGCCTGCCAGGCGAGAATGAGATGTCCCGACGAACTGATCGGCAGGAATTCGGTAATACCCTGCACGATCGCCACGACGGCGATGTGAAGAAGCGGCATGTAGCCCCCCTAGTAACCCCCATCGCCAGCATACCACCGTGTTGTGACGCCTCGAAGTTCGTAATTAGTCCCATAATGGTACTAAGGATAGGCCATTATGGTGCGGTGCGGCGAACTGATGCGCTTTATAAGTGTTTCGTTAATGTTAATAGGTCAGTATTGCTGCTTTTAATGTCGCTTTTGGCTGGAAATCCGTAGCATTTTGGCTTACATGGTAAAGACTGAAATCGGGGTCGGCGCCCAAATCAACCATAACCAAACGGAATGGGCGCCCGGTTGGGTCTCCGAACATTGATGGCAGGGTCGGGAATCGGCGCATGAGCAATGCGATGCTGAAATTCGTTACGGTCGACCAGACCATGCCGCGCAAGCGCTCGGCCGATGCGCGCCGTGAGGATTTCGACGAGATCTACGACGAGTTCGCGGAGGAGAAGGCGGCCGAGCAGGCAAGCCGCTGCTCGCAATGCGGCATTCCCTATTGCCAGATCCACTGCCCGCTCCAGAACAACATTCCCGACTGGCTGCTGCTGACCGCCGAGGGGCGCCTGGAGGAGGCCTACGAGGCGTCCTCGGCGACCAACAACATGCCCGAGATCTGCGGCCGCATCTGCCCGCAGGACCGGCTCTGCGAGGGCAACTGCGTGATCGAGCAGGCCGGTCACGGCACGGTCACTATCGGCTCGATCGAGAAGTACATCACCGACACCGCCTTCGAGCGCGGCTGGGTCAAGCCGGCAACGCCGGTGCGCGAGCGCCCGGAATCGATCGGCATCATCGGCGCCGGGCCGGGCGGCATGGCCGCGGCCGAAGAGCTGCGGCGCAAGGGCTTTCAGGTCACCGTCTACGACCGCTACGACCGCGTCGGCGGGCTGCTCGTCTACGGCATCCCGAACTTCAAGCTGGAGAAGGACGTCGTCGCGCGCCGCGAGAAGCTGCTGCGCGACGCCAAGGTCGAGTTCAAGCTCAACTTCGAGGTCGGCCGCGACGCCAGCCTCGCCGAGCTCCGCCAGAAGCACGACGCCGTGCTGATCGCCACCGGCGTCTACAAGGGCCGCGACATCTCCGTGCCCGGCGTGGGGCTGAAGAACATCGTGCCCGCGCTTTCCTATCTCGTGGCGAGCAACCGCAAGGGGCTCGGCGACGAGGTGCCCGAATACGAAAACGGCAATCTGAACGCGCACGGCAAGCACGTTGTCGTCATCGGCGGCGGCGACACGGCGATGGACTGCGTGCGCACCGCGGTGCGTCAGGGCGCCAAGTCGGTGCGCTGCCTCTACCGCCGCAACCGCGACAACATGCCGGGCTCGATGCGCGAGGTCAGTCACGCCGAGGAGGAGGGCGTGGAGTTCGTCTGGCTCTCCGCGCCCGAGGCCTTCCTCGGCGAGGAGGCGGTGAGCGGCGTGCGCGCGCACCGCATGCGCCTGGGTGCCGCCGATGCGACCGGGCGCCAGACGCCCGAGCCGATCGAGAACTCCTCCTTCACGCTCGAATGCGATCTCGCGATCAAGGCGCTCGGCTTCGACCCCGAGGATATCCCGAAGCTCTTCGGCGAGCCCGAGCTCAGCGTCACCCAGTGGGGCACCATCCGGGTCAACTGGAAGTCGATGATGACCAATCTCGACGGCGTCTTCGCGGTGGGCGACATCGTGCGCGGCGCCTCGCTCGTCGTCTGGGCGGTGCGCGACGGCCGCGATGCCGCCGAGAGCGTCGCGCAATGGATCGACCGCGCGGAGGAAGCCGACCAAAGCGACGCGGCCGCCTCCGTGGCGGCGGAATAGCAAGAGGCGAGGCGCGCACGTGAATGAGCACCGCACCGCGCGAGCGTCTGGGTTGGGGACCGTGGCAGCGCTTCCCGCGCAATGCCGTGTTCTTCGCGGCGCTGCTGGCGAACGTCGTCCTGGCGCTCAATCTGTGGAGCATCGTGCCCGTGCGGCGCGCGGGCAGCGTCGCTTTCGTGGAGCGCACGCTTCAGAGAAGCGGAGAGCGCAGGATCGTAGAACGCACGCTGAGCACGGCGCGCATCTACGCGCTCTTGGTGCTGGTGGGCCTGCTGACCTTGGTCAGCCTCACCGTGACGCCGACGCTCTTCGGCAAGGAGAGCGGCGAGCTTCGCTGGGGCGGCCGCGCTTTGGCGCTGATCCCGCCGCTGATGCTGGGGTTGATGCTCTACGGCAATTGGTATCGCGCGGGCGGCGCCTGATCAGGTGCCTGATCAAAGGACCGCACGCACGTTTGGAAGGATCACGACCATGACCGACGCTGCCAACGATCGGGCCAACGACTGGAAGTTGCGCCGCGACGCCGAGGCCGCGCGCCTCGCCGCCGAGGGTCTCTACGATCCGGCGAACGAGCACGACAATTGCGGTGTCGGCCTGGTGGCCTCGATCGACGGCACGCCGCGGCGCGACGTCGTGGAAGCCGGCATCGATGCGCTGAAGGCCGTCTGGCACCGCGGCGCGGTCGACGCCGACGGCAAGACCGGCGACGGCGCCGGCATCCACGTCCAGATCCCGCAGGACTTCTTCAAGCAGCATGTCGAGCGCACCGGCCACGAAGTGCTGCCGGGCCGGCTCGGCGTCGGCATGATCTTCCTGCCGCGCACCGATTTCGCGGCGCAGGAAGCCTGCCGCTCCATCGTCGAATCGGAAGTGCTCGGCTTCGGCTACGTGATCTACGGCTGGCGCCAGGTGCCGGTCGACGTCTCGGTGATCGGCGAGAAGGCGCGCGCGACACGCCCTGAGATCGAGCAGATCATGATCGCCAATACGCGCGACGTCTCCGACACCCAGTTCGAGACCGACCTCTACATCATGCGCCGGCGCATCGAGAAGGCCGTGCTCGACGCCAACATCAGCCACTTCTACATCGCTTCGCTCAGCTGTCGCTCGGTGATCTACAAGGGCATGTTCCTGGCCGAGCAGTTGACGCATTTCTATCCCGACCTGCTCGACGAAGGCTTCATCTCGAACTTCGCGATCTACCACCAGCGCTACTCGACCAACACCTTCCCGACCTGGCCGCTCGCCCAGCCCTTCCGCGTGCTCGCGCATAACGGCGAGATAAATACGCTGCGCGGCAACATGCGCTGGATGAAGAGCCACGAGCCGCGGCTCTCATCGGAAATCTTCGGCGACGCCATCGAGGACATCAAACCGATCGTCCAGCCGGGCAGCTCCGACTCGGCCGCGCTCGACGCCGTGTTCGAGCTTCTGGTGCGCGGCGGCCGCTCGCTGCCGATGACCAAGACGCTGATGATCCCGGACAGCTGGTCTTACCGCAAAAGCGTGCAGGAAGATCACCAGGCGCTCTACGCCTACGCCAACTCGGTGATGGAGCCGTGGGACGGCCCGGCCGCGATCTGCGCCTTCGGCGGACGCTGGGTGCTCGCGGGCATGGACCGCAACGGGCTCCGGCCGCTCCGCTATACGGTCACCGGCGACGGTCTGCTGATCGTCGGTTCGGAAACCGGCATGGTGAAGGTGAACGAGCTCTCCGTGGTCGAGAAGGGCCGCGTCGGGCCCGGTCAGATGATCGGCGTCGATCTGAAGGACGGCCGCTTCTTCCACGACGGCGAGCTGAAGGACATGTGCGCCGCGCGCCGGCCCTTCGGCAAATGGGTCAAAGGCATCACCCAGCTCGACAGCGTCATCGCCGAGGCGGGGGTCGGTGAAGCAAGCGCGCTCGAGCGCGATGAGCTGCGCCGGCGCCAGCTCGCCTTCGGCTGGACCATGGAGGAGGTCGAGCTGATCCTTCATCCGATGGTCGAGGATGCAAAAGAAACCACCGGGTCGATGGGCGACGACACGCCGCTCGCCGTGCTTTCCGACAAGTATCGCGGGCTGCATCACTTCTTCCGGCAGAATTTCAGCCAGGTTACCAATCCGCCGATGGACAGCCTGCGCGAGCGCCGCGTCATGTCGCTGAAAACGCGCCTGGGCAATCTCGGCAACATCCTCGACGAGGACGAGGCCCAGGTCCGCACGCTGCAGCTCGAGAGCCCGGTGCTGCTGAACGGCGAGTTCCGCGCGATGCGCGACTATATGGGCGAGACCGCGATCGAGGTCGACTGCACCTTCGATCCGGCGGGCGGCGACGCGGCGCTGCGCGAGGCGATCGACAACATCTGCCAGGCGGCCGATGACGGCATCCGCGAGGGCGCGGTCCACGTCATCCTGACCGACGAGCATATCAGCGCCACACGCGCGCCGGTGCCGATGATCCTCGCGGCGGGCGCGGTGCACTCGCACCTGGTGCGCCAGGAGCTCCGCACCTTCACCACGCTCAACGTGCGCTCCGGCGAATGTCTCGACACGCACTACTTCGCGGTGCTGATCGGCGTCGGTGCCACGACGGTCAACGCCTATCTCGCCCAGGAGGCGATCGCCGACCGTCACCGGCGTGGGCTCTTCGGCGAGATGACCCTGATCGAGGCGCTCCACCGCTACAAGAAGGCGGTCGGCGACGGCATCCTCAAGGTGATGTCGAAGATGGGCATCTCGGTGCTGTCGTCCTATCGCGGCGGCTACAACTTCGAGGCCGTGGGTCTGTCGCGCGCGCTCGTCGGCGAGTTCTTCCCCGACATGCCCTCGCGCATCTCCGGCATCGGCCTGCCCGGCATCCAGACCAAGGTCGCGGCGATTCACGCCCAGGCCTACCGCGAGGGTGTGGCGACGCTGCCTGTCGGCGGCTTCTACCGCTATCGGCGCACCGGCGAGATGCACGCCTTCGAGGGCCGGCAGATCCATCTGCTGCAGCAGGCCGTCGCCACCGACAGCTACGGCACCTACCGGCGCTATACCGAGGCGGTCTACGCGATGCCGCCCATCCATCTGCGCGACCTGCTCGCCTTCGACTTCAAGGACGATCCGATCCCGATCGACGACGTCGATTCGATCACCGAGCTGCGCAAGCGGCTGGTCTCGCCCGGCATCTCACTGGGAGCCTTGAGCCCCGAGGCGCACGAGACGCTGACCATCGCCATGAACCGGATCGGCGCCAAGTCGGATTCCGGCGAGGGCGGCGAGGATCCGGCGCGCTACAAGCAACGCGCCGACGGCGATAACGCCAGCTCGGCAATCAAGCAGATCGCGAGCGGCCGCTTCGGCGTGACGGCGGAGTACCTCAACAACTGCCGCGAGATCGAGATCAAGATCGCCCAGGGCGCCAAGCCCGGCGAGGGCGGCCAGCTGCCCGGCCTCAAGGTCACCGAGCTGATCGCGCGTCTGCGGCACTCGACGCCGGGCGTGACGCTGATCTCGCCGCCGCCGCATCACGACATCTACTCGATCGAGGATCTGGCCCAGCTCATCTATGACCTCAAGCAGATCAACCCGGACGCCTCGGTCTGCGTGAAGCTGGTGGCCCAGAACGGCGTCGGCACGGTTGCGGCCGGCGTGGCCAAGGCCAAGGCCGACGTGATCCTGATCTCCGGACACAACGGCGGCACCGGCGCCTCGCCCCAGTCGAGCATCAAATATGCCGGCATCCCCTGGGAGATGGGGCTCGCCGAGACGCATCAGGTGCTCACCCTCAACGGCCTCCGCCACAGGGTCAAGCTGCGCACCGACGGCGGCCTGAAGACCGGCCGCGACGTCGTCATCGCCGCCATTCTGGGGGCCGAGGAGTTCGGCATCGGCACCACCGCGCTCGTCGCCATGGGCTGCATCATGGTGCGCCAGTGCCATTCCAACACCTGCCCGGTCGGCGTCTGCACCCAGCAGGACAGCTTGCGCGACAAGTTCACCGGCACGCCGGAGAAGGTCATCAACCTCTTCCCTTCGTCGCCGAGGAGGTGCGCGAGATCCTGGCCTCGCTGGGCGCGCCCTCGCTCACCTCGATCATCGGCCGCACCGACCTGCTGACCCAGGTGAGCCGCGGCAGCGAGCATCTCGACGACCTCGACCTCAACCCGATCCTCGCCAAGGGCGATGCCGGCGACCTGCCGCAATACTGCGTCCTGGAAGGCCGGAACGAGGTGCCCGAGACGCTCGATGCGCGCCTCATCGAAGACACCAAGATGACCGGCATGCGGACCGGCGAGCGCATGCAGCTCGCCTACAACATCCGCAACACCCAGCGCGCGATCGGCACCAAGCTCTCGTCGATGATCACCCGCAAATACGGCATGGCGGGCTTGAAGTCCGGGCACATCACCGTGCGGCTGCGCGGCTCGGCGGGGCAGTCGCTGGGCGCCTTCGCGGTCCAGGGCCTGAAGCTCGAAGTGTTCGGCGACGCCAACGATTATGTCGGCAAGGGGCTTTCCGGCGGCATGATCGTGATCCGCCCACCGGCTTCTTCCGCGCTGGTGACCCAGGACAACGTGATCATCGGCAACACCGTTCTCTACGGCGCCACCGCCGGCAAGCTCTTCGCCGCCGGCCAGGCGGGCGAGCGCTTCGCCGTGCGCAACTCCGGCGCCGAGGCGGTGGTCGAGGGCTGCGGGGCCAATGGCTGCGAGTACATGACCGGCGGCACCGTCGTCATTCTGGGGCCGGTCGGCGACAACTTCGCGGCCGGCATGACCGGCGGCATGGCCTTCGTCTATGACGAGGCCGGCGATCTCGGCACCTTCATCAACGACGACTCGGTGCTCTGGCAGCGGATCGCCACCCAGCACTGGGAGGGCGTCGCCCGCGCCCTCGTCGAGCAGCACCACCGCGCGACGGGCTCGCGTTTTGCCGAGCGCATCCTGCGCGACTGGGATCTGGAGATGCCGAAATTCTGGCAGATCGTGCCCAAGGAGATCGTCTCCCTCCTGCAGAACCCGATCCTGCCCGACGACATCGCCGAAAAGCGCGCGTAAGACCCTTTGGGTCGGTCACCTCCCCGGAAGCGAGGATCGGGTGAGGGGACTTGCGCGCGTTACCGGTTCCTGCACTTCTCTATGGTTAATGCATTGAAAACCATAATAAATTTCGGTTGAACTTGCCGCCGGGCCAACCATTCGGAAACCATTCCGGCCTATCCTTGGGCCCATGTCTGGAGCGCTGCACCAGCTGAAGCTCGACTACGACGCCGGCGAGGACCGCCTCGTCCTGCGCATCAGCACGCACGACCAGACCGAGGTGCGGCTGTGGCTCACGCGGCGCTTCACCAAGGCACTCTGGCAGGGCCTCATCAAGGTCGTCGAGGCGAACCCTTCGGCTCTGCTCGCGACCGATGCGGCGTCGCGCGAAAGCGTGATGGCCTATCAGCACGAGAAGGCGGTCGACGAGGAGCAGTTCGGCCACACCTTCGAGGAAACCGCGACCGAGTTCCCCCTTGGCGAGGAGCCGACGTTGGTGGTGGGCTTGACCATCGGCAGCCCCGAGCCCAGCGAACCGCCGCGCCTCATCTTCGAGACGATCGACAAGCGCCTGGTCTCGCTCGGCATGGACGATCAGATCGTCCATTCGCTGGTGCATCTGCTCGCCCTGGCGATGAAGCAGACCGACTGGAATCTCGTCCTCGATCTCAGCGTCACCAGCGTCGAAGAGGCGATGGCCGAGCGTCCGGCGCAACTTCACTAACGTCGCTTCGGCCTAGCAGGCTACTCCCCGTCCACGATCCCTTCGCGCCGCGGATCGGCGCCGCCGATGAGCGTGCCGTCGGGCAGCACTTGGATGCCGTGCAGCCCTGAGTTCATGGGACCGACCCGAACCCGGTGGCCGAGCCTTCTCAGCGCCGTCGCCATCCGCGCCGCGCGGGTGCGACGCTCGAGCTCTAGCCCGTGATTGCGCGAGAGCGCGTGGCCCATGGCGATCGCGCTCTGCACGTCCATGCGCCAGTCGAGCACCGCGATCACGCGCTGCGCCACATAGCCGATGATCCGGCTGCCCCCCGGCGAGCCGATCACCAGCACCAGCTTTCCGTCCGCGCCGAAGACCATGGTCGGCGCCATCGAGCTGCGCGGCCGCTTGCCGCCTTCGATCCGGTTCGCGACCAGGCGCTTGCCCCGCCGCGCCCGGAATGAGAAATCCGTCAGCTCGTTGTTCAGGAGAAAGCCGCCCACCATGCGCCGCGAGCCGAAGGCGTGCTCGATCGAGCTCGTCATCGCCACCGCATTGCCGTCGCTGTCGACGATGGAGAGGTGGCTGGTCGAGGGCAGCTCCGGCGTCATGCCGTCACCGAAGCGCTCGGCGCGGGCGCCGGGCGGCGTGCCGGGCTTGGCGCGGCCCTTGACGACCAACCCGGTGATCGTGGCGCTCCGCCGCGCCAGATAGCCGCGGTCGAGCAGGCCCTTCACCGGCACGCGAACGAAGTCGGTATCGGCCAGATAGCGGTTGCGGTCGGCGAAGGCCAGCGCGCTCGCTTGGCCGATCAGATGCCAGGCGCGCGGGCTCCACGGGCCCGGCCCCTTCAAATCGAAGCGCTCGACAAGCCCCAGGATCTGAATGACGGTGGTGCCGCCCGAAGACGGCGGGCCCATGCCGCAGACCTTGTAGCCGCGATAGGCGCCGCAGACGGGCGCGCGCGCCCGCGCCTTGTAGCCGGAGAGATCGGCGAGCGTCATCGCCCCGGGCGGGCCCGGCCCGCGCCGCGTCGCCGCGACGATCTCCTTTGCGATCTCCCCCGTGTAGAAGGCGTCCGCGCCGTCCCGCGCGATCGCCTCGAACGTCCGCGCCAGCGCCGTGTTGGCGACCACGCGCCCCGGCAGCTTCGGCCGCCCGTCGAGCGCGAAGTAGAGCTCGCGCGCCGCGTCGTCGCGCGCCAGCTTTGGATAGTATCGAAGCAGGGCGTGGAGTCGCTTTGAGACCGGAAAACCGTTTTGTGCCAACGTGATAGCGGGCTCAAAGAGCCGCGCCCAGGGCAGCTTGCCGTGCCGCTTATGCGCCAGCGCCAGCATGCGCAGCAGCCCCGGCACGCCGACCGAGGCACCCGAGCCGACCGCGCGCATGAAGCCCTGGCGC
>JARRKQ010000017.1:5827-21172 GCA_037387885.1 Alphaproteobacteria bacterium | reverse complement strand
GCGAAGACGCGCGGATTGATCGCCTTGGGCGCGGTCTCGCGGCCGTCATAGCTGAAGAGCTTCTTCTGCGCCGCGTCCCAATAGAGCAGGAACGACCCGCCGCCGATCCCCGAGGATTGCGGCTCGACCAGGTTCAGGACCATCTCGGCCGCGATCGCCGCATCGAGCGCGCTGCCGCCCGCCTTCAGGATCTCCACCGCCGCCCGCACAGCATGCGGGTTGGCCGCCGCCGCCATGAAACGCTTGGCCTTGACCGGCGCGCGCGCATTCCGCCCCGTCGCCGGCTCGGGATCGATGCGGCTCTGCGCGACCGCGCCTGTCGCCCCGGCGAGCAGGGCACCCAGAACCGCGACGGCGGCGAGGCGTTTAGGCATCGGCAAGCGCGCGTTCGACCAGCGCCTTGGCGCGGTCGGGGATGTCGATGGTGAGCGCCGCCTTGTGGCCGTCCTCGGACATCTTCGCCCAGGTCTTGGCGACGATGGAGACGACCTTCTCGTCGTCATGCTGGCTGGAGAAGTCGGCGAAGTAATTCTCCAGGAACACGAGGCAGGCGACGTCCTCCAAGGTCTGCACCTCCGGGTCGCGCTTGATGCCGCGCTTGCGGATGAGGGTCGTCACACGCTTGACCGCATCCCCGTCGTAGCCCGCTGCCGCCATAATCTCACCGGCGCGCTCGGCGTGGTACTTGCCCAGATCGGTGCGCCAGCGGAGATAGCCCTCGCGGTCCATCGGGTAGCTCTTGCGCGGCATGGTCCAGCGCTCGATGTGCTGCGCCCGCACGGCGATCTGCAAAACATCGGACGCGCTGGGCGCGATGCGTTTCAGCCAGCGCGTCATGCGCTCGGAATAGACGAGCGCTGCCGGGCGGTCCCGGCCGTCGACCTGTTCCGTTGTGGGATCCGCCGCGTTCGCCGCGTCGATCCCGGCGAGGGCATTGCTCAGCTTGTTGTCCGTGTCGTTCATGGCGATCTCCTTGATGGAGAAAGTGAACGCAGATACTGGATTGGGCAAGGCGCGGCTCGCCGCACCGCAGAAATCACGATCGGTGGCGCCAGTCAGATGGTGATCAGACGGAGGCTTGCTTCCCCGGCGGCTTGGCGGCCGGCTTGCGGTCGGCGATCCCGCGTTCGTACCAGTCGCGCGATCCGTTCACGATCTTGACCACGGACAGCATGACGGGGACCTCGACCAGCACGCCGACGACGGTCGCCAGCGCGGCGCCGGATTTCAGCCCGAACAGCCCGATCGCGGTGGCGACGGCGAGCTCGAAGAAATTGCTGGCGCCGATCAGGGCCGAGGGTGCTGCGACGCAGTGCGCCACACCGAAGCGGCGGTTCAGCAGATACGCCAGGCCCGAATTGAAATAGACCTGAATGAGGATCGGCACGGCCAACAGCAGAATCACCAGCGGCTGGGCGATGATCTGTCCGCCCTGATAGCCGAACAGCAGGATCAGCGTCGCCAGCAACGCCAATAGCGAGACCGGCTGCAGCCAGCCGAGCAGCCGTGACAGGGCGTTTGGCCCACCCATGCCGAGGACGGTTTGGCGGACGATCTGCGCAATGGCGACCGGGATCACGATGTAGAGCACGACGGAGATAATCAGCGTGTCCCAGGGCACGATGATCGCCGAGATGCCGAGCAGAAGGCCCACGATCGGCGCGAACGCGACGATCATGATGGCGTCGTTCAGGGCGACCTGGCTCAAGGTGAAATGCGGCTCGCCGTCGGACAGGTTGCTCCACACGAACACCATCGCGGTGCACGGCGCGGCCGCCAGGATGATGAGGCCGGCGATGTAGCTGCTGATCTGGTCGGCGGGCAGGTAGGGCTTGAACAGGTAACCGACGAAGAGCCAGCCCAGCGCCGCCATCGAGAACGGCTTCACCGCCCAGTTGATGAACAGCGTGACGCCGATGCCGCGCCAATGCTCGCCGACCGACCGCAGCGCCTTGAAATCGATCTTCAGCAGCATCGGGATGATCATCAGCCAGATCAGAATCCCGACCGGAATGTTGACCTGGGCGATCTCGGCCGCGCCGATAACCGCAAACGCGCCCGGGAACCAGTGTCCGAGCGCGATGCCCGCGATGATGCAGAGCGCAACCCAGACGGTGAGATAACGCTCAAAGACCGGCATTCGTGCGGGCTTTGCGGGTGCTGTCTCTGCTGTCTCCGGGTCCTTTGGGCTCATACCTTGCGGTCGCTCACGCGTCCTCTTTTTCCGGTACGCTCGCGCCGATGCGCGTGAGCTCGCGCTGCAATGCGAGATTGTCGAGCGAGGCCATCGGCAAGTTCATGAAGATCGAGATGCGGTTGTAGAGCATCCGGAACGCCTCGGCGAAAGCGGCGGCGATCTCGGCGTCGGTGCCCTCGACCGCGGCCGGATCGGGCACGCCCCAATGCGCGGTCATCGGCTGGTCGGGCCAGACCGGGCAGACCTCGCCGGCCGCGTTGTCGCAGACCGTGAACACGAAATCGAGCGCCGGCGCGTCCTTCCCACCATCGGCGAATTCCGACCAGTCCTTCGAGCGCAGCCCGTCGGTCAGATAATTCGCGATCTTCAACGCGTGCAGCGCATGCGGATTGACCGTGCCCGTCGGATGGCTGCCGGCGCTGTAGGCGCGAAAGCGCCCCATCCCGTCGCGGTTCAGAATGGCTTCGGCCATGATGCTGCGCGCCGAATTTCCCGTACACAAAAACAAGACGTTGAAAACCCTATCCCGCCCGGCGTCGTTTTCCGCCATCGTTCTTTCCCCCTTGCGCCTGCGCGGCATCGCCGATGCCGCACCCCACCAGCGCCTCGACGAGCGGTCCACAGACCTCGGCGTGACCCTGGCAGCAGTTGTAGGTCAGATAGATCAGCAGGTCGTTCATCCGGTGATAGTCGGCGTGATAGATGATCGACCGGCTTTCGCGCCGGGACCCTATCAATCGGGCGTTACGGAGTTGTGACAGGTGAAACGACAGCGTGGCGGAGGGCAGATCGAGAATCTCGGCGATCTTGCCGGCGGCGAGGCCGTCGGGCCCCGTCTCGACGAGCCGCCGGTAGATGTCGAGCCGCGTCTCCTGCGCGAGGGCGGCCAAGGTGATGACGGCGTCTATTCGATCCATATTTCCAAAATTATCGAAATACCGGATAAGAGACAAGACCGTTTGTGACAGGCGGTGCTGTCATCCCCTCTCCCGCTTGCGGGAGAGGGGCACCACGTGCCGCTTCTCGGTGAGGCGTCAGGCCGCCTTGTAGGGCAGCCCCGTCATCGGCACCCAGCCGGGCAGGGCCTCGACGCGGTGGATCCAGGCGACCACGTTGTCGCGCCCGTCGAGCCGCACGTCGCCCTCGGGCCCCAGCGCGACATAGGGATAGCAGGCGAGGTCGGCGATGGTCGGCCGGCCGTGCGCCAGCCATTCGCGCCCTTCGAGCCAGCCGTCAAGCACCTTCAGCGAGGCTCCGGCGCGCCGCTGCGCGGTCTCGATGTCGATCGCCGGATTGTTCGTGAGCTTGGCGAAGCGCGCCACGCTGAGGCCGTTGCTGATCTCGTTGGCGGCGAAGCTGAGCCAGGCGACGACCTCGGCCATGCCTGCGGGGTCGTGCGGCAGCCAGCTCTCGTCGCCGTACGTCATGGCGATATAGACCAGGATCGCGCCTGAATCGTAGAGGCAGATGTCGCCGTCGGTCAGTACCGGCACTTGACCGCGCGGGTTCATCTTCAGGAACTCCGGCGTCTTCTGCGCGCCCTTGGCGAGGTCCACGGGCACGCGCTCGTAGTCGACGCCGAGCATCGACAACAGCATCCGGCACTTGTGCGCGTTCCCCGACAGTTCGGCGTCGTAGAGCTTGATCATGGTTTTTCTCTCCCGGGTCGCTGTCGGTTTACCGGTCGCCGACGGAGAGCACGACGGCCATCGCCGTGTCGCCCGCGGCGCAGCCGGTGAAGAGCCCCTTGCCGCCGCCACGCAGCTTCAGCTCCTCGATCAGCTCGATGACGAGGCGCAGGCCCGTCGGGCCCTGCGGGTGGCCGAAAATGAGCGAGCAGCCGTAGTTGTTCATGTCCTCCAGCGAATAGCCGGTCTCGTGCGCGAAGACGAGATCGTTCACCGCGAAGGGGTTGTGGGTCTTCACCGCGTCGATGTCGCCGATCGCGAGCCCCGCCGCTTCCAAAGCGCGTTTCGCCGCCGGCACCGGGGCCGCCGGCATATGCGCCTTCTCCACCCGCGCGAGGCCGAAGCCGAGCAGCTGGATGCGCACGCCCTTGTCCTTGGAGAGCTCCTTGGCCTTGTCGGCCGAGGTCACGATCATTCCGGCATTGCCGTCGGCCGGATGGGTCTGGCCGCCGAAGGTGACCGTGCCGTCCTCCATCACGGGGCGCAGCTTGGCGAGGCCTTCCTTGGTCGATGGCGTGACGCCCTCGTCGCTTTCCATCGTGTGCACGGTCTTGCGATAGCGCTTGTCCGGCACCTCGAAGGGCAGGCGCATATAGGTCTTCTGGAAGGTGTGGTCGTCCTTCACCGCGTCCTGATACTGCTCCCAGCGCCGCAGCACGACATCATGCTGGGCCTCGGTGGTGAACTGGTATTTGCGGGCGACGTTCTCGGCGGTCTCCGTCATCGAGGTGCCGCCGTAGGGATCCTTCGCCATGTTGTCGAGCGTCCAATTCTCGTGGGAACCGGTACCGCCGAGGCTCTGGGGGTCCGGGTAGAAGACCTGCGGGCCGTTCGAGGTCTTGTCGGTGGTCATCACCAGGGCCGTCTCAGAGAGCCCTGCATCGACCTCTTGGGTTGCCACCTGCAGACAGCGCGCGGAGGTGGCGCAGGCCTGGGCGACCGTCGGCCCGCCGACATGGTCCGCGCCCATGAGGCCCGTTAGCCAGGGCAGGCCGTAGAACGAGCTCTTCTGCGGCACGGTCATGCCGAGCACGCCGAAATCGAGCGCCTCCATCGGCAGGTCGCGCGCGGCCATCTCCTCCTTGGCGACGTGGGCGGCGAGCTCCACCGAGTTCAGATGCGAGAGGCTGCCCTGCCAGCGCGCGAAGGGCGTGCTCCAATAGGCGCCATAGGGGATTTCGGCCTGGTGGGTCATGGGCTGGGCCCTTTCGGTTCGGGGTGTTCGGTTGCCTGGGATGCTGGCCCGGACTCTAGCGGTCGCGAGCCATTGGGCGCAAGGGAACCGGCGCTGGGCAACGGCCCAATGCATGCTTTGCATGACGCTGCATCCCAAGGGATGATTGCTTTAGTATCGCCCGGACGCGGGGGGCACATCCGGGGGATCACATCATGGGCAAGCTCGACGGCCGCTACGCGGTCATCACCGGCGGGACGACGGGGATCGGGCTCGCCTCGGCGCAGCTCTTTCAAGCCGAGGGCGCGCGGGTCGCCATCGTCGGCCGCAATCCGGACAACCTGAAAAGCGCGGCCGAGACGCTGGGCGAGACCTGTCTGCCGATCCAGGGCGATATGTCGAAGCTCACCGAGATCGAGGCCATGGCCAAGACCGTCGCGGGCGCTTTCCCCAAGGTCGACATCGTCTTCGCCAATGCCGGCATCACCACCTTCGCCGCGATCGAGGAGGTCGACGAGGCGCTCTACGACCAGGTTATGGATCTCAACCTCAAGGGCGTCTACTTCACGGTGAAATACCTGCTGCCGCAGATGGGCAAAGGCGGCAGCATCGTCCTCACCACCTCGGTGCGCGGCCGCGCCGGCTCGCCCAAGTCGAGCGTCTACGGCGCCTCCAAGGCGGCCGTCGCCTCGCTTGCGCGTATGTTTGGCGTGGAGCTGGCGCCGCGCGGCATCCGCGTCAACGCGCTCTGTCCCGGCGCGGTGGCGACGCCGATCTACGACCGCCTCGGCTGGTCGGCGGAGCATCTGGAGACGGTCCGCGCGCGCATCAGAAAGCAGCTTCCGATCGGCCGCATCGCTGTTCCGGAAGAGCTCGCCAACGCCGCGCTCTTCCTGGCGAGCGACGATTCGAGCTTCATGGTCGGCGAAGAGATGGTGGTCGACGGCGGCTACGTCGCTATGTAACGTGGCGATGTAGCGGGACCGCACTGTGGCAAAGACCCATCACTTGAAAAATTAACGGCCGGTTGGGGAACCCCCGGCCGACGCGGTCCTTGTATGTCGGATCGATTTCACCCAGGTCTTCGTCCATGGGCGGATCCCTCAGGCAGTGTGTCCGGCGCGCTTTCGTCGCGGCGATCTTCGCCGCACTGGCGGCACAGGCGGCGCCCGGGGCATATGCCGCCGACGACACCGTCGGAACGTTCGTGTTCCAGGACGAAAACGACTTCTTTTCCGGCACCGACCGGCACTACACGCAGGGTATCCGCCTCTCCTACCTTGCCACCGCGCGCGTGACGCCCGAATGGGTCCGCCGTCTCCCCGATATCCCCGCTTTGATCGATGCAGGCCGCGGCAAGCGGGCCGACCGCAGGATCGGCTTCGTTGTCGGTCAGAGCATGTTCACGCCTCAGGATACGGACAAGCAGACCCTGATCGCGTCCGACCGTCCCTATGCGGGCTGGCTCTATCTCGGCGGCTCCCTGCAGACCCGCTACCGCGACCGCAGCGGCATTACGCGTCTCGACGTTCTCGCCTTCGAGCTCGGGGTCGTCGGCCCGGCGTCCCAAGCCGAATACACCCAGAACCGATGGCACGAGCTGATCCGCTCGAACCGGGTGAACGGTTGGGAAAACCAGCTCCACAACGAGCCCGCATTCCTGATCGCGTTCGAGCGCAAGTGGCGTAGTCCGATCCTGCGTCTCGACCAAGGCCGGGGACGCTTGGCGCTCGGCCTTGATGCGATCCCCCATATCGGATTTACCGGCGGAACCCTGCACACCTACGCCGCCGCCGGATTGACGCTTCGGTTCGGCAATCACCTGCCCGACGATTTCGGGCCGCCCCGCATCCGCCCGGCCTCGCCCGGCTCCCAGTCCTTCGAGCTGCCGCAAAGCCCGCGTCCGTTTCGCTGGTATCTCTTTGCGGGGTTCGAGACCCGCCTCGTCGGCCGCAACATCTTCCTCGACGGAAACACTTTCCGCTCGAGCCACAGCGTGGACAAGTATCCGGTCGTGACCGACCTGCAGATCGGGCTCGCGACCGTGCTGTTCGACAAGGTGCGGATCACCTACACATACGTGCTGCGGTCACCGGAATTCCGCGGCCAGCGCGGGCCCGATCAATTCGGGGCGATCAGCCTTTCGGTTCGCTTCTGACGGTTGGCGCTTGCGTCCGTTTACTTCTTCACCCCGAACGTCATGCCGTCGCCCACCGCCACCATCGCCAGCACCACGCGGTCGTCGTTCTTGACCTTTTCGTTGAAGGCGCGCGCGCCGCGGGTGTTGCCGAGCAGCTCCTCGAAATGCTCTTCGGTGCGCCCACGGTTGCGCCAGAACTCGATGAGCCGCTCGTCGGTGTAGTCCTTGGTCACCGTGCCCTGGAACAGCGTGTTGTCGGCGATCATGAGCCCGCCCGGGCGCACGAGCTCCAGGCCACGGTCCCAGTACGTGCCGTAGTTGAGCTTGTCGGCGTCGATGAAGCACAGGTCATAGCTGCCCGCCTCCCCCTCGGCGAGCAGCGCATCGAGCGTCTCCGCCGCGGGCCCGAGCCTGAGGCGGATCTTGTCCGCCACGCCTGCCTTCGCCCAGAACTCGCGCGCGATCCCCGCATAGTCGTCGTTGATGTCGCAGGTGGTGATATGGCCGTCGGGCGGCATGGCGCTCGCCATCACGATCGAGCTGTAGCCGGTGAAGGTGCCGACCTCAAGGATGCGCTTGGCGCCGCTGATCCGCACCAGCACGTCCATGAACTGGCCCTGCTGCGCGGTAATCTGCATGCGGAACCACGGCGTCGCCTTCTCGGTCGCCGCGCGCAGCTCGGCCAGCAGCGCCGGCTCCCGGTTCGAGACCTCGTCGACATAGTCGTAGAGCGCCTCGTTCATCATGATCATGTCGTGCGACATCGTCGTCCTCTTATTTGTCTTGCGGCACCGGCCCTCCTGAGCTTGTCGAAGGGCCCCCGCCCATCCGCCCAGGAGATGGTGATCGCAGGGACGAACGGGCGGGAGAGCGGGCCTTGGAGTCTAGGCCGTTCCCGTTGCTCTTCGGTGATACCACAACGGCAGGACGATCGCCGCAAGCGCCAGGGCCGAGCAGGTCAGCATCGTTCCCAGCATCGGATAGGGGGTGCCGTTCTGGATCGTACCGACGGCCTGGGCCACGCCCGCGCCGATCAGCATCTGGATGAAGCCGGCAAGCCCCGAGGCCGCGCCCGCCGCCTTGGGGTCGACGCTGACGGCGCCGGCCTGGGCGTTGGGCATCGAGATCCCGGCGCCATAGGAGGCGAACATCGCCGGGCCGAACAGCGCCAACGGATGCCAGACGCCGCTGGCCATGATCGCGAAGGAGATCGCGGCTGCGGCGAGCGAGCCCATGCCGCCCAGCACGATCATGCGGTCGACCCCGACCCGCGCCGAGATGCGGCCCGCGGTCAGCCCGCCGAACATGAAGCCGCCGGAGACCATGAAGAAATAGAGCCCGTATTCGGTCGCGGGCCGCTTCATCACGTCGACCATGATGTAGGGCGCGCCCGACATGAAGGCGAAGAAGACGCCGAGCACGAAGGCGGCGTGGAGCACGTAGCCGCAGTAGATCGGCTGGGCAAGCAAGCGCCCGAAGCCGCCGAAGAAGCTCTTGAAGCCTTCGATCGGATCGCGCTCGGTATGGGTCTCGGGCATCCGCGCCAGCACGAGTGCCGCGACTATGACCCCGACGCAGCCGGCGAAGATGAAGCTCGCCCGCCAGCTCGCCCAGTCGGTCAGCACGCCGCCGATGGTGGGTGAGACCATCGGTGCCAGCACCATCGCCGTCGTCAGATAGGCGATGATCGAGGCCGAGCGCTCGCGGTCGTAGAGGTCGCGCACGATCGCGCGCGCCAGCACCATCCCCGAGGCGCCGCCCGCGCCCTGCAGCATGCGCCCGACGATGAGCGTCCAGATGTCGGGGGCCGCGGCACACAGCGCGCTTCCGGCCAGAAAGAAGACGAGGCCTAAGATCACCATCGACCGGCGGCCGTAGCGGTCGGAAAGCGGCCCATAGACGAGCGTCGCCAGCGCAATCGCCAGCATCGACACGCTGAGCGTCATCTGCGCGGTGGCGGCGGAGACGCCGTAGCTGGAGCGGATCGCGGGCAGCGCCGGCAGGAAGATCTGCATCGACATCGGCCCGAGCGCGGTCAGCGCGACCAGAAGGAACAGCAGAAATTTGCTTACGGTCGCGGCCATGGCAGCGCGCTGCTTAGCGCTTGGTGGGGCGCCGCGCAAGGCCGCGTTAGGCCTTCAGGCGATACCAGGTCCGCAGGGCCGGCTGAAAAACGTAGCGCCGCTTGAGGGCGCTGCTTAGCGGCTCGCCCCCTGGCGGCGTGCCTTGCAGGCTGGCTGTGAACGCCGCCACGTCGCGCGCCAGCTCCGGGCCGTACGCCGCCTTCTGTTTGGGGAAAATCTCCTCGCGGGCATGCTCGTAGAGCGCCGTGTCGTTGCGATTGGCGTCCTCCAGCAGCGCATAGGTCTTCGGATTGCTCAGGAGATCCCGACTGATCGACGAATCGGAGGCGATGTTCTCGGGGCGGTACCCGATCGATAGCTCGAGATCACCGAAGAACCGGCGCAGCATGACCAGCGTCTCGTTGTAGAAATCGACCAGCCCGACAAACCCGACGCGTTCGCTCAGCATCTCGCGTGCCTTGGCGACATCATCGGTGCCGACCAGCCGCCTGGTCTGCTGGTCGCGCATGCGCTCGATCTCGATCCACTCCTCGAACGGCATCGTCTTCTTCAGCACCTGCACCTGGTATTGATAGTTCGAGGCGCAGCGTGCGATCGGCTCGCGCAGGACCGTGTAGTACCGCACGTCGGGGCAGAAATCCGGCAGATCGGAATAGGGCCTGACGCCGTGCCCGGCGATGCTGACCAGGTTCGGGTAGATCCGCCGGGTGCGCCGCATGTCGGCGGCGGTGACCAGATCGTCCTCGAATATCCAGGCGTTGCGCCAGCCGCGGACGTCGCAGTGACGGGTGCCGAACGACCGCCGCAGGATCGAGGTCAAGGTCGTCCCGGCGGCCTTCTCCATGTGGATGAATGCGAACAGGGGGCCTTTCAGGGGCATTCCAGTGTCTTTGGCCGTCGGCGAATCGGCCGATGAATGTTCAACCAGCGGGTGGACATGCGAACGACACGCTAACAGGTTCGCCGCCAGGGATCACGATCCCGCGTTGGCGCGACCGTGAGCCCGCCGCGCCCTGCGTTTTCCGCAGAATTTCCGCAGAACGCTCCCAGAACTCCCTAGGGGAAAACGATTCCGTTCGGGATCAGTTAACCATTGTTAAGCAGATGGTAACGAAGGCCCATGATACTGAGACGGCAATCGTGCAGATTTCCACCGCTGCGCATAAAGCCGGCGCGGCATGGGACGAGCCCCAGGACGAGCTCATGGATACGGCCTATCTCTTCTGGTTCAAGAGAATCGCCATCGCGCTGGCGCTCGCGTGGATCGTCGGGGTCGGCTATATGCAGTTCTCCGACGTCATCAGCGATTACGGCCTTGGCTCTGCCTCCTACCAGCGTGGCGCCTCCGAATGCGAGGGCAGCTATGCCAGCCGCTACGACTGCAAATCCTCGATCCTGATCGCCGGCGAGAACCAGGCCTTCTTTTCCTGGATGCTGAAGTTCATGATCGTCTTCCTGCCGCCGATCGGGCTCGGCCGTCTTTATGCCGCCGTGCGCCGCCGCCATGAAGCCGAGATCGCGCAAGCCGCCCGCCGGCGCGCCATGAAGCGCCGCGACGAGGCCGAGACGGCTTAAACTTAATGTCCGCTCGCGCGGGATCGCACCAGCCCACTCCCCCTCAAACCGGATCGGCGTCGAGCCTGACGGCGATCCCTTCCAATCCCGATTTCGGCGCCGGATAGCGCTCCAGCACCTGTGGGTCGTGGCCGGGGATCACGTTCGTGCTGTCGTCGGCCAGATCGTAGCAGCGCTGATAGCCCTTGATCATGTCGCCCAGATTGTAGAGCACCGGGAAGGGCGCGATCTTTTCCATGTTCTCGTAGAAATGGCTCGCATCGGAGGCCAGCACCAGCCAGCCTCGCCGCGTGCGCACCCGCACGACCTGCAGCCCCATCGTGTGCCCGCCGACGAAATGGAGCGTGATGCCGGGCGCGATCTGCGCGTCACCGTCATGGAAACGCACCCGCCCGTCGAAGACCCGGTGGATCATGCCCGAGACATGCCCCGGCTCGAAGGAGTGGTTCAGCGTCGACGTGCACATATGGACGCCGGTGGCGAACTGCATCTCGCGCTCCTGCAGATGGAAGCGCGCTTGCGGAAAGCGCTCGTAGCCGCCGATGTGATCGTAATGCATGTGGGTGACGATCACCTCCTCGGTCCTGGCCGCGTCGACGCCGATCATCTTCAGCCCCTCGGCGGGATCGCGCAGTAACGTGCGGCCGCGCTTGTCGGCGTCCTTCTGTATGAAGCCGGTGTCGACCACGAAGTGCCGGTCCTCGCCGACGATCGCCCAGACGAAGTAATCGATCGGCATCGGCCCGTCATTGTGCGGGTCGACATTCATGATGTTGGTCGAGCGCGTGCGCTCCGGCATGGTCGCGTATTTGACCGCGTAGACCTCGTAGGTCGCTCCCCCGTCACTACTCATGTCGCTGCTCATGGCGGCGCTCCCTTGGATTTTTCGTTTTCGCAACGCCGGGCCGCGTGTCTGCATGGCGGCGCGTGCGTGCGATGGCGCTATACTCAGATACTCATGCTCATGCGCCATACTTGCGCGAATGAGGGTGTGACGGAAGTGGTGCGGCGCCAAACCGCTTGGAAAACAGATATTGATAAGGGGCTGCCGGCGACGGCCGAAAAAAGCGAATTGGAGGGATGACCGAGATGGCAGGCGAACAACCGACCCTGGGTTTCATCGGCCTCGGCACGATGGGCGAGCCGATGTGCCGTAACCTTGCGGCCAAGAGCAAGGCGCGGGTCGTCTGCTACGACGTCCGCTCCGAGCCGATGGAGCGCCTGCAAGGCGACGGCGTCGAGCCGGCGGAGAGCATCGCCCAGGTCGCCAATGCCGCCGATATCATCTTCCTCTCGCTGCCCGGCGGCGACCAGCTGGCCGAGGTTGCCGGCGAGGACGGTCTTTTGAAACACGTCCGCGCCGGCCAGACCGTGGTCGACCACACGACGGCCCCGGTGGCGCTGGCGCGCGAGCTCAACGAGAAATTCGCGGACATCTCCGCCGATTTCCTCGACGCGCCGGTTGCGCGCACCCGCCTGGCCGCCATCGACGGAACCCTTGCCATCATGGTCGGCGGCGAGGAGGAGGCCTTCGAGCGGATCGTGCCGTTCCTCGAATGCATGGGCACCAACGTCACCTATTGCGGGGCCAGCGGCAACGGCCAGACGACCAAGCTCCTCAACAACATGGTGCTGATCCAGACCGTCGTCGCCATGGCCGATGCGCTGGCGATCGGCCGGCGGGCGGGCCTGGACGGCGATCAGCTCTTCAAGGTCATGTCCGACGGCTCGGCCGACAGCTTTGCGCTCCGCCATCACGGCATGCTCTCGATGGTGAAGGGCGAGTTCCCCGAGCACATGTTCTCAACGGTCTACGCGCTGAAGGACCTCACCTACGCGCTGGAGCTCGCGCGTGAGTACCGGGTCGAGGCGAACCAGGCCAAGCAGGCCGAGCGCCTGCTGCGCCGCGCCATCGACGACGGCCTCGGCGAGGCCTACTTTCCCGTCGTCTACGAGATCATCGAGGACCGGGGCGAATAGCGTTCTCTGCTGCGCCGCCGGCGCGCGTCAGGCCACCGGCGTCTCCAGCACGCCGCAGCCGCCCACCTCGATCCGGATCGTATCGCCCGGCTTGAGGAACGTGTTCTTCGGGAAGCCGACGCCCGCCGGCGTCCCGGTCATGATCAGATCGCCCGGCTGCAACGTCACCCGCGACGACAGATAAACCAGGATCTCCACGAAATCGTGGATCAGCTGGCTGGTGTTCGAATCCTGCTTCAGCTCCTCGTTGACCCAGAGCTTGATCGGCATCGCGGTCGGATCGTCGATCGCCTCCTTCGGCGTGATCCACGGCCCCATCGGGTTGGAGCCGTCGAAGCATTTCTGAGCGAGGAAGTCGTAGATGAAGGGCGAGCCCTCGCGCTTCAGGTAATCGCGCGCCGAGAGATCGTTGACGATGGTGTAGCCGGCCACGCAGTCGAGTGCGGTCGCGGGCGTCAGGTCCTTGGCCGCGCGGCCGATGACGAGCCCGACCTCGGCCTCCCAATCGACCTTGGTCGAGAACGAGGGCAGCGTCACCGTCTCGCCCGGCCCGACGATGCTGCTCCGCGCCGATTGAATGCTGAGCCACGGGTCGGGCAGCTTCTCCACCGGCGGCTCGACGCCGGTCATCGCCTTCATCGCCGCCGCCATCTCGTGCATGTGGTCCCAGTAATTGGCGCCGGCGAAATAGACCGTCGAGGGATAGAGGAGCGGCGCCAGCAGCGTGACCTCGCCGAGCGGCGTGCCAGCCGCCGGCGGGCTATCGGCGGCCGCTTCCAGGCGCGGCCGCGCCTCGTCCCAATGCTGCAGAATGTCGATGACGCTGTCCGCCGCCCAGCCGGCGCCGTCGAGGATCGATGCGGCGGCATGGACCGTCTCGTCGATCAACACGCCGGCGCAAGGGGCGCCGTCCCGCTCATAGCTCAACAACCGGTATTCGCCCACGGCCGCATCCTCCCATTTTATTGTGTTTCGTGGCGCGGCGAGAGTAGCGCCCGCATGCCGATTGCGGCAATCGGTACGGCTCAAGTCAGCTATGCAGCGTTGGCGGGCTTGACCTGCGGCAATGCCTGGACGACGCTGTCACGTCAGGACTTGGCAGCCGGCACCCGCCGTCGCCCATCCGCCAGCACGATGAGGAGCTTAACGACTATGCGTGCGTCAATTGCTCTGCCCGCAGCCCTTGTTCCCCTCGCGGCCGCCGCGCTGATTGCCGGCAGCCTCAGTGCGGCGAGCCCGCCACACGCGACGACATCGGGCGGCGATGTCCAACGCGGTTTCCAGCTGGCGCTCAAGGTCTGCGAGGAATGCCACATCGTTGCCGACGGCCGCCGCCGGCCCAAGCCGCCCGCGCCGGGCGCGCCGTCCTTCTTCGAGCTCGCCAAACTGCCGCGCGTGACGGCCTTTTATCTGCGCGCCTGGTTCCGCACGCCGCACCGGAACATGCCCGACCTCATCCTGCCGCGCGCCGAGCGCGACGACGTCATCGCCTACATCCTGTCGCTGAAGCCAAAACAATAGCCGCGCGGCATCGGCCGCATCGAACGACCGTCTCCCCTAGGCCGCGCCCGATGTTTCCGCCGCATCGTCGTTCCAGACCGCGCGTTCGGGCGGAAAGATGAGGCGGACGCGCATGCCCTTGCCGACCTCGCTGTCGACGGTGATCGTGCCGCCGTGGAGCTCGATCAGGTTCTTGGTCAGCGGCAAGCCCAGCCCGAGCCTCTCATAGCGTCGGTTCAGGTCGTCATCGACCTGCCCGAAGGTTTCCATGACGCGTTCGAGCAGCTCCGGCGCGATGCCGATGCCGGTATCCTTGATCTCGACGATCATTGGATCGTTCACGCCCGCGGTCGCGATCAACCAGATCTCGCCGCCGGTGACCGTGTATTTGATCGCGTTGGACAGGAGGTTGCTCAGCATCCGGCGGACGAGGCGCCGGTCGGCGCGTAGCTGCGGCAGGTCGGGGTTGTCGATGACGTAGAGCTTGATCCCGTTCTCCGCGCATTGGCCCTCGAAAGCCAGCACCAGCTCCCCGATGAGCTCCGAAGGGTCGAAGACGCTCTCCTGGAGTGTCATCGCTCGCGAGTTGGCTTTCGACAGGTCGAGCACGTCATCGACGATGCCCAGCAGACGCCGTCCGCTGCCATGAATGTCGTTCACGGCGCCGCGCATCCTGTCGTCGTTGATGGGGCCGAGGATGCCGGCCTGCATCGCCTCGGTGAAACCGATGATCGCGTGGAGCGGCGTGAGCAGCTCATGTCCCACGACCGCAAGGAAACGCGACTTGGCTTCGTTCGCGGCATTCGCCTGCTCGGCCAGCTCGCTGCTGCGGGCGATCTCGGCCTTCAGGACCTGCATCGAATGGTAGCTTCGGCGGACGAAGAACTCGCTCGTATAGGCGGCGAACAGACCGACCGTCACGAAGGAGATGATGGCTACGATTGCCGGAGCGTTCGGCACGCCGAGCAATGCAGGCTCGTAGACGATCGCAGCGATGGTGGCGCCGC
>JARRKQ010000017.1:0-5815 GCA_037387885.1 Alphaproteobacteria bacterium | reverse complement strand
CCGCCGGCGAGCACCGAGAAGACCAGAGTATATCTGAACAGAATCCGGCCGTAGTGCTGACAGAAGGCAAAGGTCGTGGCCATCTCGATCAGGAAAATGATGTGGTAGTCGAAATGGGCGGTGACGAAGCAATAGAGCGCCATGGCATAGGCCGCGAGCGATCCCGACAGATAGGAGAGCCCCACCAGACGGTGCATCCTCAAGGGGCACAGCAACGGGATCTGCGACAACACTATGATCGGGAGCGCCAACCCGTAGCGCACCCACAGCACGTCCTGATGGTGTGCGGGCAGGAGGACGACCAGCAACAGGGTGAAGAGCGACAGGAACGTGATTCCGCAGGCGACCCAGAGCCGTGTCGTCAGCCGGGTTGCCTGAAGCCAGCTCGTCTGGAAGCGACGCTCGAAGGTCGGGTCGCTGAAGGCGAGCGTCCAACGGCTCGTCCTGATCTCGCTCAAATCGGGGCTGTTCGCCATCGCTTTCCCCCCGTGTCCCGATTCCGCCGAAAGCCAGGCGCCATCGCGACATGCATGCGAGGATTCGAGCAGGGATTTGCTAAATATCTTTGAATTCCGAATGACTCCGGCGTCTGATCCGCAATTTTGGGCGTGCGGGCATACGTGCGTGTGTTGAATCGGCCTGTCTTTCGGTCCGCGGGGCACGGGCCTAAGATGCGCCCCCATGGATTTCGACCTTAGCGAAGAGCAGCGCGCCTTCCGTGACGCGGTCTCCGGCTTCGCCAGCCGCCATCTGGCCGAGGGTGCGCTCGCCCGCGCCCGCGCGCCCGGCTTTCCGTGGGACGTTGCAAAGCTGATGGCGGATCAGGGTCTTCTCGGCATCACTATCTCCGAGGCCGATGGCGGCCAGGGCGGCACGCTGATGGATGCGGTGCTGGCGATCGAGGCCGTCGCCGGCGTCTGTCCGCGCAGCGCCGACGTCGTGCAGGCCGGCAATTTCGCCGCCATCCGCACCTTCGCCGAGTACGCGAGCGCCGAGCAAAAGGCGCGCTACCTCCCCGATCTTCTCGCCGGCAAGGCGCTCATCGCCGTCGCCATGTCCGAGCCCGAGGCGGGCTCCGCCGCGACCGAGCTGCGCACAACCGCGACACCCGACGGTGACGGCTACCGCATCACCGGCTCCAAGGTCTTCACGACGCATGGGTCCGACGCCACGCTCTTCCTCGTCTATGTGCGCTTCGGCCCTGGCGTCGGCGGCATCGGCTCGGTGCTGGTCGAGCGCGGTTCCGACGGGTTCAGCCTGGGCGAGCCCGTCCCCTATATGTCGGGCGAGGTCTGGCGCCAGCTCTACTTCGAGGACGTGCGGGTCGGGCCGGAGAACGTTCTCCTCGGGCCCGGCGGCTTCAAGAAGCAGATCAGCGCTTTCAACGTCGAGCGCATCGGCAACGCTGCCCGCGCGCTCGCCGTCGGCCGTCTTGCCTTCGACATCGCCCGCGACCACGCGCTCGAGCGCCAGCAGTTCGGCAAGCCGCTCGCCGAGTTCCAGGGCGTGCAGTGGAAGTTCGCCGACGCCGCGCTCAAGCTCGAGGCGGCGCAGCTCCTGCTCTACCGCGCCGCGGTCAACGCCGACAAAGGCCTGCCCTCGGGCCAGGAGACCGCGCTCGCCAAGGTCGCCTGCAACGAGGCCGGGTTCTTCGCTGCCAACGAGGCGATGCAGGTGATGGGCGGCACTGGCTTCAGCGAGGCGACCCTGGTCGATTACTGCATGCGCCGGACCCGCGGCTGGATGATCGCCGGCGGCCCGGTCGAGATCCTGAAAACGCGGATCGCCGAAGGCGTCTTCGACCGCCGCTTCCCCCAGCGCAACCGCCGGCCCGAGCCGGATGACCGAGCAGCCGAATAACGCGACCCACAGCGTGGGTCTCGCCGACGCGCTTTTCGCGCCGCGCGGGGTGGCGTTGATCGGCGCCTCGGACGACGAGACCAAACCCGGTGCCCGGCCGCTCCGCTTCCTCGCCAAACACGGGTTCAAGGGCGCGGTCTATCCGGTCAACCCCAACCGGCCCCGCATAGGCGGGCACGACGCCTATCCCGATCTCGCGGCGGTCCCCGGCCCCGTCGACCTCGCTTACGTGCTCGTCGGCACCAATGGGGTGGAGGCCGCGATTGACGCCTGCGGCGCCGCCGGCGTGCCCGTCGCCGCCGTGCTCGCCGACGGCTATGCGGAAGCGGGCAGGGCCGGGACGGCGCGCCAGGCACGCCTCGTCGAGCGTGCGCAGGCGGCCGGCGTGCGCCTGCTCGGCCCCAACAGCATCGGCCTGCTCGTGCCCGCGACCGGCCTTGCGCTCAGCGCCAACGCCGCTGTCGAGACCGACCGCCTCATCCCCGGCCGCACCGCGCTCGTCACCCAAAGCGGCAGCCTGCTCGGCACGCTGCTCTCGCGGGTGCAGGCGCGCCGGCTCGGCTTTTCCAAGATCGTCGCGGTCGGCAACGAGGCCGTCCTTTCCGTGGGCGAGATCGGCGAAATCCTCGCCGCCGATCCTGATACCGACACGGTCCTGCTCTTTCTCGAATCGATCCGCCATGGGCCGGCCCTCGCACGCTTCGCCGCCGCCGCGCACAAAGCCGGCAAGCCGATCATCGCCTATCTGCTCGGCCGCTCCGATCCCGGCCGCGCTGCCGCGCTCAGCCACACCGGCGCCATCGTCGGCTCCGACAGATCGGCCGACGCGTTCTTCGCCGCCCACGGCATCCTCCGCGTCGATCATCTGGACGCGCTCTACGAGGCCGTTCCCCTCGTGGCCGGCCGCGCGCCCGGCGCGTTCACCAGTGGTCGTGGTCGCGCCGCCGCGGTGGTCAGCACCACCGGCGGCGGGGGCGCGATGGCGGCCGACCGGCTGGGGCTCGCGGGCGTGCCCGTGGACGGACTTACCCCGCCTACCATCACCCGTCTCCGCGAGGCAGGCGTGCCGGTGAAGGAGGGCCGCATCATCGACGTGACCTTGGCCGGCACGCGGCCGGAGATCATGCGCGCTGCCCTCGACGGGGCGCTGTCAGAAAGCGCGATCGGCCTCGTCCTCGCCGTGATCGGCTCCTCGGCGCAGTTTTACCCCGAGCTCGCCGCCGAGGCTGTCGCCGGCTATGCGACGTCGGAGAAGCCCGTCGCCGCCTTCATCGTGCCCCACGCGCCGGAGACCGTAGCGCGGCTCGCTCAGGCTGGCATCGCCGCCTTCACCACGCCCGAATCCTGTGCAGATGCCATCGCAGCGCTCCGCGCCTGGGCCCCGCCGCGGCCGGCGGTGATCGCCGAAGCGTCGGCCGAGGCCGCATCCATCCTGGCCAACACGACCGCCGACGTCCTCGACCCCGAGACCGCCTTCGCGCTCATTGCCGCGCTCGGCATCGCGGCCGCGCCGTCGACGGTCGTCCGGCCGCCTACTGAGCAAAGCGCGCCGCCGCCCGCCCTTGGCTTCGATTATCCGGTGACCGCGAAGGCGCTCGGCCTCGCGCACAAGACCGAGGCCGGCGGCGTCATTCTCGACATCGCCGACGAGGCGGCGCTCGCCGCCGCGCTCGAGGCCATCGATGCGAGCTGCAAGTCGAACGACATCCCCCTCGACGGCATCCTCGTCCAGCCCATGGTTGCGGGCCGCGGCGAGGCGCTGCTCGGCTTCCGACGCGAGCCCGGCATCGGCCCCGTTGTGGTGCTTGGCGCCGGCGGCGTGCTGGCCGAACTCTATGAGGACGCCGCCATCCGCCTCGCCCCGGTCGATGAAACGCAAGCCCGCGCGATGATCGACGAGGTGCGCGGCCTTGCTCCGCTGCGCGGCTATCGCAATCTGCCGCGGGGCGATCTCGACGCGCTCGCCGCCGCCACCGCCCGCTTCTCGCAGCTCGCCGCGCTCCCCGTAGCCGAGGCCGAGATCAATCCGCTCATCGTGCGCGAGACCGGCGTCACCGCCGTCGACGCCCTGGTGCGGCGCCAGCCGCCTGAACCTGGAGAGTAATGTATGCTCAAGCTACTCGGTGTCTTCGCCGCTGTCTTCCTGGCCGAACTCGGCGACAAGACCCAGCTCGCGGTGCTGGTCTTCGCCGCCGGCGGTGACCTGCCGCGGGTCGGCGTGTTCCTGGCCGCCTCGGCGGCGCTCGTCGTCTCGACCGGGATAGCGGTCCTGATCGGCGGTGTTGCGGGTGACTTCCTGGGCACGCTGCCGCTCAAGCTGATCGCGGGGCTCGCCTTCATCGCCATAGGCGTGCTCTACGTGGTCGAGCATTTCCGCACCGCCGCTGCGAGCTGAGCGCTGCCCGCCCATGCCGGCTCCGTCTGGCTCCGCCCCACCCGATCCGCTAATCTCGGCGAGAGAAACCCACGGAGCCGCCTGCCATGGCCGAGATCCTGCCCGACGTCGAGACCCTCGCCGCGCGCATCCCCGACGGCGCCAAGCTCGCCATCTTCAAGGACAACGGCGTCGCCATGGAGGCGACCCGCGCCCTCATCCGCCGCGGCGCGCGCGACCTCCACCTCGTCACCGTGCCGACCTCCGCCTTCCAGGCCGAGCTGCTGATCGCCGCCGGCTGCGTCGGCACCATCGAGACCTCGGGCGTCACCATGTGGGAGCTGGGCCAGGCCCCGGCCTTCGTGTGCGCGGTCAAGACGGGCGCCGTGCGCATCCTCGATGCGACCTGCCCCGCGATCTACGCGCAGATCCAGGCCGGCGAGAAGGGCATCCCGTTTATCCCGATCCGCGGGCTCATCGGCTCGGACATCCTCACCGTGCGGCCCGAGTTCAAGGTGATCGACAATCCGTTCGGTCCCGACGGCGCGTCCGATCCGATCGTGGTGCTGCCGGCGATCCGGCCCGACGTGGCGCTCTTCCACGCGCCCAAGGCCGACCGCGCCGGCAACGTCTTCGTCGGCGGCCAGCTCGAGCTCAAGACCCTCGCCCACGCCGCGCACAAGAGCTACGTCACCGTCGAGGAGATCGTCGAGGACGATCTGATGACCGACGAGGTGACGGCGGGCGCCACTATCCCCGCGATGTACGTCACCGGCGTCGCGCCTGCGCCCAAGGGCGCCTGGCCGCTGCCGATGCCCGGCTATTATCCGGGCGACACCGACTATCTGCTGCGCTACTGCCAGGCCGCACGGAGCGAGGAGGGGCTCGCCCAATGGCTCGCCGCCGAGGGGCTGGCACCCCGCGCTGCTGCCGAATAAGCGCGGCATACGTATGACCGATTACCGCACCAAGGAATTGCTGATCGACGTGATCGCGCGTCTGCTCGAGGGCGTGGAGAACATCGCCGTCGGTGTGCTCTCGCCGATCCCCGGCAGCGCCGCCATCCTCGCCCAGTCGCGTGCCGGCGGTGCGGTCAACCTCACCATGATCACGGACCGCGAATTCGACGAGTTCTTCCTTTCCGGCGGCCAGATCGACGGTGCGGGCAACATCAACCTGCTCGGCGTCGGCGACTATCCGGGCCAGCAAGCGCGCTGGTCGGGCTCGTTCGGCTCGGCGTTTCTCTATTATCTCGTGCCGCGCGTCATCCTGTTCCGCGAGGAGCACACGAAGCGCACGCTGGTCGAGAAGGTCGACTTCATCTCCGCCGCCGGCTCGAACGAGCCCGGCGTTTATCGCCCCGGCGGCCCGCATGCGCTCGTCACCAACCGCTGCCTCTTCATGTTCGACAAGGCGCGCGGCCGCTTTCGTCTCGAAAGCGTGCATCCCGGCGAAAGCGTGGAGAGCGTGCGCGACAACACCGGCTTCGACTTCGACTGCCCTACGCACGTGCCCGAGACGCCGGTGCCGAGCACTGCGACCCTGAAGGCGATCCGCCAGGACATCGCCCCCAAGATCGCC
>JARRKQ010000016.1:28185-40290 GCA_037387885.1 Alphaproteobacteria bacterium | reverse complement strand
AGATCTCGACGGTTTCGTCGTGCCCCGCGCGGACGAGCATCAGGGCGAGTATGTGCCGCCGTCGGCCGAGCGGCTGACCTGGTTGACCGGGTTCGACGGCTCCGCCGGGCTGGCGATTGTGCTCAAGGACCGCGCGGCGCTCTTCATTGATGGCCGCTATACGCTGCAGGTCCGCGACCAGGTCGATGGCGAGCTCTTCGAGTTCTGCCATATCGCCGACGAGCCGCCGGCAACCTGGCTTGCCGGGGCGTTAGGGCAGGGGGCACGGCTGGGATACGACCCCTGGCTGCACACCGAAGATGCCGCCACACGGCTCGCCGAAGCCTGCGAAAAGGCTGGCGCGACGCTCGTGCCCACCGATGGCAACCCGCTCGATGCCGTTTGGGCCGACCGGCCCGCGCCGCCCACGGCGCCCGCCCGACCCCACGATCTCGAGTTCGCCGGCAAGGCCTCAGAGGAGAAGCGGGCGGAAATCGCCGAGGCCCTGAAGAAAAGCCGGGTCGACGCGGCGATCCTCACGCTGCCGGAATCGATTGCTTGGCTTCTCAACATCCGTGGCGGCGACGTGCCACGCACGCCCTTGGTGCTGGCCTTCGCGGTCGTGCGCGCCGACGGCACGGTCGCGTTGTTCATCGATGCGGCCAAGGTCGATGCGGCGCTGCGCAAGCATCTCGGCGACGAAGTCACAATTGCGGCGCCAGATGCTTTGGGCGAGGCGATCGACGATCTGGGTGCGGCCGAGGCGAAGGTCCTGGCCGATCCCGCGACGGCGGCCGATTGGGTCTTCAAGCGGCTGGCCGATGCGGGGGCGACGATCGTGCGCGGCGCTGATCCTTGCCTGTTGCCAAAGGCGCTCAAGAACCCGGCCGAGCTCGACGGTGCGCGGCGGGCGCATGTCCGCGACGGGGCGGCGCTGACGCGGTTTCTCGCCTGGATCGCACGCGAGGCGGCGAACGGTGGGGTCAGCGAGATGGCAGCCGCCGACAAGCTCGAGGCGCTGCGGCGGGAAAGCAATCTGCTGCGCGATCTGAGCTTCGATACGATCTCGGGCTCGGGCCCGAACGGCGCCATCGTGCATTACCGCGTTTCCGAGGCGACGGACCGGACCCTCGGTACTGGCGAGCTTTACCTCGTCGATTCGGGCGCGCAGTATCCCGACGGGACGACCGATGTCACCCGGACCGTCGCGATTGGCGAGCCGACCGCGGAGATGCGTGACCGTTTTACGCGCGTCCTCAAGGGCCATATCGCGCTCGCCACCGTCACCTTCCCAAAGGGCACCAGCGGCTCGCAACTCGATGCGCTCGCGCGGCGGCCGCTCTGGGAGGCAGGGCTCGATTTCGACCACGGCACCGGGCACGGCGTGGGCAGCTACCTATCTGTTCATGAGGGCCCGCAACGGATCTCCAAGCTGCCCAATACGGTGGGCCTTGCGCCCGGCATGATCTGCTCCAACGAGCCCGGCTACTACAAGACCGGCGCCTTTGGCATCCGCATCGAGAACCTGGTTGCGGTGCGCGCGGAAAAGACGGTCGATGGCGGGGAGCGTGAGATGTTCGGGTTCGAGATCCTCACGCTCGCGCCGATCGATCGCGCCCTGGTGGATACCGCGTTGCTGGACGCGCATGAGGTCGCCTGGCTGGACGCCTACCACGCCCGCGTTCGCGAGACCCTGACGCCGCTGGTCGACGCCGAAACGGCCGAGTGGCTTGCGCAGGCGACCGCGCCCCTAGCCGACTAAGCCGGCTGTACGGGGTGCCGACTAGGTCGGCGATCCCGAAAGCCTAAATCCGCAGCGTGCTGATCCAGGTGTCGTGCAGATTGCACATGCTGATCGCGTAGACCGAACGCTTGAGATCGCTGATATCGTACTCGCTGATCGGCTTGTCGACGCCGGGGTCGAAGACCTTCTCGCGGACGTAGTGGAAGTTCTCGTCCAGGATCATGTGCTTGACGATGTAGTGTTTGTAGCCCGACATCGGATGGCGCGTGGTCACGCGGATGCGGTCGCCGCGCCGTTCGATCATGGGCAAATGTCCCGCGGCCTTATTGGCCCAGCGGCCCGGACGCTCCTTCGTGTAGAAGAGACCGCCGGCAAGCGGGGTCTGAAACTCGTTGAAGTGCGTCGATGCCATGCTGAGTCCGGGAATGATCACCGGGCCGAACAAGCCGGCGCCGGCCACGGCGCCGAGATTGAGTACGCTTCGTCTGTCCATATCCACCTCGTGGTGCTTGGCAGAGGGATGAGCTTGAGCCGCCTTACGAGGCAAGCGGCGGTTCAATGGATGCTGTTGTTCGTCGCCCGCGCAGCTTTCGTCCATGCCGGTCGCAACGGCGCCCGCGGGTCGGCGATACATTAGTATGCGAGGGTATAATTTCCTTGAAGAAAAAATGAAACCCGCGCGTGCTTATACGTGGCCGTTTGGCGTCACATTCCTGCGAGCGCCAGCCATTCGGCCTCGGTCAGCGTCGTCACGCCGAGTTCGGCGGCTTTCTTCGCCTTCGAGCCGGCCTCGGCACCGATGACAACGTAGTCGGTCTTCTTGGAAACGGAGCCCGAGACCTTGGCGCCGAGCGCCTCGGCACGGGCTTTGGCTTCCGGCCGCGTCATGGCCTCCAATGTGCCGGTGAAAACGATCGTCTTGCCGGTGACCTCCGAGGTGCTTGCCGGCGCTGCGACCGCCTCGATCGTCAGTTCGTTCGCCAGGTCGTCGAGGACGTCGAGGTTGTGCGGCTCGCGGAAGAAGGCGATCAGATCGTCGGCGACGCTGAAGCCGACGCCGTCAATGTCGCAAAGCTCGGCGAAGGCCTCGCCGACCTTTTCCGCTTTTTTAAGCTCGTGCGGCTCGGCCTCGCGTTCGTTTCCGGCCGCGATCATGGCCGCGCGCAAAGCGTCGAGGGTTTCGTAGTGGCGTGCCAGCAGCTTGGCCGTGGCTTCACCAACCTGGCGGATGCCAAGCGCATAGATGAAGCGGTCGAGCGGGATGGTGCGCCGGGCCTCGATGGCGGCGATCAGCTTGGCCGCCGACTGCTCGCCCCAGCCCTCGCGGGCTTCGAGCTCGGCGCGCTTCTCATGGAGACGGAAGATGTCGCCTGGTCCCTCGATCGTGTGATCGTCCCAGAAATCGTCGATATGCTTGCTTCCAAGCCCCTCGATGTCGAAAGCGGCGCGCGAAACGAAGTGCTTCAAGCGCCGCACCGCCTGGGCCGGGCAGATGAGCCCGCCCGTACAGCGGCGCACCGCCTCGCCTTCTTCGCGCACCGCCAGGCTGTCGCAGCGCGGGCAATGATCGGGGAATACGTAAGGCTTCGCCGATTTCGGGCGCTTCTCCGTGACGACCCGCACCACCTGGGGGATCACGTCGCCGGCGCGCTGGATCACCACCGTGTCGCCAATGTGGATGTCCTTGCGGGCGATCTCGTCCTCGTTGTGGAGGGTCGCGTTGCTAACCACGACACCGCCGACGGTGACGGGTTTCAGGCGGGCGACCGGCGTGAGCGCGCCGGTCCGGCCGACCTGGATGTCGATGTTTTCCAGTACCGTCTGGGCCTGTTCGGCGGGGAATTTGTGCGCGATCGCCCAGCGCGGTGCCCGGCTCACCATGCCGAGCCGGTTCTGCCAGTCGAGCCGGTTCACCTTGTAGACGACGCCGTCGATATCGTAGGGCAGGGTAGCGCGCTCGGCCTCGACTTCGTGGTGGAGCGCCAGGGCTTCTTCGACAGTCGGGCATAGCTTGGCGTAGGGATTGACCGAAAAGCCCCAGCGGCGCAACCGGCCCAGAAAGTGCCAGTAATCGTCGCCCGGCGGCTCGCTCAGCTCGCCCCAGGCATAGGCGAAAAAGTGGAGCTTGCGTGACGCGGTGATCTTCGAATCGATTTGACGCAGCGACCCCGCCGCCGAGTTCCGCGGATTGGCGTAAAGCGGATGGCCCGCCGCCTCACGCGCCACGTTGAGCGCGGCGAAATCGTCCTTGCGCATATAGACCTCGCCGCGCACTTCCAGGACGTCGGGGATGTCCTTGCCCTTGAGCGCGTTCGGCAGATCGACGAGCGTGGCGAGATTGGCGGTCACGTCCTCGCCGACCTCGCCGTTGCCGCGCGTGGCGCCGAGGACGAATTTCCCCTGCTCGTAGCGCACTGCCGCGGAGAGGCCGTCGATCTTTGGTTCGGCCACGGTTTCGACCGGCTCGTCGGGGCCGAGGCCTAGAAAGCGGCGGATGCGCGCGTAGAATTCGCGAACCTCGTCATCGTCGAAGGCGTTGCCGAGCGACAGCATCGGGACGGCATGGCGAACTTCGGCGAAGCCCTCGGCCGGACCAGCGCCGACGCGCTTGCTCGGACTGTCGGGCCGGACGAGCTTGGGAAAGCGCGCTTCGATCTCGTCATTGCGGAGGCGCAGCAGGTCGTAGTCGGCGTCGGTGATCTCCGGCGCGTCGTTCTGGTAGTAGAGCGTGTCGTGATGCTTGATCTCGGCGGCGAGACGCTTCAACTCGGCCTTCGCTTGCTTCTCATCGAGGGCGTCGACGGCTATCTGCTCGACCTCTGCGGGGGGCGTCATGCCCGCTCTCCGGCGATCAGGCGGTCGGCGGCAGCGCGGGCCTCATCCGTGATATCGCGGCCTGACAGCATGCGCGCAATTTCTTCTCGGCGCGTTGCCGTGGCGAGGGCATCTACCTGGGTCATCACGGCGGCCTCGCTCTCGGTCTTGCTGACCCGCCAGTGATGCGCGCCGCGCGCGGCGACCTGCGGCGAATGGGTGACGACGAGAACCTGAACGCCTTGGGCGAGGCGGTCCAAGCGATCGCCCACCGCGGCGGCGGTGGCGCCGCCGATGCCGGCATCGACCTCGTCGAAGACGAGGGTGGGGACGGGGTTGGCCTGGGCGAGCACTACTTTGAGCGCCAGCATGAAGCGGGCAAGCTCGCCGCCTGAGGCGATCTTGGGTAGCGGCCCGGCGGCTGAGCCTGGATTGGTCGCGACCTCGAACTCGACCCGCTCGCGGCCCAACGGCCCCCAGTCCGATTCATCGAGTTCCGTGAGCGCTGTCTCAAAGCGGGCGTTCCCGAGCTTGAGCGGCGGCAATTCGGCGGCAACGGCGTGGTCGAGGCGCTCCGCCGCCGCCTGCCGCGCCGCGGATAGCGCTTCGGCAGCATCGACATAAGCGGCGCGCGCCTGGCCGAGCGCGGCCTTGAGCGTCGCGACCGCGCCGCCCTGATCGTCGAGCGCCGCAAGTTTGGCCGCGATCGCCTCCTGCAGCGCCGGCAGCTTGTCGACGTTCGTGCGGTGCTTGCGGGCAAGATCGCGGAGCGCGAAGAGCCGCTCTTCGATGTCGTCAAGATTACCCGCTTCGCCCTCGATCATGACGCTCGCCGACTGGAGCGCGCGCGCGGCTTCGGATGCCTCGGCAGCAGCGCGGTCGAGGACCTCGATAATCGGCGCGAAGAAGCGCCGGCCCTCGTCACCGGCGCGTTCCAGATGCGCCTGAGCCTTGCGCAGCGTGTCGTCCACGGCGCCGCTGCCGGCGACCTCCGCGCGCGCCTGCTCCAGGGCGGCGACCAGCTTCTCGCGGTTCATCAGGGTGGCGCGCTGATCGGCGAGCTTGGCTTCCTCGTCCGGCTCCGGCGACAGGCGCTCGAGCTCTTCAAGGGCGTGGCGGAGATAGTCCTCGTCGGCCTTGGCCTCGGCCATGTCGCGTTCGGCCTCCGCGAGCGCGGTTTCGGCCTCTTGCCAGGCTGCGTGTGCGTTGCGCGTCGCGGAGACGAGCGCTGCCTGTCCGGCGAAAGCGTCGAGGACCTGGCGGTGCGTTGCCGGGTTCAGAAGACCGCGCTGCTCGAACTGGCCCTGAACCTCCACCAGCGCCTCGCCGATCTGGCGCATCAAGGCGACGCTGGTCGGCTGGTCGTTGACGAAGGCGCGCGCGCGGCCGTCCCGGCCGAGGACGCGGCGCAGCACGATCTGTCCGTCACTCTGGAGGCCGTGCTCGGCCAGCATGTCATGGATGTCGTCGTTGGCGCCGACCTCGAAGGCGGCGCTGACGACCGCCTGGCCGGCGCCCTGGCGGATCAGCGCCTGATCGCTGCGCTCGCCGAGCGCCAAACCCAGGGCATCGAGCAGGATCGACTTGCCGGCGCCGGTCTCGCCGGTCAGCACGTTCAGGCCCTCGCCGAAGCTCAGGTCCAGTCGGTCGATGATGACGACATCGCGGATCGAGAGTCCGGCGAGCATCGGCCTTTCGCGGTCAGAAGAGCCAGCGAAGGACCCGCTGGCCGAAGCTTTCGGTCTTTTTGACCGGCCCGGCCCGCTTGACCTCTTTGCCGGTCACAAGCTGGTAGCTATCCGTGTACCACTCGCTGGCCGGATAGTTGTATCCAAGCACCGCCGTGATCTTCCGTGCCTCGTCGGTGACGCCGAGCGCGGTGTAGGCAGCGCTCAAACGGTAGAGCGCCTCGGGCACGTGGCTGGTGGTCTGATACTGCGAAATCACCGTGCGGAAGCGGCCGATCGCCGCAAGCTGGCGGTTGCGCTTCAGATAGTAGCGGCCGACCGACATTTCCTTGCCGGCGATGTGATCACGGACGAGATCGATCTTGCGCCTGGCGTCCCGCGAATATCGTGAATTCGGATAGCGGCGCACCAGCGCCTCGAAGCTCTTGCCGGCTTGACGCGCGGCGGTCTGGTCGCGGCGGACATCCTTGATCTGCTCGAAGTGCGACTGGCCCTTCAGATAATAGGCATAGGCAATGTCGCGGCCGTTCGGATGGAGCTGGATGTAGCGGTCAAGCGCGATCACCGCGTCATCGTATTTCTTGTCGCGGTATTTCGCGTAGGCCGACATGAGCTGGGCGCGGGTGGCCCAGGAAGAGTAGGGGTGCTGGCGGTCGACCTCGTCGAACAGCTTGGCCGATTGCTTGTAGTTCTGGGCCAAAAGCTGGTCCATCGCTTTGTTGTAGAGCGTGTCGACCGAGCCCTGAGTGTAGTTGGGTTTTTCATCCTTGCTGCTGCACGCGGCGAGCGCGCCCGCAAGCGCCAGTGGAAGCACCGGCAGCGCAATGCGCCGGAAGAAGGTCATGATGGTTTGCATGTCCGCCTAACGTCTTGCTTACCCGACAGCCATGCGCGCGGCCTGGAACGCGGCGACACGGCCGTGCCTCAAATTTCCTCAGCTCTTTCTAACAGGTCATGCATCGGCGCGGAATGCCAATTTTCCCGACATATGGCCGCCTGGAGGCAACGCTCTCGAATGGCCCCAGCGTCAGCCTGCACGAAATCGGTCGTGGAATCCGCCAATTAGGCCGATGCGGCGATCGGTGTCGGCTCGATCATCCGCGGCACGGGCATGTCCATGCCAAGCTCGCTGATCCGCCACGCATCCTCGTTCGCGAACAGGGCGCGAAGCAACTCGTGGTTCAGGCCGTGCCCGGAGCGGAAGCCGTGGAAATGCCCAATGATCTGGCCGCCCGCGAGATAGAGATCACCGATCGAATCGAGGACCTTGTGGCGCACGAATTCATCGTCGAAGCGCAGCCCGTCATCGTTGAGGATACGCTCGCCGCTGACCACGATGGCATTGTCGAGCGAGCCGCCACGGGCCAGACCCGCTGCTCGCAATGCCTCAACCTCTTCCTCGAAGCCGAAGGTCCGCGCCCGCGCGATGTCGCGGCGGAAGGCGCCGTTGGAGAAATCGCCGAAGAACTGCTGCTGCTCGATCAAGGTGCCTTTGAAATCGATCTCGAAGCTGACCGAGAAGCTGTTGCCCGGCGACAGCATCGCCGAGCGCTCGCGGTCGCCGACGCTGACCGGGCGAAGGATCTCGATGACCCGGCGCGGCGCGTTCTGTTCGACCACACCGGCGCATTCGATCAGGAAGATGAACGGCGCGGCGCTGCCATCCATGATCGGGACTTCGGGGCCGTTGAGCTCGATAACGGCGTTGTCGACGCCGGCGCCGGACAGCGCAGCCATGACGTGTTCGACCGTGCCAATCGTGACACCGTTACCGTCGCCCAGCGTGGTGTTGAGACGGGTATCCACGACCGCGTCCCAGCGCGCCGGGATCTCGACCCCGCCGCCGGCGATATCGGTGCGCCGGAAGACGATCCCGCGATCGGGCTCGGCCGGACGCAACGTCATCGACACCCGGGCGCCCGAATGCAGCCCGATACCGGTGCAATCGATCGCGTCCTTCAGGGTGTACTGATTTACGCTAAGCTTGCGGGCGTCGATCGCGCGGGAGGGTGACACGTGCGGGTCTGTTTCCGGCGATCGGTGGTAACGTCCGTCAGGCGCCATGCGCCTCGTCTCCCCTTTTTGAAATCCATCGGCCGGTCGTCAAGCCGATGTCCCCTTGAGCCATGACGGCCGAACCAGATTCTAACCGCCGTTTGAAACCATCTGCTCCCTGCGGACGATCTCTCTTACGGGGATCCGCCGCCACCCCACGCGCACCGGCCCCAAAACGGAACCGACCGCACCTATTCTCTAACAGGCGCGGTCGGACCGCTCAAATCACTCTTTGTTTCAAAATGTTATCGCGAATCGCCGGGGCGACCGCGATCGCATTTTCAATTCGCTTGACGCCGCAAGAAAGCCGGAATTTCAAGCAATTCCGCCTCTTCCTTCTCCTCGCGGTCGAGGCCGGATCCGGCTGACAGAGGCGCGGGCTGGGCCGCCTCCATCGCACGCGGCGAATCCGCCTGGATGGGCGCTTGCTGGGCTGCGGGCGTCTCGATCACCCGCGGCGTCGATTTGGCCTCGGCCGGAGCCGCACGGTCCTCGTCGCTCACGCTGTTGTCGATCAGAAGACCGAGCAGGCGCGAGCGCGCCCGGGGCTTGGACTTACCGTCCGATGCCTCCGCCGTTTCCGGCTTGGGCACCTCGCGGACCAAGGTCGGGGACGGCGCCGCTTCGGCAACCCGTGACGGTGCCGCCTCGGCCGGCGCAGCCTGGACCGGCTGGGGCGCTGGCTTGGGCGCCGGCTCCGCCGGTGCGCTGGTGAACACCGGATCCTTGCGGCTTTCTTCCCTCGGCGCCGACGAGAAAATGGAGGCCGGGGCAGGCACCGGTTCCGGTGCCGACGGTATTTCCACTGGCGCCGCTTGCGCTGTCTGAGGCGCTTCCTCGGGCGCCGGTGTGGACACCAGCGTCGGTGCCGGGCTGGGTGCCGGCGCGGGTACCGGGTCGACCCTGGCCTCGGCCACGATTGGCGTCGGCGTCACGACAGGTTTCGGTGTAGGCTCCGGCGCCGGTGTCGCCTCGGCGACGATCGGTTTGGGTGCCGGCGGCTCCATCGGCTCGCTCACCGGCTCCGCCGTCCGTTCGGCGGCGGGCTCGATCACCGGCTCTCGGATCGGCTCGTGAACGGGGACCGGATCGGGCTGGCTCGCCGTCTTGATCTCCGGTTCGTCATCGAGCTTCGGGCCGAGGCCGAAGATCTCCTCCGGCTCGTCATCGTCACTGACGATCTCGGTCGGCGCCGCTGGCGGTGCAGGCCGGCGGGCACGCTCGTCGAGCACACGGACCCGGTTGGGCTGCGGCTGCGCCGAGGCGTGGTGACCGTTGATGCCGGTGGCGAAGATCGACACGCGGATGCGGCCCTGGATCGTCTCGTCGAAGGTCGAGCCGAAGATGATGTTGGCGTCGGCGTCGACTTCCTCGCGGATCCGGTTGGCGGACTCGTCGACCTCGTAGAGGGTCATGTCGTTGCCGCCGGTGATGTTGATCAGCACACCACGCGCGCCGCGCAGCGACACGTCGTCGAGCAGCGGATTGGCGATCGCCGATTCCGCGGCCTTGATCGCGCGGCCATCGCCTTCGGCTTCGCCCGCACCCATCATCGCCTTGCCCATTTCGCCCATGACCGTGCGGATATCCGCAAAGTCGAGATTGATCAGGCCGGGCATGGTCATGAGGTCGGTGACGCCCCGCACGCCGGCGTAGAGCACCTCGTCGGCCAACTTGAAGGCGTCGGTGAAGGTCGTGTTCTCGTCGGCGACCCGGAACAGGTTCTGGTTCGGGATGACGATGAGCGTGTCGACCTGCTCCTGCAGCTCGTTCAGACCATCCTCGGCGACCCGCATGCGGTGCGCGCCCTCGAACTGGAAGGGCTTGGTGACGACCGCGACGGTGAGGACGCCCTGCTCGCGGGCGAGGCGGGCAATCACCGGGGCGGCACCCGTGCCCGTGCCGCCGCCCATGCCGGCGGTGACGAAGGCCATGTGGCAGCCCTGCAGGTGATCGATGATCTCCTGCATGCCTTCCTCTGCGGCGGCGCGGCCGATCTCGGGCCGCGAGCCGGAGCCGAGGCCCTGCGTGATGCTGAGGCCGAGCTGGATGCGGCGTTCCGCCAAGGATTGGGCGAGCGCTTGTGCGTCGGTGTTGGCCACGATGCACTCGACCCCTTCCAGGTTCGAGCGGATCATGTTGTTGACGGCGTTACCGCCGGCGCCGCCCACCCCGAACACCATGATGCGGGGTTGTAGCTCCGAGGGTATCCGCGGCGTGCTCAAGTTAATTCCCATAGCAACCTCCGGTTTGATTTTAGCAGTTTTCACGGGCCGGGTCGCGTGCGGCGTCCCGGTTGCGTTCGGTTTCACCCTGACGATCAGAAATTCTCATGCAGCCAGTCTCCGATGCGGCCGATGAGGCCGCTCGGCTCTCCCAGTTTTCGCGGCCGGGCGATCGCACGATCGTCGTGCCGCGTCGTTGCGTAGCGCAGCAGGCCCGCTGCGACGGAAAAGGCCGGCCCGGAAACGGATTGGGCGAGGCCAGCGATTCGCGCCGGGCGCCCAAGGCGGACCTGCGCTTCAAGAATTTCGGTGGCGACGTCGCGCGCGCCCTCAAGCTGGCTGGCGCCGCCGGTCAGCACGAGACGGCGCGCGGCGCCGATGCCCGGACCCTCGCGCTCCAGAAGATCGCGGACCAGCTCCATGGTCTCTTCCACCCGCGGGCGAATGATGTCGGAGAGCTGGATGCGCGAGATCTGGCTCGTGTCGGTGTTGGCTTCTCCCGCGATCTGTGGCACGTCGAGCATGCGCCGCGCGTCGGAGGAGGTGGGGATGGTGGTGCCGTGCAGCGTCTTCAGGCGCTCGGCATCGGCAAGCGGCGTGGAGAGGCCGTGCGCGATATCGGCGGTGACGTGGTTGCCGCCGACCGGCACGACACCGGTGAAGACGAGCTCGCCCTCCTCGAAGGTCGCGATCGACGTGGTGCCGCCGCCCATGTCGATCACCGCCGCGCCGAGCTCCAACTCGTCATCGGTGAGCGCGGCCAAGCCGGCGCAATACGAAGACGACGCCATGCCCTCGATCTTGAGATAACAGCCCGACAGGCAGTTCCTCAGATTGTCGATGGCGCCGACCGTGGCGGTCACCAGATGCATGTCCACGCCGAGCCGCTGGGCGACCATGCCTTCGGGATTGCGGATGCCCGCGAGCCCGTCGAGGCTGTAGGAGATCGGAATGGCGTGCACGATTTGCCGCGCCTCGCCGTTGCGCCATTGGCAGCCTTGGTCGATGACGCGCCGAAGATCGGAGCTGCCGATCGAGTTGCCGGCCACCGGTACTTCCGCGTCGAAGCGGATCGAGCGCGGCGCACCGGCCGACAGGCTGACGAAGATGTCCTTCATCGTCGCGTCGGCCATTTCCTCCGCAGCGTGCACGGCGGCGCGGATGGAATTGCGCGCGGCTTCCATATCGACGATCGAGCCCGCCTTGACGCCCTTGGCGACCTGGTGACCGATGCCGGCGACATGGGGTGTGCCGTCATCGTCGATCTCTGCGATCAGGCAGCAAATCTTGCTGGTGCCCACATCGAGCGCGGCGATCATGTTGTTGCGTCCCTTACTCACGTCAAAAACTCCATCCCAGGGTTGGTTCGGTTTGTTTTTTTGGTAACGCCGACGGTCATGTGCTGCGTCCCGGATCGCTGCGTTTGACCGGCGGTTCGACGGGACCCGGCGCGCGCAGAACGATGCGGCCGGGCAGGCGGAGATCGATGGCGACCAGTCCTCGGTCGAGGAGGCGCTGGGTTCGGGTGAGCTCGGCGAACCGGCTCCAGGCGCGGCGCGGCGTCACTTCGGGCAGCATGACGATCACGCCCTTGTCGAAG
>JARRKQ010000016.1:0-28159 GCA_037387885.1 Alphaproteobacteria bacterium | reverse complement strand
AAGATGACGTCCCAGCGCCGGCGGCCGAGCCGGCGCGCCTGGGTGACGCGGGCGGCCAGTTTCGGCTGTGCTTTCAGGAGCTCGAGCAGTTCGCCGACGGCTTGCGGCGCGCCCGGCCCCGTCACCAGCGGCAGGCGCGCATAGCTGTCGATATCGTTGATCGCGATCGCATTTCCGTCGCGGTCGACGACATGCATCTTGGCGTCGTTGTACCAGCGCGCGATCGGGCGCCGCTCGGTGATGCGGAGATAGATCGTGTCCGGCAGATGGCGTTCGATCGAGGCCGAGGCGATCCAGGGCAGGGCTTCGATGCGTTCCCGCGCGGCATTGAGGTCGAGCGCGAGGATCGGCGCGCCGAGTTGCACGCCGAGCGCCGTGGCCAGTGATGCCCGGGTCGTGTGTTTGCGGCCGACCACCAGCACGTCGGCGACGATCATGTCGCTCGCCACGGCCACGCGTGTGGTGGTGCGGTCGAACCAGCGCCTCGCTGCCTCCAGATTCCCGCTTTTCCAAAGCCACACCGGTGAGGTGATCAGGCAAGCCAGGATGACGACGCGGGTGATGTAGCGCCGCCGGCTGAGCGAGCGCCGGCTCAATGTGCTGCGCCGCCAGAAGGCAAAGCGGCTCGACGATGCGCGCGACCGCGCCGGCGGCAGTTCCAACTCGCCCTGATAGAAGAGCGCGTCGTCTGCCCGCCGGCGCGGTCTGCGGACCGGCCTGGGACCGCAGCCGCCAATTGCTGGCATCGGTTCGTCGGTGGGCCCGAAGAGGCGAAGCGGGTTCAGCCATCGCATTGGGCGTGCTCCACCATCCAGGACACAAGCTCGTCGAAGGACATGCCGACATGCGCCGCCTGCTCGGGTACGAGGCTGAGCGGCGTCATGCCGGGCTGGGTGTTGACCTCCAGAATGAAGATGCCGTCGGTGCCGGCGATGCTGTCGTCGTAGCGGAAATCGGCACGGCTCACGCCGCGGCAGCCGAGAACCTCGTGCGCGACCACGGCCTGGCGCATGCTTTCTTGCGTGACCTCGTCGGGCACGTCGGCGGGGACGACGTGCACCGCCTTGCCGTCGGTGTATTTGGCCTCGTAGTCGTAGAAGCCGTCGGCCGGCTTGATTTCGGTAACGGCGAGGGCTTTGTCGCCCATGACAGAGACTGTCAGCTCGCGCCCGGGCACGTAGCGCTCGACCATCACCGTGTCGCCGTAGGGCCAGGAGGCGTGCTCGAAGGGCGGCTCGTTGGCGCCGTCGTCGAGCACGATCTTCACGCCGACGCTCGATCCTTCGTTGACCGGCTTCACGACATAGGGACGCGGGATCACGTCGCCGGCGAGCACCTCCTCGCGGCTGGCGATGACGCTTTCGGCGCAGCGGAGACCGGCGCTCACGAAGAGGCGCTTGGCGATCTCCTTGTCCATGGCGACGGCCGAGGCGAGCAGACCCGAATGGGTGTAGGGGATCTGCAGGACGTCGAGCAGGCCCTGGAACGTGCCGTCCTCGCCGAAGCGGCCGTGGAGGGCGTTGAAGACGACGTCCGGCTTGGGCGTGAGCGCGGCGAGGAGTGCGGCCACATCGTGCTGGACGTCGATGGCGACGACGTCGTAGCCGGAGCGCTCCAGCGCCTTGGCACATTGAGCGCCGGAGTTCAGCGAGACCTCGCGCTCGGCCGACCAGCCACCCATCAGAACGGCGACGCGCTTGCTCATGCCGCGTCCTCCCGGCGGCCGTCGGCGCGCAGGCCGATCCGCTTGATCTCCCAGTGAAGATCGATGCCGGATGTTTCCTTCACGCGGGCGCGAACGTCGTCGCCAAGATCCTCGAGGTCGGCGGCGGTGGCGTCGCCGGTGTTGATGAGGAAGTTGCAGTGCTTTTCCGAGACCATCGCCCCGCCGCGCTTCAGGCCGCGGCAGCCAGCTTCGTCGATCAGCTCCCAGGCGCGCTTGCCCTCGGGGTTGCGGAAGGTCGAGCCGCCGGTGCGGGTGCGCAGCGGCTGGCTTTCCTCGCGGGCATTGGCGATGCGATCGATCTCACTGGCGACGACATCCTTGGCGGCCAGAACGCCGCGCAAAGCGGCGCCGGTGAAGATCCAGTCCTCTGGGAGCTCACAGTGGCGGTAGCTGTAGCCGAGCTGGGCCAGGGGGACGCGGTGGAGCACGCCCTTGGGATCGAGCGCCTTGGCGTGGACGACGATGCCCGACATCTCGCCACCATAGGCGCCGGCATTCATGCGGAGCGCACCGCCGATCGTCCCGGGAATACCTGAGAGGAACTCGAGCCCCGCGACGGCGATGTCGCCGGTCGAGCCGAGCCCCGCATCCCGGCAGGCCCGCGCAAGCGAGATATTGGCGACGCCGGCGCCGGCATTGACCAGAACGTAGTCCGTGCCTCCATTGACGGGCTCGAAATCGACCTCCTCGAAGACCGCGCCGATCTCGACATCGCGGAAGCCGCGGCCGAGCTTGACGACAACACCTTCGATGCCGCCGTCACGAACGAGGAGATTGGAGGCGCCGCCGACCACGGTCACGGGCACGTCGTCGGGCTTCTCGGCGAGGAAGGCGGCGAGGTCGTCGCGGTCGGCCGGGTGGAACAGCACTTCGGCCGGGCCGCCGACCCGGAACCAGGTGAAGCGGTCGAGCGGCTCGTTCGCGAGCATCTCGCCGCGCACCTTGGGCAGGCGGTCGATGAGGCCGGTCTCGTGCTTGCGCGCGGCGCTCATGTCTTCTTCCCTGCGCGCTTGGTGGCGGCGCGCCGTTTGGCCGGCGTGCGGCGCGTGGTCGTGGTCCGGCGCTTAGCGCTCCCCCGGCGCTTCTTCAGCTCGCCCGGCAGCTTGTAGGCCCAGGTGGTGATGTTGCCGGCGCCGAGGCAAATTACGGTGTCGCCCTTGCCGGCGAGCTTGTGGACGAGACCCGCCAGCTTTGCCTGGCTGTCGAGCGTCACGACGTCGCGGTGGCCATGGGCGCGCAGACCTTCGACGAGCGCATCGCGGTCGTAACCCTCGATCGGCTCCTCGCCGGCGGGATAGACGTCGGCGACGATCACGGTGTCGGCGTCGTTGAAGCAGGTGCAGAAGCCCTCGAAGAGATCGCGGAGACGCGAATAGCGATGCGGCTGCACGACGGCGATGACGCGCTTGGGGCTGGCGCGGCGGGCGGCGCGCAGCACGGCAGAGATCTCGATCGGGTGATGCGCGTAGTCGTCGATGACCGAAATGCCGTTCACTTCGCCCGTCCGGGTGAAGCGGCGTTTCACGCCCTTGAACGTCGCCAGCGATTTCCGCATCACCAGCTCGTCGATCTCGAGCTCGCGCGAGACAGCGATGGCCGCCAAGGCGTTGAGCACATTGTGCTCGCCCGGCATCGGCAGCTTGATCTCGCGCAGCGTCGTGCGCTCGCCGGTGGCGCGGTCGCGGATGATGACGTCGAAGGTTGCGCCGGTCGGATCGAAGTCGGCGTTGACGACGCGGATGTCCGCCTGACGGCTGCGGCCGTAGGTGACGATGCGGCGATCGGAGACACGCGCGACCATCGCCTGCACCTCGGCATTGTCGATGCACAGCACCGCGACGCCGTAGAAGGGGATGTTGTGGACGAAGGTGTCGAAGGCCTCGCGCAGCGCGTCGAAGGAGCCGTAGTGATCGAGATGCTCGGCGTCGATGTTGGTGACGACGGCGACGGTGGCGGGCAGCTTGATGAACGTGCCGTCGGACTCGTCGGCTTCGACGACCATCCAGTCGCCTTCGCCGAGCCGCGCATTGGTGCCGTAGGCGTTGATGATGCCGCCATTGATCACGGTCGGATCGAGCCCGGCGCCGTCGATCAGCGAGGCGATGAGCGATGTCGTCGTTGTCTTGCCGTGGGTGCCGCCGACGGCGATCGCCCATTTGAGCCGCATAAGCTCGGCCAGCATCTCCGCGCGGCGGACGACCGGCAGGTGCCGCGCGCGGGCCGCGACGACCTCGGGATTGTCTGCTTTTACGGCCGAGGAGATGACGATGACTTCGGCCGAGCCGATGTTCTTCTCCGCGTGGCCGACCGCGACTTTGATGCCGAGCCGCTTCATGCGCTTGACGTTGGCGCTGTCTGCGATGTCGGAGCCCTGTACCTGGTAACCCAAGTTGAGCAGGATCTCGGCGATGCCGCTCATGCCGATGCCGCCGATGCCGACGAAATGGATGGTGCCGATGTTGAGCGGAAGCGTGCTGATCATGCCGCCCCCGCCTTCGCTGCCGCTCCGGCGGGCAGCATATCGAGCACCATGTCGGCGAGGCGCGCCGCCGCGTCGGGGTAGCCGAGCGTCTTTGCCTTTTTCGCCGCGTCGACCAGGACGGAGGGATCGTCGAGCAGCGCGGCGAGGCGCGCCGACAGCGTCTCCGGTTTGAACTCCGGTTGGGGCACCAGCCAGCCGCCGCCCTCGGCGTCGATTGAGGCAGCGTTGGCGGTCTGGTGGTCGTCGGTGGCGTAGGGGTAGGGGACCAGCACCGCCGGCCGGCCGGCCGCGGTGAGTTCGGCGATGGTCGAGGCGCCGGCGCGACAGATCAGCAGATGCGCGGCCTTGAGCCGCTCGGGCACATCGTCGAAGAAGCTCTTGAGCTCGGCCTTCAAGCCCATCTCTGCATAGGCGGTTTCGGCGGCGGGAAGATCTTCCGCGCGCGCCTGCTGGGTGATCCGGAGACGCTGGCGTGCGGCTTCGGGTAGGGAGGCGATGGCGGCGGGCACGATCTCGCTGAAGATGCGCGCACCCTGGCTGCCGCCCAGGATGAGGATGTTGAGCGGCCCGTCGGCGGTGGGCGCTGCATAGTCTGAATTGGCAAGCGCCACGATCGGCGCGCGGACGGGATTTCCAGTGAGCCGCAGCTTCGCCTCGCCGCCGGGGGGCAAGCCCCTAACCTTGGCGTAAGCGACGGCGATGCGCGTCGCGCGCTTGGCGAGGAAGCGGTTGGCGCGGCCGAGGACGGCGTTCTGCTCGTGGAGCGCGCTCGGTATGCCGAGCCAGCCTGCGGCCATCATCGCCGGGAAGGAGGCATAGCCGCCGAAGCCGACCACGGCGGCCGGGCGCAGACGCTTCAAAAGCCCACGAGCCTGAAGCGTGCCGAGCGCGACGTCGGCGAGGCCGAGCAGCTTTGCGGCAGGGCCGCGGCCGGTCACCTGTCCGGCGCGGATCTTGTGCGTGGCGATGCTCGAAAGCGTGTCGCCATATGCGCCGCCGCGCTTGTCGGTCACGAGCGCGACCTCGCAGCCGCGGTCGAGCAGCGCGCGCGCCAGCGCATCGGCGGGGAACATATGCCCGCCTGTACCGCCCGCGGTCAGCAGGACGAGGATTTTCTCGCGCCCGCTCATACGTGCCCTGCCTTCCCGGCGCCCTCGCGGGTGAGCGCCAGGACCATGCCCATGCCGAGCGCCAACGCCATCAGCGACGAGCCGCCATAAGAGATGAAGGGGAGCGTCATGCCCTTGGTCGGAATGAGACTGAGCGCGGAGGCCATGTTCACCAGCGCCTGCAGGCCGAACCCGGCGAGGAGGCCGGTTGCCGCAAGGACGACGAAGAAGTTCTCCTCCTCCGTGACGCGCGCCATACCGCGCAGCACGACGAACGCATAGAGCCCGACGATCACGAGACAGGCGATGAGGCCGAACTCCTCGCCGGCGACGGCGAAGATGAAATCGCTATGCGCGTCGGGGAGGAGCGCCTTCACCGTGCCCTCGCCGGGACCACGGCCGAAGATGCCGCCGTTGACGAAGGCCTCGAGCGAGCGGTCGATCTGATAGGTGTCCGAGCCCGAGGGATCGCGAAAGGCGTTAATCCGCCCGGCAACGTGGGGGAGTGTGTAATAGGCGGCGACCAAGCCGACGAAACCGGTGCCGATCACCGAGGCGACCCAGATAACCGGCAGGCCGGCGACGAAGAGTTGGACCAGGGTTACCGAGCCGATCAGCGTCGCCATGCCGAGGTCGGGCTGCGAGACGAGGATCCAGATTACCATCGCCACCGTGGTGACGGTGATGAGCAGGCCCGGGAACCCTGGCTCCTTGCGGGTCTGCGACAACATCCAGGCGCAGAAGACGGCGAGCGTCGGGCGCATGAGCTCGGACGGCTGCATCGACTGGCCGAAGAGGCTGAGCCAACGGCTGGCGCCCTTGTATTCGGCGCCGGCCACGAGCGTGAGCAGCATGCCGATCAGCGCCACGCCCAGAAGGATCACGGCGACGCGTTTCACCCAGCGCGCCGATAGCGTCGAGACGCCGAGCATGATCGCCAGCGCGATCGGCAGAAGCACGGCCTGCTGGCGGACGAAGTGGAAGCTGTCGAGCCCGATCCGGCCAGCGGAGGCGGGGCTCGCGGCATAGGTCAGGAGCGCGCCGATTGCGATCAGCCCGGCCAAAGCGCCGAGACTCCATTTGTCCACAGTCCACCACCAGCGGCTGAGCACGCTATTGTCGGCGCGGGTGAAGTAACCGCTCATGCGCTGCCTCCCGCCGCTCTCGCGGGCGCGTTGGCGTTGCGTGAGCCGGGCAGGGCTGCGACCAGCTCGCGGAAGCGGTCGCCGCGCGCGGCGAAGCTGGGGAACTGGTCGTAGGAGGCGCAGGCCGGCGACAGCAGCACGACGGCTTTCGGTTCACCGGTATCGTTCGCGGCCATTTTGCCGGCGAGGAAGACGGCGGTCTCCAGGTCGTGCGCTTCGGTCAGCGGCACCTCGCCCTTCAGCGTTTCGGCGAATGCCTTGCTCGCCTCGCCGATCAGGAAGGCGTGGACGATGCGCGGGAAATATTCGCGCAAGGGATCGATGCCCTCGGCTTTGGCAACGCCGCCGAGGATCCAGTAGATACGCGGATAGCATTCGAGCGCCTTGCTGGCCGCTTCGGCATTGGTCGCCTTGGAGTCGTTCACGAAGGCGACCTCGTCGATCACGCTCACGACTTCCTGGCGGTGCGGCAGCCCGGCAAAGGCCGAGAACCCGGATTTGATCGCGCCGCGCTCCACGCCCAATGCCGTTGCGGCGGCATAGGCGGCGGCCGCGTTCTGCCAGTTGTGGCTGCCGGGCAGGGTGGGGATATCGCGCAGATCGGCGATGATCTCGTCGCTGTCGTTGAGATCGTCGTAGAGCACGCCGTCGAGCACGTAGACGCCGCCGCGGATCGGCGATTTGCTCGAGACCGGGATCACATGCTGGATGCCGTCATCGGCATACTCTTCGTAGATCCGCTGACAGCGGTCGTCGTCGACGCCGACCACGAAGACCGAGCTCTCGGTCTGACCGCTCAGGATGCGCAGCTTGGCGGCGACGTAGCCTTCGAGGCCGCCATGGCGTTCCAGATGATCGGGGCTGATGTTGAGCAGCACCGCGACGTCGAAGACGACGGAGCGGGTGCGCTCGAGCTGGAAGGAGGACATCTCCAGCACATAGGTGCCGTCCGGCCCGAGCGGCTCGAGGCCCAGGACGGGTGGGCCCAGATTGCCGCCGATCTCGATCTTCAGGCCCGCGGCGCGGAGGATGTCGCCGATCAGCGCCGTCGTGGTCGATTTGCCGTTGGTTCCGGTGATGCCGACATAGCGCGCGCGGCGCTGGGCCCGGCCGAGCAGCTCGATATCGCCGATGATCTCGATGCCGGCTTCGGCCGCTGCAGCGGCGATCGGATGCGGCTCGGGGAAGCGATGGGGGATGCCGGGGCTCAGCACCAGCGAGCGGATGTCCTTCCAGGCGATATCGCCGAGATCGGTGATCGGCAGGCCGGCGTCTTCGGCCTCGGCCCGCTTGTCCTCGCTGTCGTCCCAGGCCAGGACCTTCGCCCCGCTCGCCGCGAGCGCGCGCGCCGTCGCGAGCCCGGACACTCCGAGCCCCATGACGGCGATGCGCTTACCGGCGATGTCGGGCAGCTTGATCAAGGCCTTGGCTACCTCAGCTTCAGGGTTGAAAGGCCGACCAGCGCCAGGATGGAGGCGATGATCCAGAAGCGGATGACGATGGTTGGCTCCTTCCAGCCCTTCTGTTCGTAGTGGTGGTGGAGCGGCGCCATGCGGAAGACGCGCTTGCCGGTGAGCTTGAAGGAGATGACCTGGGCGATCACCGAGACGGCCTCGAGCACGAAGAGGCCGCCGACGATCGCCAGCACCAGCTCGTGCTTGGTAACCACGCTGATGGCACCGAGCGCGCCGCCGACCGAAAGCGAGCCGGTGTCGCCCATGAAGACCATGGCGGGGGGCGCGTTGAACCAGAGGAAGCCGAGGCTCGCGCCGACCAGGGCGCCGCAGAAGACTGCGAGCTCGCCGGAGCCGACGACGTGGTGCAGCTGGAGGTAGTCGGCAAACTTGGCGTTGCCGACGAGATAGGTGATGAGGCCGAAAACGCCCGCCGCGATCATCACCGGCACGATGGCGAGCCCGTCGAGCCCGTCGGTCAGGTTGACCGCGTTGGAGGCGCCGATGATGACGACGACGGCGAAGGGAACGAAGAACCAGCCCAGATTGACGAGCAGGTTGACGAAGGGGATCGCCAGGCTCGTGGACGCTTTGTCGTTCTCGGGTAGAACCAGCCAAAGGATCACGGCGATGCTGATGGCCAGTTGCCCCACCAGCTTGAACTTGCCCGACAGTCCGCCTGTCGAGCGGCGCGCGAGCTTCAGATAATCGTCGATCGCACCGCTCAGGCCGAAGCCGACGGTGACGATCAGCACCGACCAGACCAGCTTGTTGTCGAGGCGGACCCAGAGGATGGTGCTGAAGACGAGCGCCAGCAGGATCAGCGCGCCGCCCATGGTCGGCGTGCCGGCTTTCTGGATGATGTGCGATTCGGGGCCATCGTCGCGGATCGGCTGGCCTTCGGCCTGCTGGGAGCGCAGCCAGCGGATCAGCGGCGCGCCCAGGATGAAGCTGAGGAAGAGCGCGGTCACGACGGCACCGCCGGTCCGAAACGTGAGGAAGCCGAAGAGACGCAGCACGCCGACATCGGTGGAAAGCGGGTTCAGGATTTCATAAAGCATCGCCTGGTCCCTCTTATCCGTTGACCGCTCTTGTCGGGGTTTGTTCAAGCGAGCGCAGAGCATCGACGACGCGCGCCATGGCGCTGCCGAGCGAGCCCTTGACCGTGATCACATCGCCGGGGCGCACGGCGTCGCAGAGCAGCGGCGCCAGCGCCGCCGAATCCGCGGCATGCGCGCCGCGCTGCCCTTCGGGCAACGCGTTGTGCAGGTGTTCCATCTGGGACCCCGCCGTAAACACAAGCTCGATGCCGTTCTCGCGAAGCGCATCCGCGAGTCCCGCATGCAACTCAGCCGACCTCTCGCCGAGCTCGAGCATGTCGCCGAGCGCCGTTAGGCGCCGACCCCCAGCAATCGGTCTAATCTGAGAAAGCGTCTCGAATGCGGCACGCATTGAGGCAGGGCTGGCATTGTAGCTATCGTCGATAATGACAATGTCGCCGCCCTCGATGGTGACGCGGATGCGCTCGCCGCGGCCCTTGGAGGCGGGGACGTCGGCGAGGTCCGCCGCCGCGCGGCTGAGATCAGCACCGAGCGCATCAGCAGCCGCCAACACGGCTAAGCTGTTGATAATCAAGTGACGTCCGGGCTGGCCGACGCGGTACTGGATCTCGCGGCCGTTGAAGCGGGCGGTCACGTCACTGCCGTCGCTGTCGAGCTTGGCGTCGATGAGCCGCGCGATGGCGTCCGGATGGGCGCCGAAACCGACGATGCGGCCGACGCCGGTCGCCTGCGCTGCCACGGCAAGTTGCGGAAAAAAGGCATTGTCCCGATTGAGAATCGCAATGCCGCCATTGAGTCCTTCGAAGATTTCCGCCTTTGCGTCGGCCACGGCGCCGAGCGAGGGGAAGAATTCGGTGTGCGCCGGGGCGATCATCGTGATGATCGCGACATGGGGCTGCACCAGGCGCGACAGCGGCCCGATCTCGCCGGGCGCGTTCATGCCGAGCTCGAACACGCCGTAGGCGGTATCCGCCGGCATGCGCGCGAGGCTGAGCGGGGCGCCCCAATGGTTGTTGAGGTTACCGGTGGTCGCCGATGTCGGGCCTTGGCGCTCGAGGATGAACCGGAGCGCTTCCTTGGTGCTGGTCTTGCCGACGCTGCCGGTGATCGCGACGATCCGTGCCTCGGTTCGCTGGCGGGCCGCGGCGCCGAGCGCGTTCAGCGATTCGAACGTATCGGCGACGACAAGGAGCGGGCGGTTGGGCCAGGCGTCGGCCTTGTCTGCGGCAACCAGCGCCGCGGCCGCGCCGGCCTCGAAGGCCGCGTCGACATAATTGTGACCATCCAGGCGCTCGCCCTTGATCGCGATATAGAGATCGCCCGGAGTGAGCGTGCGCGTATCGATGGAAACGCCGGTTGCCGACCAGTCGCCCTGCGCCGTGCCGCCTGTCGCAGCTTCGGCCTCGCTCGCGGTCCAGAGGGCGCGCTCAGCCATCGGCGTTTCCTCCGCTGGCGCGCAAGGCGGCCCGGGCAGTTTCGCGGTCGTCGAAGGGCAGAACGGTATCGCCGATGATCTGGCCTTGCTCATGACCCTTGCCCGCGATCACCAGGATGTCACCCGCGTCGAGAGCGGCGATTGCGGCGGCGATGGCTTCCGCCCGGTCGTCGTATTCGTCGGCGCCGGGGCAGCCTTCGAGGACCTGGCGCCGGATCGCGGCCGGATCTTCGCTGCGGGGATTGTCGTCGGTCACGAAGACCCGGTCGGCGTTCGCGGCTGCGGCCTCGCCCATCAGCGGACGTTTGCCCGGATCGCGGTCGCCACCGGCGCCGATGATGACCACGAGCTTGCCTTGCGTGTGCGGGCGCACGGCGCGCAGCACCGTGACAAGCGCATCCGGGGTGTGGGCGTAGTCGACATAGACGGTGCCGCCGCTCTTGGCGATTCCCGCCAACTCGACGCGCCCCGGCGCACCCTTGATCTCGGCAAGCGCCGCCGCGGCACCCGAGGCATCGCCGCCGGTCGCCGTGACGAGACCGAAAGCCGCCAGCGCGTTCATCGCCTGGAAGTCGCCGACGAGGGGGAGGGTGGTTTCGTGGATTTTCCCGCCGGCAGCAAATCGCAGATCGAGGCCGTGCGCGCGCGGCGTGGCGCCAGCGAGACGAATTCCGTCGTCGCCGGCGGTCTTGCCGTAAGGCACGATGGTGTGATCGTTGGACGCCGCAGCCGCGCGGAACGCTTCGTAGGCGTCGCTGTCGCAATTGAGCACGGCGATGCCGCCGGGCGCCATCAGCTCGGTGAAGAGGCGCAGCTTCGCGTCGCGGTAGTCCTCCATCGTACCGTGATAATCGAGGTGATCCCGCGTCAGATTTGTGAAAGCGGCGGCGGAAACGTTCACGCCGTCGAGGCGGTACTGCTCGAGCCCGTGCGAGGAGGCCTCCATCGCCAGGTGATCAATGCCGAGGCCGGCGAGCTCCGCGAGCTCAGCTTGGAGCGCGATCGGATCGGGTGTGGTCAGCGAGGCCTTGCGCTCATAGCCCGGCGCGCTGACGCCGAGCGTGCCGAGGCTTGCGGCTTTGATCCCGAGCTTCGTCCAGATCTGGCGTGCGAAGGCGGCGACCGACGTCTTGCCGTTGGTGCCGGTGACGGCGACGACGGTTTCCGGCTGGGCGCCATAGAAGCTCGCCGCCATGCGCGCGAGGCAGCGGCGCGGATTGGACTGGGCGAGATAGGGGACAGCGTCGGATGTTTGCGGGAGGGGCGCTTCGTCGGGCCCCATCACGGCAACCGCGCCTTGTTTCACCGCCTGGCCGATGAAGGTGCGGCCATCGACTTGGCTGCCCGGAATTGCGGCAAAGAGATAGCCTGGCTCGACGGCGCGGGAATCGGCAGTCAAACCTCTAATGTCTATTGCGCGGAAGGCGGGGTTGAGCCCCGCCCCGCCATTTTCAGCGGCCTTTTCCATCAGTTCTGAAAGACGCAACCCTTTGGACTCCGGATCCCGGTTTGAACGGCGCCCAGCGCCGATCGTGGACGGACTCATCGACCGGACGGACGCCGAGCACCGGCGCCGCGCGCTGGACGATGCGTGCGAAGGTGGGAGCTGCGACAAGACCGCCGGTCGCTTTGTAACTTGTTTCCCTATTCCCCTTGGGCTCGTCAAGCATGACGAGCAGCACGTAACGCGGCCGATGCATTGGAAAAGCACCGGCAAATGACGACAACAGCCCTTTGCGGTTGCCGGTCGACTTGTCGGCCGAGCCGGTCTTGCCACCGACCATGAAGCCGGGGACCGCCGCGCGGCGTCCGGTGCCGCGCAGGACGTTCTGGCGCATGAGGTAGCGGATTTGCGCCGAGGTAACTTCGGAAATGACCTGCTTGGCCTCGCGCGCCTGTCCGCCATCGCGCCTGATGAGCGTTGGCTCGTAGAGCAGACCGCCATTCACGGTGGCGGCGATGGCGGCGGCGAACTGGATCGGTGTGACCGCGACACCGTGGCCGAAGGAGATCGTCATCGTGTTGATCGGCCGCCACTTGCGGGGGCTGAGCGGCATGCCGATCTCGGGCAGCTCGATGGTCGAGGGCGACAGCAGACCGAGGCGCTTCAGGAAGGCTTTCTGGCGCTTTCCGCCCGCCGCGATCGCCATCCGGGCCGAGCCGATGTTGGACGAGTAGATGAAGATCTCGTCGACCGAGAGCCAACGCCCCATCGAGTGGTAGTCGTGGATCTTGAACGAGGCGACGCGAAGCGGCGCGCGCGCATTGAAGCGGTCGCTGAGCCGCGCGATGCCGCCGTCGAGCGCCATCGCCGTATTCAGGACCTTGAAGGTCGAGCCCATCTCGTAGACACCGAGCGTGTTCATATTAAAGCGCGTGCCGGTGGGCGCCTTGGTCGGGTGGTTTGGGTCGAAGTCGGGCAACGAGACCATCGCCATGACTTCGCCTGACCGCGCGTCGAGCAGCAGGGCGGAGCCCTTCTTGGCCCGATAACGCCGGACGGCTGCCTTCACCTCTTCGTGCAGGATGTGCTGGAGGCGGATGTCGATGGTGAGGCGGATGGCGCGGTGCTGACGGCTGAGCATCTTGTCGAACTGGCGCTCGATACCGGCGAGGCCACGGCTGTCGACGTCGGTGAAGCCGACGATATGCGCGGCGAGGCGGCCGTGCGGATAAACCCGGCGTTCGTCGACGCGCACATATATACCCGGAATGCCCAGCGCGTTGACGGCCTGGTACTGGCGCGGCGTTAGGTGGCGTCGCAGCCAGACGAAACGGCGATTGGTGCGCAGCTGCTTGTGGATCTCGACCGTGCTCAGATCGGGGATCGCGCGGGCGAGGCGGGCGGCGGCGGCGTGCCGGTTGGGTACGGCCTTGGCGTCGGCATAGAGCGAATAGGTCGGCAGCGTCGTCGCCAGGATGATGCCATTGCGGTCGACGATGTCGGCGCGCTGCTGCGGTGTCCGCGCTTCGGTCGCGGCGGCCAGGCGCTGGCGGATGCCATCGTTGAAGAGCGTGACGTCGACCAGACGAACGCCAAGGCCGGTGAAGGCAATCGCGAAAAGGCAGGCCGAAACAATCAGCCGACTGCGCCCAAACTCCAGACGCTGGGCCGCGAACCATTCGAGCCGAGGACGGCGCACGGAAAGCCGGCGGGCCGGGCGTTCGGGTTTGCAGCGGGCGGAAATTCTGATCATCATCGCGCAGCTCCTGCTTTTGCAGACTGCTCGACCCGTTCGTCTTTTTTTGCCGGAGCGAAGTGCTCCGGGAGCTCATCGAAGGTGCGGATCTGGTTTGGCGTGATCCGCTTCAGCTTCAGATGACGTGCCGACAGCCGCGCGAGACGGCTCGGCCGCACGAGATAGGCCCATTCGGCGCGCAGCACGTGGATCGCCTGACGGTCACGGGCGATGGCGCGGTTGACCGAGGCCAGTTGGCGCTCGACACCCTGGACCTGTTGCTTCAGGTGATAGAGACCGGCAACGAGCGCGCTGATGAGAGCGATGGAGAGGAGCGTCGTCTTGCGCATCACGCGGCCTCCCCGATCGCGGGCGCCGCGGTGCGCTCACCAGCGCGTAGGCGGGCGGAGCGGGCGCGCGGATTGCGGGCGATCTCCGCCTCGCCGGGGCGGATCGGGCGATTGGTGAGGACGCGGAAGCTCGGCTCGGCGCGCGGCGCGGCCTCGGGCAGGTGACGCGATGCCGCCGGCGCACGGCCGCCGCGCTCGCGCAGGAACTGTTTGACCCGGCGATCTTCCAGCGAGTGGAACGAGACGACGACCAGGCGGCCGCCCGCGCGCAGCACATGCTCGGCGCCGGCGAGGCCGCGATCGATCTCATCGAGCTCGTTGTTCACGAAGATCCGCAAGGCTTGGAAGGTGCGGGTTGCGGGGTCGATGCCGTCGCGCGCCGCCGGCACGGCGCCGCGCACGATCTCGGCAAGCTGGCCCGTGCGGGTGATGGGTGCAGCCTCACGGGCGCGGACGATCGCCTTGGCGACCGAGCCGGCCCGGCGCTCTTCGCCGAGGCTGCGGATCAGGCCCTTCAGATCGGCCTCGTCCATCTCGTTGACGATATCGGCCGCGGTCGGGCCGTCGCGCTCCATGCGCATGTCGAGCGGCCCATCGGCGCGGAAGGAAAAGCCGCGTTCGGCCTGGTCGATCTGGGGCGAGGAGACGCCCAGGTCGAAGGTGACGCCGTCGACTTCGGTGACGTCCATCTCTTCGAGCAGCGCTGCCAGGTCGCCGAAGCGGCCATGAATAAGTGTGAGGCGACCTGCATGGTCGCGGACCAGGTCGGCCCCGCGCGCGATCGCGTCGGGGTCCCGGTCGATCCCCCAGACAAAACAATCGGCGGCGGCGAGCAACGCACGCGCGTAGCCGCCGCCGCCGAAGGTGCCGTCGACATAGACCGCCCCGGACCGGGGCTGGAGGAGGTCTAAGACCTCACTGAGGAGAACGGGGGTATGATCCGGAGCGGTCGTCATGATGCCGGCGGTCTCTTCCCTTTCGGGAGGAGCCTCAAGCTGGCGCCCGCGGCCTGATCGCGATCGAAGGTCTCGGCTTCGAAAGCGGCCCGGCGGTCGGGGTGCCAAATCTGGAATGTGGGGCCAATGCCGGTGAAGAGCGCCATGCCCTCGATGCCGGCCTGGGCGATCAAGGACTGTGGCAGCTGCACCCGGCCGTTCTCGTCGAAGGGCAGCAGGGTGGAGCGCGCAATGATGCGCTCAGCGCGCAGGCGTTCTTCCGGGGTGTAGAGATCGGGGTCGTCGAGGCCGGCGGAAACGTCGGTCAGCCGGATGTAGTCGCACGCGTCGATGGCGCCGGGGTCGGCCGAGGGCGAGACCACGATGCCCTGATAGGACTGATCGCGGATCTCGTCGCGGAAGCGCGCGGGCACTGAGACCCGGCCCTTGGCGTCCACTTTGTTCTCATAGCTGCCGACAAACGTCGCCATGCCCAACCCCCAGATCGCCGGGCCCAGTTTCGGGCTCTCGGCAGGCGCCCAGCCAAGGTGTTTCCAACCCTATGTGGCATGGGCATTTATGGGATATCATGGGACTGTATGGTCGTCAATGTTAAAGAAAAGTAAATCAAGGACATAGTCGGTACTCGCCGTATGCCAGAATCAGTATCCGTAAAGCGCACCTCCGTATCGGTCGATCGAGTACAAATAAGACCGTAGAGGTGTGGTGATTCACTGTCTAAGGTATATTTGTTTTTGGTTTGTTCTCATTGTGATTTATTTGCGGCTACATGGAGGCATGTCAGGACACGCGTTGTGACCGGACGCGGCGGTTCGGCCGTCCGTGCCGCCGCTCGCCTTGGAGCGAGGATCCGAAGGGAAAGAAATGCCAGACGGCCTGTAAGCCGGGTTCTGTCCCTGCGTGGGCAGGGGATGACCATTCATCTGGGACGTCCGTCGCCGAACGCCTCGTGCGGCCTACCCGGGCGGCGGCGTGGGAACCCGCCTGCACAAGGCCTAAGCCCTATGCCTGTCGCCCCTATTCGGCCTAGCTCCCGGTGGGGTTTACCGTGCCGCCGACGTTACCGCCGGCGCGGTGCGCTCTTACCGCACCCTTTCACCCTTACCCTCCAGCGCCAAAGCGGAGGAGGGCGGTTTGCTTTCTGTGGCACTGTCCCGAGGGTCGCCCCTGCCGGGTGTTACCCGGCACCGTGTCCCCATGGAGCCCGGACTTTCCTCACCTGGAAGCGAGCTTCCAGGCGCGGTCATCCGGCCGTCTGGCTCGAAAACACTTAAGAATTGAAGGGTTACGGGTCAAGCGTGGCCAATCGGCCGAGATTGACAGGCGTCAATTTCGTGCAAGACCTGGTTCCGCGCGCTGGCTATCTTTCTCGCCATGAGCAACGGGATGATATGGCCACCAACCTCCGAGGAACTTGGGGCAGCCGACGGCCTTGGCGCTGCCGATGCGACGCGGTACTGGCGGGTGCCGCGGCTGGACAATCTCGACTGCCTGGCGGCGCGTTTCGAGACCTACGAGTTCACCACGCATGCCCATGACAGCTACGGCTTCGGGGTGATCGTCGACGGCGCCCAGCGCTTTCGCTGGCGCGGGATCGATCACATTGCGCCAGCGGGCAGCCTCGAGGTCATGAACCCCGGCGAGCCCCATGACGGCCGGCCGGCGGGCGAGAGCTTTGCCTACCGCACGGTGCTGCCATCGGTTTCGCTGATGCGCCAGCTCGCATCGGAGCTTTCGGAGGGCCGTGTTTGCGAGCCCGTCTTTCCGCATACGGTCATTCACGATCGGCCGCTGGCTCGCCGCATCGCCGCCATGCATCGGATCTTGGAACTGCCGGCCGGCGCCCTGGCGCAGGAGAGCGAGTTCGTGGACGTGATATCGGCGCTGCTGCGCCGCCACGCCGATCTGAAACCGTTGGACCGAGACGCGAAGGATGATGCGACGCTGATCCGCCGCCTGCGCGACTATCTCGACGCGCATGTCACGCAAGACGTCTCGCTCGCCGATCTAGCGCGTATCGGCGAGCGCTCGCGCCACACCGTCTTGCGCGCCTTCCGCAAGGCGACGGGCATGACGCCCCACGCATATCTGCTCAACCGGCGGGTCGAGCGGGCGCGGCGGTCATTGGCATCCGGCGCACGGCTTGCCGAAACGGCGATCGATTGCGGCTTCTTCGACCAGAGCCATTTCACCCGCGTCTTCAAACGCCATACGGGCGTCACGCCTGGACAGTACCGCGCGGCCGGCGGCATCGCGTAGAGCCGCGCATTCGCGACATGACCGGATCGACAACCCCGTCAGCGGCGAGCCCAGATAGCGTGCGCGCGCAGATGCTCGCCGGCGCCGGCCAGGCCTTGCCCGTCGTGGCCGGGGTGGCGGTCTACGGCACGGTCTGGGGCACCTTAGCGGTGCAGGCGGGGTTGAGCCCGCTCGAGGTCGTGCTGATGAGCGGGCTGGTCTTCTCCGGTGCGGCGCAGTTCGTCGCGATCGATCTGTGGTCGTCGCCCCTGGCCGTTGGAACGATCGCCTTCGCGACGCTGCTGGTCGGGCTGAGACACGTTCTCATGAGTGCATCGATGGAAGCCGTCATGCGCGGTATTCCACCGCGCCGCGCCTATGGCGCGCTTTTCTTCATGGTGGATGAAGCCTGGGCCTTGTCGCTGCGCCGGGTCGGGCAGGGTGGGTTCACGATCGCCTTCTATGCCGGGCTCTGCGGCTTTCTCTATGTGTCTTGGCTTACGACGACCCTGGTGGGCGCATTGCTGGGCCGTCTGGTCGCCGACCCGGCGCGCTACGGTTTCGACGTCGTCTTCACCGCGATCTTCGTGGTGCTGATCGTGGGGCTCTGGCAGGGCAAGCGCGATCTGCCGTCCTGGGCCGCCAGCGCGCTCGCCGCGGTCGCCTGCCATCACTGGGTGCCGGGCAACTGGTACATCTTCGTCGGGGGCGCCGCTGGGATGCTGACCGCGATCCTCCTGTGGTCGGAGGAGCCGCAGCCGAGCCACAGTCAGAGCGGGGGTGGTCATGCGGATTGATCCGGCAGCGCTGGCCGCCATCGCCGCTATGGGGATCGCCACCTACCTGACCCGCATTGCCGGCTATTGGCTTGCGCGGAATGTCACGCTGAGCGGGCGGGTGCAGGCGGGGCTCGAGGCCGTTCCCGGAGCGATCCTGATCGCGCTCATCGCGCCGGCCGCCTTTGCTACAGGTATGGCGGAGAGCGCTGCCGCCGCCGTGGCGCTCATGGTGGCGGTGCTGCGCTGGCCGATGCTGGTGGCGCTGATCGCTAGTGCCGCGGTCGCGGCGGGTATCCGCGCGGTGATCTAGGGGAGCGCCGCCATCAAGGCGTTCAGGCGGGCGAGGGTTTCCTCATCGACCACGCCGTCGATTTTCGCCGGGCGGAAATGCCGCTGGAACGCGGTGACGACATCGTTGCTGCCGGGATCGTAGCCGAAGCGCGTCAGCATCGCCGCGGCGTCGCCCTTCGCCGGCGCTGGGCCGTTCGGCCAGAGCCCGATGCCGGCCTCGGCAAGGCGCGCCCAGTCGAAGAGCTCGCCCGGATCCTGTTTGCGGTCGGGTGCGACGTCGGAATGGGCGAGCACGCGGTGCACCGGGATTGCGTGCCGCGCAACGATGTCCTTTGCCAGCGGAATCAGCGCCGCCATCTGCGCCTCGGGGAAGGGACGATAGCCGAATTCGTGGCCGGGATTGACGATCTCGATACCGATCGAGCGACCGTTCACATCGGTGTCGCCGGCCCAGTAGCTCTTGCCGGCGTGCCAGGCGCGGCGCTCCTCGTCGACGTGACGGTAGATCGTGCCATCCTCGTCGACGGTGTAATGCGCGCTGACCTGGGCCTCGGGATCGCAGAGCTGGTTGAGCGCGGCTTCCGCCGTCTCCATGCCTGTGTAGTGCAACAGTAGAATATCGATCGGCGTGTTTGCCGGCCGCGCGTTGTGGTTCGGCGACGGCCGTTCGATCACGGCTCGCCCGCGGTCAGGCGCCGGCCGAGCGATTGCAGCTGTTCGCGTACGTCCTCGTCGGGCTCGTCGCCCAGCGTCAGGTTGAGCGCGTCCTCGATCAGCTCGCCCCAGCTTTCGGGATCCATGTCGAGCAGGATCGCGCAGGCCTGCAGGCGATGACGGATCACCGGGCTGCGCATCGCCGCGGCGACGAGGATATCGCTGTATGGTCCCTGGCGTTCGATCTCCTGGAGCAGGCAGTCGAGCGCGCCCCGCGCCTCCCAGTCCTCGCCTAATCCCAGCTCGAGGGCCGGGCCGGAGGCCAGCCGGTCGAGCGGCAGATGGTCTTCAGCAAAAGCGATGACCTCCTGCCGCCGGCTGCGGTCGGCGGTCCGCATGAGATCGAAGTAGAGCGTCTGGTCGTGGGGCGTCTTCTGCAAACGCTTCATGGCGATGGGCCAGAGATCGATGCGCAGGATTTCCGCACAGGCGAAGGCCAGCCCGCTTTCGGGGACCTTGCCGGACTTGTAGGCGGCGCGGAGCTTTTCCGGCCATTCGGGCGCGCTGATCAACCGCTCGCAGCGGCCGAGGAGCTCGCGCCGGACGGGGCCGCTCCAACCCATGGTTTCCAGCGCTTCCAGGGTTTCGGCATCGGGCGGCTCGACGCCATCTTCGAATTCCGCATCGCGCGTCGGGCGCAACCAGCGAAGCCATTCGGCGATCTTCAAGACAGTATAGAGCCGCTGGATTGTATTGCAGCGCCCCTCGACGTGACCGATCAAATGGCCGACCGCGACCGCGCCTTCCTCGTAGCCCTGGATATCGACCGACGGGCCGCCCTCGATGAGCGAGAGCGTGATCGTCAGCGCGCCGTCGAGCAGTTGATCGTCGATCTCCTCGGCGGCGAGCGCGCCTGCGAGGTCACCGGCGCTCGCGCAGAGATAGGCGAGATAGCCTTCCTCGACCTCGTTGCCGCAGCCTTCGCGCAGCAGCCAGTCGCGAATGTCGGCCCGCTCGGGCGCCCACTCGGTCAGCCGCTCGACCAGATGGATCTTGCCCCAGCCGCGCACGGTGCGCGCCAGCTCCAGCCAATGATCGGCCGGGTTCTCGCAGAGATTTCCGATGGCGACTGCGGCGAACAGCGTGAACTCATCGTGCCGGGCGAGGATCTTCAGGGTCTCGATATCGTCATCCGTGGCGCCGAGGCCGAGGATGAGGATGCCGAGCTTGAGCGGCTCGCGATGCGTGGCGGTTTCCACCAGCCACTTGCCGATCGCCCAGAGCCGCTCGCTGTCGATGCCTTCGCGCCGGCGCAGCTCGTCGACGATCGCATCGCCCGCCGTGATGAGCGCCTCTTCGCGCGCGACGCCGTATAGACGCTCCATATCCGCTTCGGCGAGCGTCTTGGCGACCTGCTCGACCGCGTCGGCGATGGCGCGGGCGCGCGCGCTGGTCTCCTCGTCCTCGGGCGGCGTGATGTGATTGAGCAGGATGCCGTCGATGGCCCCGCTGGCGAAGCGCACCTCGCCCAGATCCCAATCGGGCGGGCCGTCGTCGGGCAGCTCCAGCTCTCCCTCGCCGTCCCAGGCGCGGATGAGATCGAGGAGCGGCGCGGGATCGTCGCCGTGCGCTCCTGTCGTATCTCCATCGCGGGGCCGTCGCCACAGGCGTTTTATGAAATCGAACATCCGGGGACCGATCAGAATATCAAACCTCGGGCGCGCCGAGCTTGGGGCGGCGCAGGACGATGATGGTGACCCCGACGACGGTTATGAGGCCGCCAACGCCGATCTGTACGGTGATCGGCTCGCCGAGGGCGAAAACACCGCCCAGCACGCCGACAACGGGGATCAGCAGGGTGAAGGGCATGGTCTGGTTGGTCGAGTACTTATCGATCATGTAGTACCAGAGACCATAACCTACCACCGTTACCAAAATGACCATGTAGCCGAGCGATCCCCATTGGAGCGCGCCCGCGGCCCGAATCGCCTCGATTTGGCCGGTTTCCAGCACCAGCGACACCAGCAAGAGTTGAGGGGCCGCGAGAATTGACAGCCAGGCATTCAGGGTTACTCCGTCGATCCGCTCCAGGCGTTTGACCTGGATGTTGCCGATGGCCCAGACGAAGCAGCCGGCGATGACCATCAGCAGATGAACCAGGCTCGCCTCGGCATTGGGATCGAAGGCGATGGTGACCACGCCCGCGAACGCCAGCGCCATGCCGATTGCCCGCCGCCAGCCCAACATGTCTTTGAAGAAGATTGCGGCCAAAATTGCGGCGAAGGGGACCTGGAGCTGCACCGCGATGGCGGCGATCGAGGCGGAGACCTGGGTCAGCCCCACGAACATCAGGCTGAAATGGAGGCTGCCCATCGTCACGGATAGCACAAGGAATTGGCGCCACATGCCCGTAGGGCGTTTGGCAAACCAGACAAGCGTCAAGGCGACGGCTCCAAAGCGGAGCGCCATCAGAAAGATCGGCGGGAAGACCTCGAGCGCGAATTTCGCCGCGACGAAATTCATCCCCCAGATGACGATGACCATGAGCGTGATGGCGATATGGGCCGGCGTCATTGCGCGGCCAACGCGTCGCGGCGCTCTTCGAGCTCGAGCCAGCGGGTTTCTGCTTCTTCGAGCTCAACGCGAGCCTCTTCAAGCCGCGCTGCTGCGCGATCGAAAGCCGCTCGGTCGCGCTCAAAAAATGCGTTGTCACCGAGTTTTGTTTCGAGGTTTCGAATTTCGGTCTCAAGTTCGGCGATACGTTCCGGCAGGAGGTCGAGCTCGCGCTGATCCTTGTAGGTAAGGCGCGTTCGTGGTGACGGCGTTTTGTCGGGCATTGCGCGGGGTTCGTCCGCCGCTGGTTTCCGGCTCGTCTTGGCGCGCGGCCTGTCGTCCTTCCGCTGGCGCAGATAGTCCGCGTAGCCGCCGGCGTATTCGCGGGCGCGGCCGTCGCCTTCGAGCGCGATCGTGCTGGTCACCGTGCGATCGAGAAAATCGCGGTCGTGGCTGACCAGGATCAGCGTCCCGCCGTAATCCGCAAGCACGTCCTGCAGAAGGTCGAGTGTATCCATGTCGAGATCGTTGGTCGGCTCGTCGAGTACCCGGAGTTCCGACGGTGTCGCCAGGATCTTCGACAGCAGCAGGCGGTTGCGCTCGCCGCCGGAAAGGCTCGAGACGGGGCTGTCGGCGGCCTTCGGGTCGAAGAGGAAATCCTTCAGATACGCGCGGACGTGACGCGGCTTACCGTGCACGAAGACCTGATCGCCGCCGCCGGGGCAGAGCGTTTCCCACAACGACTTGGTGGGATCGAGGGTTTCGCGGTTCTGATCGAAATAGGCGCGGTTCAGATGCTTGGCGATCCAGACCTTGCCGCTGTCGGGTTTGAGCTCGCCGGTGAGGAGGCGGAGGAGGGTCGTCTTGCCGGCGCCGTTGGGGCCGATCACGCCGATTCGGTCGCCGCGTAGGATGCGGGTGGAGAAGGCGCGCACGATGGGCACTTCGTCGTCGCCTTCACCAAAGCTTTTGGCAACGTCTTTGGCCTCGATGACGAGCTTCGATTTGATCTCGCCCTCATCGATCTTGAGGCGCACCTTGCCGCGGCCGCCGAGCATGGCCGCCCGGCGCTCGCGCATCTCCTCGAGCTTGCGGAGGCGCCCCTGATTGCGGCGCCGACGGGCGGTGACACCGCGCAGCAACCAACGCGCCTCGTCGGCGAGCTTCGCATCAAGCCGCTCGGCCGCCTTGACCTCTTCGGCCAGGACCTCTTCGGACCATTTGTCGAAGCCGGCGAAGCCGTGGCCGCGGGTGCGGATCATGCGGCGGTCGAGCCAATAGGTCCGGTTGGTGACGCGCTCCAGAAAGGTGCGGTCGTGGCTAACCAGAAGGAGCGCACCGTTGCGCGCGGTCAGCAAGCGCTCCAGCCACTCGATGCCGGCGAGATCGAGATGGTTGGTCGGCTCGTCGAGGAAGAGGACTTCTGGATCGCCGACCAGCGCGCGGGCGAGCGAGGCCCGGCGCAGCTCGCCGCCGGAAAGCTCACCCATTACGCGGTCGCCGTCGATCTCGACCTCGCCCAGGGCGGCATCGACCAAATGGGCGGCATGTCCCTCGGCGCCGACATGGGCGGCCACGGTCATCGTGCCGTCGATGATGGGATCCTGCGGCAGATAGGCGATGCGGGTGCCCGGCTGCAGAAAGATCTCGCCCTCGTCGAGCTCGATCAGCCCGGCGAGCGCTTTCATCAGCGTGGTCTTGCCGCTGCCGTTGCGGCCGACCAGGCAGGCGCGGTCATTGCGGCCAAGGCGCAGCTCGGCATTCTGGAACAACGGATCGCCACCGAAGCCGATACGGCCAAAGCGCAGCGTGAGGATGGGCGGTTCAGCCACGCGCCGCCCGCTCCCGGTCCCAATTGGGCCGCAAATCCGAGAAAAATTGCGAAATCCGCAAAAAAATCGAGGGGGTGTGACAGCCGTCATACCCCGCAGGTCGGGGCGCGGCTAGAAATGGCGTCAACACCCCAAACGGAGGGAGCACCCAAATGACCCGCATCAACACCATCGCCATCGTCCCCGTCGCCCTCGGCTTCACCCTGATCGCCCAGACCGCCCTGGCTTTCTATTTCGTCGGCTAAGAACCATGGCCCGGATCAACAGCATCGCCCTCGTCCCCGCCCTTCTCGGCGTTGCGCTCTTCGCTCAGACCGCGCTCGCGCTTTATTTCGCAGGCTAGACGGCCGATTGAAACCGCCCGGCGCGCGACCGCGCCGCATGGCAGCTTGGCCCTCAGCGCAAACCGCGCTCCTTCTCGATCTTCTCGTAAGCCCCATTGATGGTCGCCAGCTTCTCGTTGGCGACCTCGACCACGTCCGGCGGCATGCCTTGGGCGATCAGCCGGTCGGGATGGTGCTTCTTGATCAGCGTCCGGTAGGCAGCTTTGATCTCATCGTCGCTCGCTGAGCGTTCGATGCCGAGCACGACATAGGGATCCGCCTTGTCGGGGCCCATGTTGCGCGCCTCGATGCGGCGGAATTCGGTGGCGTCGAAGCCGAAGATCTCCGCGACCGTGCGCAGATAAGCCTTCTCGCCCGGGTGATAGACGCCGTCGGCCCGGGCGATGTGAAAGAGGCAATCGAGCAACTCTTCGAGCACCGCCGGCTCGTCGCGGAACATGCGTGCGACCTGCTTGGCGTAGAGCTCGAAGCCGATCGTGTCGCGCTTGGCGCGGTCGAAGACCCGGCCGACATTCTTGGCCTCTTCCGGGGCGATGTGAAAGACCTCCTTGAAGGCTGCCACCTCGTCGCGGGTCACGACGCCGTCGGCCTTCGCCATCTTGGCGCCGAGGGCGACGACGGCGATGGTGAAGGCGACCTGCTTGACTTCTGAGGGCGCGGCGGCCTCGTCGCCCGACGGCGCCGACATCCGGTCGACAGCATGGCCCGCCAGCACGCCGGCCAATGCGCCGATCGGTCCGCCCAGCGCAAAGCCGGCGGCGCCGCCGATGATTTTGCCCCAAATGCTCATGGGCCCTGATTTAGCGGGTAGCCGGGCGATTCGGCAAGCCGACGGTGGCAGTCATGAAAATTCGCCATCTCATAGTCACGCTTCGCTCATATTTCCATCTTATTGTGCAGCGCAACATCAAGACCAAAGTAAGCCGTCGAGAGCAAGCCGTTTAGGGAGAGTGCGCTTAAGGGTGCATCCTTTGATCCAGAAGGAGAACCCTCGTGGGCGTGATTCGAAAGATCGCAGCGGCCGAAAGTCTCCAGCTCCAAGAACATCTCATCCGACTTGATCCCGAGAGCCGCCGTCTGCGCTTCGGCGCGATCGTGCGCGACCACCACGTAAAGCGTTTTATCGAGACGCTGAACTGGTCGACCTCCATCCATCTGGGCTATTTCGACCCGGGCCGGTTGTGCGGGGCGGCCCATCTCGTCTCGTTCGACCAGCCCGACGCGCCGGGGGTAGAGTACGCCGTATCGGTCGAGGCGCCGCATCAGAATGCCGGCATCGGCACCGAGTTGACGCGGCGCGCCATAACGATTGCGCGGAACCGCGGTCTGCGCGAGCTCTACATGCTCTGCCTGCGCGAGAATGCCCGCATGCAGCACATCGCCCGCAAGGTCGGTGCAACCGTCATCCTCGCCGGGATCGAGGTGGAGGGTCGAGTGTCTTTGCCCCAGGCCGATCCGGTCTCGCTCTGGCAGGAAGCCTTTGACGATGGAACCGGACTGATGGCCGAAACCCTCGGCCAGCTGCCAACGCCGATGACCGTGCTGCGTCTGACCGATGATTGATCAGTTCACGCGGAACTTCCGTTGGCGGACGTTGCGGCCCAATTGCTGAACGAGCTGCTGCGACAGTGCCGAGGTCACGTCGAACGAATCGCCGCGATGTCCGTCGATATGCGCGGTGCCCACCCAGTACTGGGTGCCCTTGTCGTTAAGCACGATCACGCTGACCAGATGGCGCTGTTCGTTCGGCTTGATCGGCCGGCCCGAGAGGTTGAGGTCCTGGCGGATCAGTGGATTGCGCATGGGCCCGCTGCGCTGGCGCGGGTCGCGATTGACGTCGCTGCCGCGCTCCGCCGAGCGGCGCAAGTTCTGCTTCACCCGCCGTGTTTCGGGCGTATCGGCGTTGTAGATGAACCGCACCGCGGCATGTCTCGCCACGCGGTAACCGCGCGCCCTGAGCGCCTTTTCGATGATCGGGCGAAGGCGCAGATTGAGGTCGGTGTCGTCTTCCGGCTCGACACTGACCGTTGCGCCCCGTCCAATGGGCGCAAACGTCTTGCCGCTGACGATACCGTCACCGCCAGGTGCCTGCGCCGCTACTTGCAGCGGTGTGAGTGCAAGCGACGCGGCGGCCACGACCGCCATACCCCAAACCAAGAATCCAGTCATGTGAGACCACCTTTTTGTTTTTCCCCGGGCGCATGGTGGCTTTGCGGTGCACCCCATTGCCTTCTACAGGATAACGCTTCGGTGCGCCACCGAACATCGCGTGAAACCGGCGCATATTTCTGTACGTCCCCTGGTTTTTTCGTTCATTCTTAGGGTAGTTTCGAAGGATCGTTCGGTCGCGCCTGCACCTGGGCTCCGGCCGGCAACGATGCGAGGGAGGCATGGCGAGCGGACACGCTCCGATCTGCCAGGGCCCCGACCCGGCGCCGACGCGGCCGCGGATCTCGGTCCCCGCGGGCGCCTGCGATACGCATGCCCATGTCTTTGGGCCGTCGGACCGCTATCCGCTGATCGACGACCGGACGTATACGCCGCCGGATGCGCCGTTGTCGGAGTACCGAAGGCTCCTCAAGGTCTTGGGCCTGGAGCGTGCGGTGCTGGTGCAGCCAAGCGTCTACGGCACGGATAATACGGCTTTGCTGGATGCGCTGGCGGCGGCGGGCGACGCGTTTCGCGGGGTCGCCGTCGTCGATTACGGTGTCTCCGAAAAGCAATTGAAGATGCTGCATAATGCCGGGGTCCGGGGCGTCCGGGTGAACCTGCTCTACAAGGGCGGCATCAGTCTCACCATGCTGGGGCGCCTCGCCGACAAGATCAAAGGGCTGGGCTGGCATATCCAGCTCCTGATCGACGTCTCGGATTGCCCGGAATTCTGGCGGGTCGCCGACAAGCTGCCGGTCGATGTGGTGATCGATCACATGGGGCATATGGCAGCGAGCAAGGGTGTGGACGATCCGGGCTTCCGCTCGCTGCTCTCGCTGGCGGGGGAGGGCAGAGCCTGGGTCAAGCTCTCCGGGCCGTACCGCATGACCGCGCGCGGGCACACGCCCTATGCCGATGTGGCGGGTCTTGCGCGCGCACTGATCGAGGTGGCGCCCGACCGCATGGTGTGGGCGAGCGATTGGCCGCATCCCTTCGTCCAGATCGCCATGCCGAATGACGGCGAGCTGCTGGACATGCTGGCCATGTGGGCGCCCGATCCGGCCACGCGCACCAAAATCCTGGTCGACAACCCCGCAAAGCTGTACGGCTTCTAGGGCCGCCCCGGGGGGCGGCAGGGATCGTTGGCTACGGCGGCGCTGGCCATGAAGCTTGCTAATCTGGAGACCTTCGTGTGGGTGGCGCGGCTGGGCAGCTTCCGCGCCGCCGGCGAGCGGTTGCACGCAACCCAGCCGACGATCTCGGCCCGGATCGCCTCGCTCGAGCAGTCGCTGGGCGTGACGCTCTTCGAGCGCAGCGGCAAGGCCTCCAGCCTGTCGCCGCGCGGCCTTCAGCTTTTGCCCTACGCGGAGAAGATGCTCGGTCTCGCCAACGAGATCGAGCTGGTCGTCGGCGACAAGGAGGCGCTGCGCGGTATCGTGCGTCTGGGCACATCGGAGACGCTCGTCCACACCTGGCTGCCCGATCTGCTGCGCCGGGTGCATGAGGAGTATCCGGGCGTCACCGTCGAGATCCTGGTCGACCTCACGGTCAATCTGCGCGAGCGGCTGGTTTCACGCGAGATCGACGTTGCCTTTCTGCTGGGACCGGTCTCCGAGCCCAACATGGCCAACACCGCGCTGTGCACCTACGAGATGGTGTGGGTGGCGGCGCCCGATTTTGATCTGCCGAAAGGCAAGTTGCCGAATTCGGCGCTGGCGGGTTTGCCGATCATCACCTTTCTGCGCCCGACACGGCCGCACGTATTTCTGCGCGAGGCGTTGGCCGGGCCCGATCTGCCCCCGCTCCGCATCAGCGGATCGAGCTCGCTCGCCACGATGATCCGTATGGTGAAAGACGGATTGGGGGTTAGCCCTTTGCCGTGGGAGGTGGTGCAGCCCGACGTCGAGAGCGGGCGCTTGCGTCGCTTTGAAACAGTGCTGGCGCTGCCCGATCTCGAATTCACGGTGACCTCGCCCGTGAGCCCAACCAATCCGATGATCGGGCTGATTGAGAAACTGGCGCTCGAGACGGTGGCGTCGCTGCCGGCCGGCGCCGGATCGCGATAGAAATTTTCTATCGATTATAAAAAAATCAATCGATTGGCATTGATCGGTCGACTTGTCCTAGGGTCGCAATTGCTAACGCCGTGTGCCTGCGAGACAATGGCACGATGGCAATGAAGGGCGGGAGCGGCGCGGGGGTCACGATGCCGTCCAATCTTCGCCCGAAGAGGGAATAGTGGCGAATTTTCGCGATGGGTCCGACACCGGGAACGTCATCGGGTAGATCCGCCGCCGAACTACGGCGGCGATGCTGATGCATGATCCGGGCACGTCAGAATGTCGGTTCCGTTTTTCATCAGGGAGGTGACTTAGAAATGTCCGTTAAACGAACCATCACGGCTGTCGCGGCGGCGACGG
>JARRKQ010000015.1:0-55646 GCA_037387885.1 Alphaproteobacteria bacterium | reverse complement strand
TCGGCGATGGTGGCCTGCTGGTACGCGATCGCGGCGATGACCGTGGGGGCGAAACCACTGTCGGAGAAGGTGAGCCGCTCGGCCTTCCTCATGTACATCCTCTTCCTGCAGCTCGCCTCGGCGCACCACCTGCTGGTCGAGCCGGGCGTGAGTTCGGAATGGAAGATCTTCAACACCAGCTACGCCATGTATCTGGCGGTCCTCGGCAGCATGATCCACGGCATGAGCGTGCCCGGCGCGATCGAGGCGGCGCAGCGCCGCAACGGCTTCGTGAAGGGCACCTTCGAGTGGCTGCGTAAGGCGCCGTGGGGCAACCCGGCCTTCGCCTCCATGTTCATGTCGCTGGTCTTCTTCGGCTTTCTCGGCGGCATCTCCGGCGTCGTGATGGGCGTGGAGCAGATCAACATCCTGATCCACAACACGCTTTATGTTCCGGGACACTTCCACGGCACCGTCGTCGCCGGCACGACGCTCGCCTTCATGGGCATCACCTATGCCGTGATCCCGCTCATCTGGCAGCGTGAGATCGTCTGGAAGGGCCTTGCCCGATGGCAGCCCTATCTCTTCGGCTTTGGTGCTGCGGGCATCTCGGTCTTCATGATGGGCAGCGGCATCGTCGGTGTCTCGCGCCGGCATTGGGACATCAACTTCGCCGACGCAACGCTCAAGTTCGACTACGCCCCGATCGCCCATCTGATGCTCGGGTTGAACGGCCTGTCGGCCATACTCGCCACGATCGGCGGGGTCTCGTTCGTCCTGATCGTGCTGATGTCGATCTTCTTCGGCGCCAAGCGCGACGCGGCCGCGGTCAAGGCCAACCCCACAGTTGTCGCCGGAACGCCGGTCGCGCATTCGGGCAGCGAAGGGACGCTGAAGCTTCCCGGCACCATCATCCTGGTGGCGGTCTTCTTCACCACCTTCGTCGTCTACTACTTCGTGAACTGGAAGTTCCTGTCCGACGTTTGGCCGCTGCGCTGACCGGAGCCGGCCGGGCGGACCCCACGCCGCCCGGCCACCGCTTTTCATCATTCGATGGCGCGATGGACGACACCCATGACCCAGACGGCCCGCCAAATCGCCTCACTCTTCAAGCTGCGCATCGGCGTTGCAATCATGCTGAGCGCGCTGGCGGGCATCGCCGTGTCGCCCGGACCGGCGCTATCCGCCTGGCAGGTCGTCGTCCTGGCGCTGGCGGTCATGCTGTCGTCTGCGAGCGCAGGCGCGCTTAACCAGTATTTCGAGCGCGATCTCGACGCGCGCATGACGCGGACCCGCGACCGGCCCTTCGTCACCGGTGCGTTCCAGGCAGGGCCGTTGTGGCTCTCGTCCATTTTGCTGATCCTCGCGGTCGCGGTGTTGGCCGCGGCCCTTGCGACCAACCTCGCCGCTGCCTTTCATACCTTCATGGGCGCGTTCGTCTACGGCATCGTCTACACGATCTGGCTGAAACGGCGGACCTGGTGGAACATCGTCGTCGGCGGCCTCGCCGGCAGCTTTGCCGTCATGGCCGGCGCCTCCGCGGTCGACCCGGCCATGGCGCCGGCCCCGATTATTCTGGCTGTCGTGCTGTTCCTCTGGACGCCGCCGCACTTCTGGAGCCTCGCCGCGGCGCTGCGCAAGGAATACGCGGCGGCTGACGTCCCGATGCTGCCGGTGGTGGTCGGCAACCCGAAAGCAGCCTGGATCATCCTCGCGCACACCGTGGTTCTGGTCGCGCTTTCGATCGTACCCGTTTTCTATGGTCTCGGCTGGATCTATGGGGTCGGGGCGGCGCTCGGCGGCTTCCTCTTTTTGCGCGGCAGCATCGCCTTCGTGCGCCAGCCGACCCGCAAGCGTGCCATGGCCAATTTCAAGGCCTCCCTGCTCCAGCTCGGTCTGCTGCAGCTCGCGGCGATCGCCGACTATCTGGTGTTGCGATGAAAGCCGTTCGGCTTTTGATCTTCGCGACGATGACGGCATTGGCCATAACGCCACTGGCCCTGGCCGATGAGCCACCCATCATCGACAATGACAAGCAGGCGCTGGCAATCAGTCAGGCCGCGCTTGGGCGCACGCTGCGCGATGGGCATTTCGTTACCACCGACGGCCGCAACGTGCGCCTCTCCCAATTTCGCGGCAAGCCGCTCGTCGTCACGCTGGTCTATACCGGCTGCAACCAATCCTGTCCGGTGGTGATCGGCAGCCTGCATCGCAGCCTCAAGATCGCGCAGGATGCCTTCGGCGCCGATTCGTTCGCTGTGGTGACGGTCGGCTTCGACACGCGCAACGACACACCGGAGCGGATGCGCGCCTTCGCCCAAGAGCGCGGCGCCGTGCTGCCCAACTGGCGCTTCCTTGCGACCGATCGCGAGACGGTCAATCGGCTTGCCGCTGACACGGGCTTCGTCTTCCGGGCCTCGGCTGGCGGCTTCAGCCACGTGACCCAGACGACGATCGTCGATGCGAAGGGCCGGGTCTACCGCCAGATCTATGGTGGCGGCTTCGAGCCGCCGGCATTGGCCGAGCCGTTGAAGGAGCTGGTCTATGGCCGCCGCGGCAGCCTCGTCACTCTGTCAGGCCTCGCGAACCGTATCCGCCTCTTCTGCACGGTCTATAGTCCGGGCGCCGACCGTTACCGCTTCAACTACGGCATCTTCGTGGCCCTCATCATCGGCGTCGCCAGCTTGGGCGGCACGGGCTTCGTGCTCGTGCGCGCTGCCCTGCGCGGCCATACCCTCAGGCGATTGGGGTAGGCGGCGGCAAGACACCATGACGTTGCGTAAGATCACAAAAGGCCTCGCGGAATGAGCTGGCTGCGGCGAATACTGCGTGCGGGCTTCGTCCCATTCGAGGCCGGGCTCGACAAGCTCGTCGGTCCGGTCTGGAACCCGCTCAACCATCTGGGCGCGCTCGGCTTTTTCTTCTATTGGATCGTCGCGGTCAGCGGCATCTACCTCTATATCTTCTTTGATACCGGCACGACCGCGGCCTACCTCTCGGTCGAGTACATGACGCACCAGCAATGGTACGCGGCCGGCGTCATGCGCAGCCTCCACCGCTACGCTTCGGACGCGCTGGTGCTGTTCATGGTGATCCACATGGCGCGCGAGTTCTCGCTCGACCGTTATCGGAGCGCGCGCTGGTTCACCTGGGTCACCGGCGTGCCGATCATCTGGCTCGTCTTCGCCGCGGGCATCACCGGCTATTGGATGGTCTGGGACAAGCTCGCCCACTACGTGGCGCTGGTCACCTCGCAGTGGTTCGACTGGCTGCCGATCTTCTCCGAATCGATCGCCCGCAACTTCATCAACCCGGACTTCATCGACAACCGCTTCTTCACGCTCCTTGTGTTTATGCACGTGATCCTGCCGCTGATCCTGCTGGCGGTGCTTTGGATCCATCTGCAGCGGGTGAGCCGGCCCCAGATCAACCCGCCGCGCGGCCTCGCGATTGCGACCTTCGTCATGTTCGTCGCGTTATCCTTAGTGCAGCCAGCGATGAGCCAAGGCCCTGCCAACCTGGCCGAGGTGCCGGGCACGCTGAAGCTCGACTGGTTCTATCTCGCCTTCTATCCGCTCTTCGACATCTGGTCGCCGGGCGCGATCTGGGGTGTGGCGGGCGTCCTCACCCTGCTCATCGTCGCCTTGCCGTTCATGCCGCCGATGAAGCGCCTGGCGACCGCCGTCGTCGATCTCGACAACTGCAACGGCTGCACGCGCTGCGTCGACGACTGTCCCTTCGCGGCCATCACCATGGTCCCGCGAAGCGACGGCAAGCCCTACGAGCGCGAAGCCGTGGTCAACGACAAGCTCTGCCTCTCCTGCGGCATCTGCGCGGGCGCCTGCCCGACCGCCACGCCCTATCGCGCACGCTCGCGCAAGCTGGTCTCGGGCATCGAGCTCCCCGGCATTCCGATTGCGGGCTTGCGCGATCGCATCGAGGCGCTTTCGGAGAAGCTCGACGGCCAGAACCGCGTGATCGTGATCGGCTGCGATCACGGCGCCAAGGCCGACACGGTGTCGAGCACCAGCGTTGCGACCGTGAGCTTGCCCTGCATCGGCATGTTGCCGCCGACCTTCGTCGACTACATCCTGAGCCGCGGCCTCGCCGAGGGCGTGGTGCTGTCGGGCTGCACCGAGGGCGAGTGCTATTACCGCTTCGGCATCGAATGGACCGAGGCGCGGCTCGCGGGCGAGCGCAACCCCAAACTGCGCACCGCCGTGCCGCGCGAACGCATCGCGAAGGTCTGGGTCGGGCCCGGCGGCAACCGCGCGCTGGCCACGGCGGTGCGGGATTTCCAAGCCGGGCTGACACCCTTGCCGGCGTCCAAGCCGGCGACTGAAGGAAAGCCGCCGCCACCGCCACGGAAATACGAAAAGGCCCCCGATGAAGCGGCCCTAGAGGAGAAGGCAGGCGGCGATGCGTAAAGTGCGGCAGATGGCAGCCTTATTAGTCGTGCTGGCGCTTTTCGGGGTGATGCTCGGCTATTTCACCTATCGGCCGAGCTATACGCATTTCCCGGACGACAAGGCGCTGATTAAGATCAGCTTCATCACCGGCGGCCAGCGGGTCGGCAAATGCATCCGCCGCACCCGCGCGCAGCTGGCCAAGCTGCCGCCGCATAAGCGGAAGGTGCTGATTTGTCCGCGGGAACGCTACCCGATCCACCTCGAAGTGCTGGTCGACGGCCAGCCGCGAAACCAAGCGACCGTGCGGCCGGCCGGCCTCTCGAGCGACGGTTCGTCGAAGTTCTATCGCGGGCTTGTCGTGACACCCGGACGGCACGTGATCGTCGCGCGCCTGATCGATAGCGGCCGCACGGCCGGCTACGATTTCGAGACCCGCAAGGAGATCGCGCTGACACCGCGCCAGCACTTCATCATCGACTTTCAACGCGACCGCGGCGGCTTCATTTTCCGCTGACTTATGGTCCGCGGATTTGCATGGCCGAGACAGGCAAGGATCAGGACATGGCGTTGATAGACTGGAAACCGGAGTTTTCCGTCGGCATCGACGACGTTGACCAGGAACACCAGGAGCTCATCGCGCTGATCAACGAGGTCTATGAGAGCCTCAAGCGCGAAGACGTTACGAAAAGCCAGGTGACCGACGGGCTGGGCGAGATCCACGCCAGGATCGCCGCGCATTTCGCGCTCGAGGAATACATCATGCAACAGGCGCGCTACGACCGGCTGACAGAACACAAGGCCGACCACGACCTGCTGCTCGGCGACATCGTGGATATCATCGAGCGCTACGAGGCCGACGCCTATTTCAAGTATGAAGAGGTGCTCTCAGAACACCTGCGCGACTGGTTCACCGTGCATTTCCAGACGCACGACGCGCGCCTGCACGCGCTCTTCAGCAACAGTTCGGCCTAAGCATTGCCTCCATTGGCGAACTGCTCGACCGTGCGGACGTCGTCGATCAGCACTTCCGAACGACTTACATTGACGCCGATCTGACGCAGCTCGGACAATGCCCGCGAGAAGGTCTCGGGCTTCATGCCCAGCCGGCCGGCGATCAGCAGCTTGTTGTAGGGTAGCTTGACCGAGCCGGAGCCCTTCTCCGAACACTCCGAGGCGAAAGCCAGCAGGAACATGGCCACGCGTTGGCTGGCCGTGCGCGTGATCAACAGCTCGTTGCGCCGCACGAACCCCTTCAGGCGAACCGACAGCGAGGCGATGATGCGCAGCATCAGCTCGGGATCCTCGGCGAGCTGGCGCTTGAACGGTTCGGCCGGAACCTCCAGCAAGCGGACCGCGGTCGCGCATTCGGCCGAAACCGGATAGTGCCCCAGTCCAAGCGCAGCGGCTTCGGCGAAGGATTCCCCCGGTCCGATGACCTCGATTATTGCCTCGGCGCCGGTATTGGCCTGCCGGAACAGCTTCACCCAGCCGCCCAGCAGCACGAAGAAGCGGTCGGCGTCGTCGCCTTGCACGAAGAGCATCGTACGGATCGGATGCTGGCGCACCACGGCGTGCCCGATCGTGTCGCTCAAGGCGTCGGGCGGCAGGTCCTCGAACAGAGGAAGGGCTTTCACCGCCCCGATATCGTTATGTGTAATAGACATGGCCGCGTTCTCCTGCGACAGCTGCGCGAATTAGTATGCAATTTCTGCGACGCTCATTCATCACCGTAACCGTCGTTGGCATCCGGGTCGTTGGCATCCGTGTCATAGGCATCAAGGTTCACCCCCCGCCGTTCGGCCATGCCTCGGCCGAGATCGATGATGTCGCTTTTGGTGAGCCGGCGTTTGGCGAGCGGCATCAACACGCTGTTCTCCCAGGCGAGATGCCGCCGCTGAAAATCCGACATCGCCCGGCACTTTTCGGCGAACAGCCCCGGCTCGCCGACGCTGCCGGATTTGATCAGGTCGCTCAAGCCGCCGATCACGCTGTCGATCAAGGGTTGATCGGAGCGATGCTCGCCCTCCAGTAGCGCCAGGATTCCGGGCAGATTGTCCATTGGCTTGCAGCGCTTGCGCAGCATTGGAAACAAGAGCTCCTCCTCGTCGGCAACGTGGAGAGGTCGATCGACCGTGTAGAACTCAACGATCGCCTCCAGCTCCTGGGTCGACAGATTCGACCGCCAAGCCGGGCTCGCCGCTTCGAGCGTGTTGCAAATGATGCGATTGCGGTAGTGCTCCGCGTAGATGAAACCCAACGGATCGCGAAACCGATCATTCGGTTCGGCGGGGCGGAGATCTGCCAGTGGATTTCTTGCCGCAGCTGTCACATCGATGCGCGCTACGAAGCGTGTATCGCCTCCCTCGGGCTGGCCGCGCTTAAGAACAGCGACCTTCGGCCCCTTCCCGCCGCCCGGTTTGCCGGTGCTGGCGGCGCCGCTACAGACACAACCTCAGATGCCTTCATCGACTCATCTGCCCAATCCTTGTCCGGGACAGGTCCGGCAGTGCGAAAAGACTAGGCGCAGGCGGTGCCGGGCGCCTTGACGTGGGTCAAGCAGCTCATCCAGCGGCGGCGCCGCCCGACAGCCGCCGGCGGCGTTCGCGCCGTTTCCGCTGCTCGATCAGCGGCGGGCACAGGTGGTCGTCGTAGTAGAAGACCTGGCAATGCAGGCAGTGGATGCACTCGTTCGGGTTGATCTGCCCCGTCGGGTGGATCGCCTGGACGGTGCAGTTCACGGCGCAGGTCTGGCAGGGCCGGCCGCATTCCCGGCGGCGGACCAGCCACTCGAACATGCGCGCCCGGGCCGGCAGCGCCAGCGCCCCACCGAGCGGACAGAGATAGCGGCAGAAGAAGCGCTCGATGAACAGACCCGCGCCGATCAACAGCGCGGCGTAGAGCACGTAGGGCCAGGCCCGCCAGAAGTGCAGCACGATCGCGGTCTTGAACGGTTCGATCTCTGCAAGTGCAGTAGCATGCGCCATCGAGCCGAGCGACAGCGCGAAGAGGCCCATGAAGGCGAGGTACTTGATCGGCCAGAGGCGCTCATGCAGCCCCCAGGGCACTTCGATCTGCGGCACCTTGAAGACCCGCGCGGCGCGGTTGGTCAGCTCCTGCAGCGCCCCGAATGGGCACAGCCAGCCGCAGAAGACACCGCGCCCCCAGAACAGCATCGCGACCGCGACATAACCCCAGAGAAGGAAGATCAACGGCTCGAGCAGGAAGAGCTCCCACTTGAAACCGGTGAGCAGCGATTGCGTGAAGGTCAGCACATTGATGACCGAAAGCTGTGCGCCCGCCCACCAGCCGATCCAGAGCACGGTGAACAGCAGAAAACCGATCCGTATCGTGTGGTAGAGCCTGGGCCGGCGCACGATCGGGCCCTGGAAGAACAGGATGCCGGTCAGGACCACCAGGGAAACCACCAGAACAGCGATCGACACCACCCGGTCGCGCCAGATTTCCTGCCACAACAGGCCCCCGCGCGCGGCGACCGGCGGCGTCGGCTTGCCGATGACCAGCTCGCGCGGCAGCTCATATGCGAGCGCGAATTTCACGACAGCATCCGATCCTGCGGCGCGCACCGTAAGCTCCACACGCCACGGGCGCAGCGGATCCAGCCGCGCGCCCGGCGGCAGCATGAAATAGGCCATCTCGCGCAGCTCGGGCGACTGCGCCGCGGCGAGCTTTTCGATCAGACGATGCTGTGTTTTTGTGAGCGGGATGGCGCGCCCATCCTGCACGAGGCGCACACGGTCGAAGGTCCCGCGCCGTCGCCAGGCGGTGCCCTTGAACGAGTAGAGCCCGCTGGCGCCGATAAAGACAATCTGGGATCCGGGACGCCGCGCCGCCATCAGACGGTTGTAAAGCCGCTGGCCAAGCAGGTTTCGCCCGGCGAGCGCCGGGGTTGCGAGCCCGGCATAGAGCGTGATGAAGCGCGCGGCCGGGTCCCGGCCGGCAATCGGGGTGGCCCCCGCCTTCTCGAGTGCCTGGTCGACCTTGCGGTTGTCGAGCGCCAACTGGGCAACGAGTCGGCGCTCTAACAGCGCCGGCCAATCGAGCGCCTCAAACCGGTCAATGTCGAGCCGCGGTCCGGCGCCGCCGGCGAGGATGCCTCGCGACCGCGCCACGGTGCGCGCCGAGCGCAGGACGCTGTCGGCGATGACCGCGCTGCTGACGGTGGCGCCGCTGATCGCATCGATGCCGCGCTGACCTTTGCGCGTACGGCCGCCGACCTTGATCGCGTCGCGAATATCGTGGCCGCGAAAGCGCGCAACGAAGGCGGCAAGGTCACGCTCGAGGATGCCGATCACCAGGATCGGTTCCTGATGCGCCCGCAGCACCGCGCCGGTGATGCGCCCCTTGAGGTCGAGGCCGACGACGACGTCGAGTGGCTTGCCGGAATATCCGGTCGATCCCGATACAGCGGCGGTGGAGAAGACGTAGCCCGCAAGCGCGCCCGCACGATAGACCGGTGCGGCGGGCGGCTGTCCTTCGAACGCGCCAATCCGCTCGGCGCCAGGAAAGAGCGCCGACAGCCGCGCGCCCGCGAATTGGGACAACGTCTCCTCGGCGCGCGCCGCGTTGGCGGCGAGGACGGCGACGATCAGCACTATGCGAGCGATCAAGCCCACGGGCGGTCCCCCAAGATCCCGGAGCGGCCGGGACCCAACTGAGGCCTGGAACCCTACGCGATCGCCCCTCGACGTCACTTGATCGGCATCAAGATGCAGAGAGATGCGTCAAATGCCGCGTTGCTTGACAACCGTCAAGGCGGGCTTGGGCCTGGCTGGCTAGCCTCCGTCCGTCGAAATCCCGTTCATGGGGGAATGCAAGATGAGGAAAGCGGTTACCACCGCCCTGACCTGCCTGACGGCGGCGCTCGCGCTGTCGGTTGCCGGTCCCGCCGCCTTCGCCGAGAAGAAGCCCTCGAAGAAGGAACTAGAAGGACACAAGACTACGCCCGGCGGTAAGTATCAGCCGCGCATGGATGTGATGCCTGGGGAAAAGGTCGAACGTCCCGGCGAGAAGCCAGGCCAGCCCAAGCTGAGCGACGCTGAATTCAAGCACGCCAGCCGGATTTATTTCGAGCGTTGCGCCGGCTGTCACGGCGTGCTGCGCAAGGGTGCTACCGGCAAGGCGCTCACACCCAAGAAGACGCGCGAGCTGGGTCTGGACTACCTGAAACAGTTCATCACCTACGGCTCACCCGCCGGAATGCCCAACTGGGGCACGTCGGGCGACCTCAGCAAGTCCGAGATCGAGCTGATGGCGAAGTATCTGCTGCTTGATCCGCCGCAGCCACCGGAATTCGGCCTCGCCGAGATGAAAAAGACCTGGAAGGTTATCGTCCCGGTCAGCAAGCGGCCGAAACGCCCGCAGAACAAGCTCGATCGCGACAACCTGTTCTCGGTGACGCTGCGCGATACCGGACAGATCGCTCTGATCGACGGCAAGTCCAAGAAGATCGTTTCGGTGATCACGACCGGTTACGCCGTGCACATCTCGCGGCTCTCCGCTTCCGGGCGCTATCTCTTCACCATCGGCCGCGACGCCAAGATCAACCTGATCGATCTTTGGATGAAGACACCGACGACGGTCGCCTCCATCAAGATCGGCGCCGAGGCGCGCTCGGTTGAGACCTCCAAGATGAAGGGATGGGAGGACAAATACGCGATCGCCGGGGCGTACTGGCCGCCGCAATACGTGGTCATGGATGGCCACACGCTGGAGCCGATCAAGGTCGTCTCCACCCGCGGCATGACCGTGGACACCCAGGAGTTCCACCCCGAGCCTCGCGTCGCTTCGATCGTGGCTTCGCACTTCCACCCGGAATTCGTCGTCAACGTGAAGGAGACCGGCAAGATCCTGCTGGTCAACTACTCGGACCTCAAGAACCTGCAGGTGACGACGATCGCCGCCGAACGGTTCCTGCATGACGGTGGCTTCGACCGTACCGGGCGGTACTTCCTGGTGGCCGCGAATGCGCGCGACACGGTGGCGGTGATCGACACCAAGACGCGCAAGCTGGTGAAGCTGATCAAGACCGGTCCCAAGCCGCATCCGGGCCGGGGCGCCAACTTCATCCACCCGCAATTCGGTCCGGTCTGGGCGACGAGCCATCTCGGCGACGAGACGATCGCGCTCATCGGCACCGATCCGGTCAAGCACAAGAAGTACGCTTGGAAGGTGGTGCAGAAGCTCGAAGGCCAGGGTGGCGGGTCGCTGTTCATCAAGACCCATCCGAAGTCGCATTGGCTCTACGTCGACACGCCCCTCAATCCCGAAGCGGCGATCGCGTCTTCGGTCGCGGTGTTCGATATCCGCAATCTGAAGAAGGAACCCAAGGTCCTGCCGATCGGCGAATGGTCGGGGATCTCCGAAGGCGTGAAGCGTGTGGTGCAGGGCGAATTCAACAGGGCCGGTAACGAAATCTGGTTCTCGGTCTGGAACTCGCGCAAGCAGCAATCGGCGATCGTCGTCGTTGACGACAAGACGCTGAAGCTGAAGGCGGTGATCAAGGACAAGCGCCTCGTCACCCCAACCGGCAAGTTCAACGTCTACAACACACGCAACGACGTCTACTGAGGCAAGCCGGGGCCGGGCGCAATATGCGTCCGGCCCCGCTCTCCTCCACGAGAATTCGCCGATCCACCGAGGCCCCGGACGAAACGACGCGGGAGGCAGGCATTGGTGACCATGCGAACAGAATTTCCGCAATTGGATGCAGGCCCCGCGACCGTTCATTTGGTCGGCGCGGGTCCGGGCGACCCCGATCTGCTGACGATGCGGGCGTGGAAGCTGTTACAGACCGCCGACGTCGTGGTCTACGACCGGCTGATCGCGCCGGAGATCATGGCGCTGGTGCCCAAAGGCACAGCCAAGATTTTTGCCGGCAAGGCGAGCGGCGCCCACCACCTGACCCAGGACGAGATCAACGAGCTGCTGGTCCGGCTGGCACGGCCCGGGCGCGTCGTCGTGCGCCTCAAGGGTGGAGACCCCTACATTTTTGGCCGCGGCCACGAGGAAGCGCAGGCGCTCGCCGCCCACGGTGTCGCCTGCGAGATCGTGCCGGGCGTCACAGCGGCCTCGGGATGCTCGGCCGCGCTCGGCATCCCGCTCACCCATCGCGGCACGGCGAGCGGCGTGCGCTTTCTGGCCGGCCATTGCCGCGACGACCAGGCGCTCGACTACGATTGGTCCGGCCTCGCCGACCCGGAGACGACCCTCGTCGTCTATATGGGGCTCGCGAATATCGATCAGATCATCGACGAACTCGTGGCCGCTGGATTGCCCGCCGAAACGCCCGTCGCGGCGATCTCCAACGGCACGACCGAGCGCGAGCAGGTTTGCGTCGGCACGCTCGCTGATATTCGAACGCGGATCGAGGTAGCCGGGCTCGTTCCGCCAATGCTGACGGTAATCGGCCGGGTCGTCGGCCTGGCCGAGACATTGACCTGCGTCAGTGACAGGACGGCGGTCCCTGATACGGTCCGCCATGATGCAGGCGCTTGACCGAATTGCTGTTGCCGCCGCTGCGTTGCTCATGCTTGCGGCCCCGGCCGTTTATGCCCAGTCGGGCGCAGATACGCCGTCGCAATCGCGTCAGGCCGAGCTCATCTACCGGCTCCGCCAGGATTGCGGCTCGTGCCACGGCTACACGCTGAAAGGCGGGCTCGGACCGTCGCTGCTGCCCGCGGCCCTCAAGGGCAAGGATGACGACACGCTTGTCCATGTGATCCTCTACGGCATGCCCGGCCGGCCGATGCCGCCCTGGAGCTTCGAGGTCAGCCGCGACGAAGCCTTTTGGCTGGTGCGCGAAATGAAGAAGGGATTGAGAGATGAACGCTAGAGCACGCGGCGCCATCGCCTGGTTGCTGGGCCTGGCCCTGCTGGGGTTTGTCATCACGGGACCGGCCAGCGCAGAGAGCACCGAATGGCGTGCCAACCGCGGCACCGGCGATCTCGGCCTGATCATCGAGCGCACCAAGGGCCGCATCCTGATCATCGAGACCACGCGCCGGACCGTCCTCAAGCGCCTCGGCGGGTTCGGCGACCTCTCGCACGCGTCGGCCGTCTTCTCGCGCGACCAGCGCTACGCCTACATCTTCGGCCGCGACGGCGGGCTGACCAAAGTCGATCTCGTCGCCGGGCGCATCGTCAAGCGCGTGATGCAGGCCGGCAACTCGATCGGCGGCGCGATCTCGCAGGACGGCACGCTGGTCGCCGTCTCGAACTACAAGCCGGGCGGCGTGCGCGTGTTCGATGCCGAGACATTGGCCCCCGTCGCCGACATCCCGGCCAAAGGCGCGGATGGCAAACGCTCCAAGGTTATCGGTCTGGTCGACGCACCGGGTCAGCGTTTCGTCTTCGGCCTCTACGATGCGGGCGAGATCTGGATGGCCGATTTCTCCGGAGGCGCCAAACCCAAGATCACCCGCTACAGAGGCATCGGCACCCTACCTTACGATGGCCTCATCACGCCCGACGGCCGCACATACGTCGCCGGCCTGTTCGGCGAGGATGGGCTTGCCAAGCTCGATCTCTGGCATCCGGAGAAGGGCGTGACGCGCATCCTCGCCGGCTACGGCCGCGGCGAGAAGAAGCTGCCCGTCTACAAGATGCCGCACCTCGAAGGCTGGGCGGCGGCCGACGGCAAGCTCTTCCTGCCCGCCATCGGCCGGCACGAGCTGTTGGTCGTCGATGCACGAAGCTGGAAAGAGGTCGCCCGCATAAAGGTCCACGGTCAGCCGGTCTTCGCCGTGGCCCGCCCCGACGGCCGGCAAGTCTGGGTCAACTTCGCCCATCCCCTGAACGACACGCTTCAGGTGATCGACGTCGCGACTATGAAAATCGTCAAGGAGTTCAAGCCCGGCAAGGCGATCCTCCACATGGAGTTCACGCCGCGCGGCGAGCAGGTCTGGGTCTCGGTGCGCGACGCCGACCGCGTCGACGTCTACGACACCCGCACCTTCAAGCGTCTGACGGCGATCACGGCGGAGAAGCCGAGCGGCATCTTCCTCTCCGCCCGCGCGCACAAGACGGGTCTCTAGGGACGGCGCATGGCCGAACAACAAACCACCCCGACGATCTCGAACCTTCCCAGGGCCGCCGCCGGCGATCTCGAACGCCGGATCGTCGATCGCTATCAGGACGGCTTCCCGCTCGACCCCGCCCCCTTCGCCGCCATGGCCGAGGCGCTCGACGTCACGCAGGCAGAGGTGATCGCCGCGCTGGAGCGCCTGGAGGCCCAGGGCGCGCTCAGCCGCATCGGCGCGGTCGTGCCGCCCAACCGGGTCGGCGCCAGCACCCTCGCGGCGATGGCCGTGCCCCCCGACAGGCTTGAGGCGGTTGCCGATCTGGTCAGCCGCCACGAGGCCGTCAATCACAACTACGAGCGCGAGCACGACTTCAATCTCTGGTTCGTGGTGACTGGCCCGAGCCGCGAGGCGGTCGAGGCGGCGTTGCGCGACATCAATGCCGCGACCGGGCTCGAGGTCTTGGATTTGCCCTTGGAGGAGGCCTACCACATCGATCTGGGGTTCAAGGTCCGATGGAACGACTGAGCGAGACCGAGCGCACGGTGCTGCGGCTGATCGAGGGCGGCCTGCCCTTGACCGCGCGGCCGTATGAGGTGCTGGGCGCGCGGGCGGGCCTCCCAGAAGCCGACGTGATCGACGTGATCGCGCGCTTGAAGCGCCGCGGCTTCATCAAGCGCTTCGGCCTGGTCGTCCGCCACCACGAGCTCGGCTACCGCGCCAACGCCATGGTAGTCTGGGACGTGCCCGACGACGAGGTCGGCGAGATCGGCCGCCTGATGGCGACCTTCCCCTTCGTCACCCTCTGCTATCGCCGGCCGCGGCGGCTGCCTGATTGGCCCTACAACCTCTTCTGCATGATCCACGCCAAGGATCAGGGCGAGGCGCGGGCGCATGTAGGCGACCTCACAGAGGACCTCGATCTTGGCGGGATCGCACGCGAGATCCTGTTCAGCCGCCGCCGCTTCAAGCAGCGCGGCGCGCGATACTGCGGGCCGGAAGAACGGAGCGCCTGATGGACGCCGTCAACCGCCGCATCATCAACGCCTTCCAGGGCGGCTTTCCGATTGCCGAGCGGCCTTACGCCGAGGCCGCCATGCGCGTCGGCATCGAAGAAGACGAGCTGATCGAGCGCATCGGGGACATGCTCGACGCCGGCACGCTGACGCGCTTCGGCCCGCTCTACAACGCCGAGGCGATGGGCGGCGCGCTCACCCTCGCCGCACTCGCAGTCCCGGCCGAGCGTTACGACGAGGTCGCCGAGATCGTCAACGCCTTCCCGGAGGTCGCGCATAACTACGAGCGCGTGCACGCCCTCAACATGTGGTTCGTAATCGCGACCGACGACCCGGCCCGTAAGGCCACCGTGCTCGCCGAAATCGAGGCGAAGACCGGGCTCACCGTCTACGACATGCCCAAGGAGGAGGAGTTCTTCATCGGACTCCACTTCAACCTATGACCGCACAACCCAACAGAACCGAACCGCCCGTCGACGCAATGGACCGCCGCATCATCGAGGCGACCCAGGAAGGCCTGCCGTTGACGCCGCGCCCCTATCACGAGCTGGCGGTCGAGCTCGGTCTCACGCCCGACGACGTCATGGCCCGCATGCGCGCGATGCTCGAACGCGGCGTGATCCGCCGCATCAGCGTTGTGCCGAACCACTATGCGCTCGGCTTCGAAGCCAACGGCATGTCGGTTTGGGACGTGCCCGACGAGCGCGCCCACGAATTGGGTCACGAAATCGGCACGCTCGATTTCGTCTCGCATTGTTACCGGCGGCCACGCCATCTGCCGCTCTGGCCCTACAACCTCTTCGCCATGGTGCACGGCCGCGCCCGAGAGGAGGTCGAGCGCAAGGTTGCCCGCATCGCCGAGATCCTGGGCGCGGCCGATCGCGGCCACGAGGTGCTCTACAGCACCCGCATCCTCAAGAAGACCGGCCTCCGGCTCAGCGCCTGAAGGAGCACAACCGCCCATGTTCCGTGTCAGCCAGTATATGCGCGAGATCGTATCGCCGACGCCGCTCGGACCGGCGCGCAAACCGCCGGGCCCCGTCGTCATCTGGAACCTGATCCGGCGCTGCAACCTGACCTGCAAGCACTGCTACTCGATCTCCGCCGACGTCGATTTCCCGGGCGAGCTTTCGACGCAGGAAGTCTACGGCGTCATGGACGACCTCAAGGCCTTCCGGGTGCCCGTCCTCATCCTCTCCGGCGGCGAGCCTTTGCTGCGCTCCGATATCTTTGAGGTCTCGCGCCGCGCCAAGGCGATGGGCTTCTATGTCGGGCTCTCCTCCAACGGCACACTGATCGACGAGACCAACATCGGTGCCATCGCGGATGTCGGCTACGACTATGTCGGCATCTCCCTCGACGGCATCGGCGCCACACACGACGCCTTCCGCCGCAAGGAGGGCGCGTTCGACGCCTCGATGAACGGCATCCGTCTCTGCCACGAAAACGGCATCAAGGTCGGTATCCGCTTCACGCTCACGAAGGACAACCAGAACGACCTGCCCGAGCTTCTGTCGCTGATGCGCCGCGAGGAGATCGACAAGTTCTATCTCTCGCACCTCAACTACGCCGGACGCGGCAACAAGAACCGCCAGGACGATGCCCATTTCAGGGCGACGCGCGCGTCGATGGACCTGCTCTTCGACACCGCCTACGAGCACGCCAAGAACGGCACCGGCAAGGAGTTCGTCACCGGCAACAACGACGCCGACGGCGTCTATCTGCTGCACTGGGCGGCCGAGCGTTTCCCCCAGTCCACCGAGCATCTGCGCACCAAGCTCGTTCAATGGGGCGGCAATTCCTCCGGCGTCAACGTCGCCAATATCGACAATGTCGGCGACGTCCACCCGGACACCTTCTGGTGGCACTACCGGCTCGGCAATGTCCGCAAGCGGCCGTTCTCGGAGATCTGGCCGGACGTCAGCGACCCGATCATGCGTGGCCTCAAGGCCAAGCCGCGCGCCATCAAGGGCCGTTGCTCTGCCTGCGCGCATTTCGATATCTGCGGCGGCAACACACGGGTCCGCGCGCTCCAGCTCGCCGGCGATCCCTGGGACGAGGACCCTGGCTGCTATCTGAGCGATGCGGAGATCGGGCTCGACGCCAAACGCCGCGCAGGTCCGTCGAGCCCTACAGCCGCAAGGCCGATCATGCGCGCGCGGTCTAGCCGTTGTGCCGCGGCAATAGCCGCGCTGATCGTCACAGGCAGCGTTGCTGCCGGCGCGGCCGAGCAGGCCAAGGTGACGCCTGTCTCAGACGACAAGGCCCGCGCACTCTACTACCAGCACTGCGCGGTCTGCCACGGGTCCGACCGGCTGGGCGGCAAGGGCCCGGCGCTGCTGCCGGAGAACCTGCGGCGCCTGCGCAAATCGCGGGCCGCCGGGGTGATCGCGCACGGCCGCCCGGCGACCCAAATGCCCGCCTTCGGCAAGACGATCTCCAAACCCGAGGTCGCCGGCATCGTGAAGTTCATCTACACGAAGCCAAAGGTCGCGCCACGCTGGACGCTGAAGGAGATCATGGCGAGCCACGTCGTCCATGCGAAGGCGCTCGCGCTGCCGGCCAAGCCGGTCTTCAAGGCCGATCCGCTCAACCTCTTCGTCGTCGTCGAATCGGGCGATCATCACGTCACCATCCTCGACGGCGACCGCTTCACGCCGATCACGCGCTTCCGCTCGCGCTTCGCGCTCCATGGCGGGCCGAAATTCTCGCCCAAGGGCCGCTTCGTCTACTTCGGCTCGCGCGATGGCTGGGTGACCAAGTACGATCTCTGGAATCTCAAGGTCGTCGCCGAGATCCGTGCCGGCATCAACACCCGCAACATCGCCGTCTCCTCCGACGGCAAATGGGTGATGGTCGGCAACTACTTGCCGCATACCCTGGTCATCCTGCATGCGCGCGACCTCAGCCCCTTCCGCGTCATTGCGGTAACCGACCGCAAGGGCCGGAGCTCGCGGGTGAGCGCGGTCTATGACGCCGCCCCCCGCAAGAGCTTCGTCGTCGCGCTCAAGGACGTGAAAGAGCTGTGGGAGATGTCCTACGACCCCAAGGCCAAGCCGGTCTATGACGGGCTCGTGCACAACTACCGCGAAGGCAACGTCGAGGGCATTGCGGCGGAGAAGCAGCCCTTCGCCCGCCGGCGCATCAAGCTCGAAAGCTACTTCGACGATTTCTTCTTCAGCCCCGACTACTCACAAGTGATTGGCGCCGCGCGCGGCGGCACGGCGGGCGGCGCCGTCTACAATCTCAACGTCCGGCGCAAGATCGCCGATCTCGAACTCGACGGCCTGCCGCATCTGGGCTCGGGCATCACCTGGAAATGGCGGGGCCGGCGCGTCATGGCGACACCGCATTTGCGCACTGGCACGGTCAGCGTCATCGACATGGAGAGCTGGAAGACCATTAAGCGCATCAAGACGAAGGGGCCCGGCTTTTTCATGCGCAGCCACGAGAAATCGCGCTACGCCTTCGTCGATGTCTTCTTCGGCCCGCACCGCGACGTCGTCCATGTGATCGACAAGCGCACGCTGGAGATCGTGAAGGATCTGAGGCCCGCCCCTGGCAAGACCGCCGCCCATGTCGAGTTCACCCGCGATGGCCGCTACGCGCTGGTCAGCGTCTGGCACATGGACGGCGCGCTCGTCGTCTACGACGCGCGGACGCTGAAAGAGGTCAAGCGCATCCCCATGCGCAAGCCCTCGGGCAAGTACAACGTCTACAACAAGATCACCCGCTCCGAAGGCACCAGCCACTAGCCGCCGTTGCGCCGAGCCGCCAAGTTGACCTCAATCAATGGGGCGCGCCCTGCCCTCGCCTATGCTGCTCGTCAATTGCGGCGCCGACCGTCAAGCCTCGGCTGGAGGATTGGAAATGACCAGTCACACCAAAGCCGCCGGACACCACAAAGGGTTCGACATCATCCGCAACGAGCACCGTGCCCTGGCGGCAGTGGTGCATTGTTTCGAGCATCTCCTGAACGAAGTGCGCGACCATTCGCTCGATCCGCCGTTCGATGCATTCGAGCTGCTCTTGCGCTACCTGGCTGAGTTTCCCGACCGGTTCCACCATCCCAAGGAGGACGATTATCTGTTTCCGGCGGTTGCCCAGCGCGATCCGAAAGCAGCGGAGTTGATAGGCGAGCTTCAGGAGCAGCATGAAAACGTGGTGCGGATGACCAAAGCGCTGAGGGATGCGTTGTCCGATTGGCAGGCCGATCCTGAAAATGGCTTCGATAAGTTCGAAGCGGCGGCGCGCGACTACATCACGCTGCAGTGGGAACACATGCGCCTGGAAGAGACGGAGATCCTGCCGGTCGCTCGCGCCAAGCTGACCGAGACAGATTGGGAAGCGATCGACCAGGCATTCGGAGAGAACGAAGATCCGATCTTCGGCGACAATCCCAAGGGCGAGTTCGACCGGCTCTTCAGCCAGATTGTCGCGAGCGCGCCGGCACCCTGGGGTTTGGGCGCACGCGACGAGCCGAAGCGCAAGACGCTGCTCGAACGGATCGGCCTAGTATCAGATTGAGCTTGGTGCACACGCGCAAGCAATGCGGACATCGGGTTTTGATTTCCATGTTCGGACGCGGACGCCTCTCGTGCGGCGGACAGGCATTCGGTGCGCCCGATACGTCCGCAAATATCCCAATAGCACGCATCGAAATCGCCCAACAATTAGGCAAATCTGAGAATCCGATATGATTGGTCAAATATTAATCAATCATCATTGCGGTGCACTATAATTAGGCTTCCCGTAAAGACGAGACGTGGCCACACGGCCGACTGAATCGAAATTATTTCTTTGTTCACAAATAGATACAGAGTCGCCGCGTTGTCATCCTCTCCCTGGCACGGTTAGTGCAATTGCTCAGTTGAAAGCGGCATCAAGGCTGCGAACAGGTGAGACGAGAGGAGGTTTGACAATGCATCAACAGATCACAAGGCGACTGCGTCGCCTTGGAACGGCCGCGCTGGCCGCTTCGGTATTGGCGCTGGCAAGCACCGCGGCGGTCGCCGAAAAACCACCGATCAAGGTCGGCATTCTGCACTCGCTGTCGGGCACCATGGCGATCAGCGAGACGACACTCAAGGACACGGTCCTGATGATGATCAAGGACCAGAACGCCAAGGGTGGCATTCTCGGTCGCAAGCTGGTGCCGGTGGTCGTCGATCCGGCGTCGAACTGGCCGCTTTTCGCCGAGAAGATGCGCGAGCTCCTGGTCAAGGAGAAGGTCGCGGTCGTCTTCGGTTGCTGGACCTCGGTCTCGCGCAAATCCGTGCTGCCGGTGGTGGAGAAGAACAACGGCATGCTCTTCTATCCCGTCCAGTACGAGGGCGAGGAAAGCTCGCGCAACGTCTTCTACACTGGCGCCGCGCCCAACCAGCAGGCGATCCCTGCGGTCGAATACCTCATGAGCGAGGACGGCGGCTCGGTGAAGCGCTGGGTGTTGCTGGGAACCGACTACGTCTATCCGCGCACCACGAATAAGATCCTCCGCGCCTTCCTGAAGGCCAAGGGCGTGAAGGAAGCCGACATCATGGAGAACTATACGCCGTTCGGTCATTCCGACTGGCAGACCATCGTCGCCCAGGTGAAGAAGTTCGCCTCGCAGGGCAAGAAGACGGCGGTCGTTTCCACGATCAACGGCGACGCCAACGTGCCGTTCTACAAGGAGCTCGGCAACCAAGGCATCAAGGCGGAAGACATTCCCGTCGTCGCCTTCTCGGTCGGCGAGGAAGAGCTTTCGGGCATCGACACCAAGCCGCTGGTCGGCCATCTCGCCGCCTGGAACTACTTCATGTCGGTGAAGAAGCCTGAGAACGCCGCCTTCATCGCGAAGTGGCACAAGTTCATCAAGTCAAAGAAGCGCGTCGTCAACGACCCGATGGAGGCCCACTACATCGGCTTCCAGATGTGGGTGCAAGCGGTCGAACAGGCCGGCACCACGAATGTCGATGCCGTGCGCCAGGCGATGTATGGGCAGAAGGCCCGTTCGCTCTCCGGCTACACGGTCACCATGAACACCAACCATCACCTCTCCAAACCGGTGATGATCGGTGAGATCCAGCCGAACGGCCAGTTCGAGATCGTTTGGCAGACAAAGAGTGTGGTCAAGGGCGACGCCTGGAGCAACTACATCCCGGCAAGCGCGAAGCTCACCGCCAATTGGACCTATCCTTGGGTCTGCGGTAACTGCGCCAAGCCCCGCTTCGCAACTATGAAGTAGGCTGGCAAGGGGGGCCGTCTGTTACCTGGACTTCCCCGCAAGGCGGCCCCCTATCCTTTCAGCCCACGTCCCTATCGCCCACGCCGAATTGCTCTCTTGGAGAACGGGTTGATGCCTGCACGGCTCGCCACGCTCACGGTTCTGCTTGCCGCCGTTCTGGTGGCCATGGTCGGCGCCGCGGGCCGCCTGGCGGCCGAAGATGGCGACGACGCAGCCTTTCGGGCCCGCATCGATGCGCTCGCCAAAGGCAGCTATTCGCGCAAGGCCCGCGCTGTCCGGGCTTTTGCGGAAACCGGCGATCCCCGCGCGGCCGACATTCTGCACCACTACCGGTCCGGCAAGCTCTATCGCCGGGACGCAGACGGCCGGGTTTTCGTGCTACAATTCGAAGACGGCGATGCGCTCACACTGTCCGATCCGCTCGACCCGGCCAAGACCGTCACGCTGAAATCGGGCGAGGTCACCAAGGCTCGCATCAACAACCGGGTGCGCCGTGCGATCAGTAGCGCGCTCGCAACACTCAATCTCTTCAGCAAGAATATCGAGATCCGAAAGGCGGCCGCAGATGCCGCCTTCAAGGCGCGCTCCAAATCCTTCCTGCCCTTGCTGAAGAAGGCCTTGGCCGTGGAGAAGGACGCCGACACACGGGTGCGCCTTCGCCGCGCCTATGCCGCAACCTTGATCACCTATGGCAGTGTGGCGGCCGAGCGGATCGCCGCGATCCGCTCGCTGGCAAGTGAATCCAGTCCGGCAATTGTCGCCTTGCTGAAACCGCTCACCGCCAAGGACGCCAAAGGCAAGTTCCTCGAGCCCGACCCGGCGGTGCGCAAAGCTGCGATCAGCGCGGTCAAGGGTATCGAGAGCAATCTCGCGCTGTGGTCGACCGCGGGCGATCTTTACCGCGGCATCAGTCTCGGCTCGGTCCTGCTGCTGGCGGCGATCGGTCTTGCCGTCACCTTCGGCGTCATGGGCGTGATCAACATGGCGCATGGCGAAATGGTCGTGATCGGCGCCTATGCGACCTTCACGGTGCAGGAAATCTTCCGCAGCAACGCCCCGCAGCTTTTCGACTATTCGCTGGCGGTGGCGCTTCCCGTTGCCTTCGTCGCAGCCGGGATCATCGGCATCGTGATGGAGCGCGGGATTATTCGTTTCCTTTACGGCCGCCCGCTCGAGACCTTGCTTGCCACCTGGGGCGTCAGCCTCATCATCCAGCAGGCGGTGCGCACCATCTTCGGCGCCCAGAACCGCGAGGTCGGCAATCCGTCGTTCATGAGCGGCGGCTTCGACGTCGCCGGCGGCATCACGCTCACGTACAACCGGCTCTGGATCATCGTCTTCGCGCTCATCGTTTTCGCCGGCCTTCTGCTGATCGTGCGAAAGACGTCGCTCGGCCTGAAAATGCGCGCCGTGACCCAGAACCGGCCGATGGCCAGCGCCATGGGCATCCGCAACGGCTGGGTCAACGCCATGACCTTCGGGCTCGGCTCGGGCATCGCTGGGATCGCCGGGGTGGCACTGAGCCAGATCACCAATGTCAGCCCCAACCTGGGACAGAGCTTCATCATCGACAGCTTCATGGTCGTGGTGTTCGGCGGCGTCGGCAATCTTTGGGGCACCCTCGTCGGCGCGCTCAGCCTCGGGGTGGTCAACAAGCTGCTGGAGCCTTACGCAGGCGTGGTGCTGGGCAAGGTGCTGGTGCTGATCTTCATCATCCTTTTCATCCAGCGGCGGCCGCGCGGGCTCTTCGCGCTCAAGGGCCGGGCGGCGGAAGGCTAAGAGGGTTGAGCGGTATGAGAGCCAAACCATGACCCTCGGTCCGGTGACCCGCGCGCTGCTCGCCGATAAAGGTGGACGGGGGCTGGTCGGCATCATCGCCGCGGCCGCGGTGCTGGTGCCGCTGGCCAACCAGTTTCTGCCGCCGGGCTCGCCGCTCTATGTGCCCGACTATCTCGTCAGCCTCTTCGGCAAGTATCTCTGCTACGCACTTTTGGCGCTCAGCGTCGATCTGATCTGGGGCTTCGCCGGCATCCTCAGCCTCGGCCATGGCGCGTTCTTTGCCCTCGGCGGCTACGCCATGGGTATGTACATGATGCGCCAGATCGGCGACCGCGGCGTCTACAAGAACCCAGTGCTGCCTGACTTCATGGTCTTCCTCAATTGGAAGGAGCTGCCCTGGTACTGGTTCGGCTTCGACAGCTTCGCCTTCGCCGCGCTGATGATCGTGCTGGTGCCCGGCCTGCTCGCCTTCGTCTTCGGCTGGTTCGCCTTCCGCTCCCGGGTGACCGGGGTTTATCTCTCGATCATCACCCAGGCGATGACCTATGCGCTGCTGCTTGCCTTTTTCCGCAACGAGATGGGCTTCGGCGGCAATAATGGGCTCACCGATTTCAAGGACGTCCTCGGCTTCAACCTCAAGGCCTCCTCAACCACGATCGGCCTCTTCGTCGCTTCGGCCGTTGCGGTCATCCTCGGATACATTCTGTGCCGGGCGATCACGTTGACAAAATTCGGCCGTGTGCTCGTGGCGATCCGCGACGCCGAAAGCCGCACCCGCTTTCTCGGCTACCGGGTCGACAAGTACAAGCTCTTCGCCTTCGTGATTTCCGCCGTGCTCGCCGGCATCGCCGGTGCGCTCTACGTGCCCCAGGTCGGCATCATCAATCCGAGCGAGTTCTCACCGGCCCAGTCGATCGAAATCGTCATCTGGGTCGCGGTCGGCGGCCGCGGCTCGCTTTACGGCGCCGTGCTCGGGGCCATCGTGATCAATTACCTCAAGACCTATTTCACCGGCGAGTTTCCCGACTATTGGCTGTTCTTCCTCGGCGGCGTGTTCGTCGCCAGCACGCTTTTCCTGCCCAAGGGGATCGTCGGCACCATTCCGTCTTTCTCAGTCAAGCGGCCTGCCTGGCTGACGCGGCTCGCAGGCCCCGGCCGTCAACCGGCGGAGGAAGGCCATGGCTGAGTACGATATTCCGCTGGGCGTCCCGAAAGAGGTCGCGCACCACGCCAATTCCCTCCTCTACCTCGACGGCGTGACCGTCAGCTTCGACGGCTTCAAGGCCCTCAACGCCTTGAGCTTCGTCCTCGCCGAGGGCGAGCTGCGCGCCATCATCGGGCCCAACGGCGCCGGCAAGACCACGATGATGGACGTCATCACCGGCAAGACGCAGCCGGACAAGGGCGAGGTCTTCTTCAAGGGCGAGACGGATCTCACCCAGCTCGACGAGGCGCGCATCGCCAATCTCGGGATCGGGCGCAAGTTCCAAAAGCCGACCGTCTTCGAAACACAATCGGTGTATGAGAATCTGGAGCTGGCGCTGGCCGGCAATCGTGGTCTGAAGGCCGCCCTCTTTCACCGCCTGGGTACGGAACAGGAAGCGCGCATCGACGCCATGCTCGACCTGATCCGCCTGGCCGACCGGCGGACGGAGATGGCCGGCGCGCTTTCCCACGGCCAGAAACAATGGCTGGAGATCGGCATGCTGTTGATCCAGGAGCCCGAGCTGCTGCTGGTCGACGAGCCGGCGGCGGGCATGACCGACGAGGAAACCGAGCGCACGGCCACGCTCCTGAAGGATATCGCCCAGAACCATTCGGTGGTGGTGGTCGAGCACGACATGGAGTTCATCCGCATGCTCGAATCGCGGGTGACCGTTCTCCACGAGGGCAGCGTCCTGGCCGAGGGCTCGATCGATCACGTGCAATCCAATCAGGACGTCATCGACGTCTATCTGGGGCGCTGACGCCATGCTGCAGGTCGACCAGATCGATCTCTACTACGGTGGCAGCCAGGCGCTGCGCGGCGTCTCGATCGAGGCGAAGGCGGGCGCGGTAACCGCGGTGCTCGGCCGCAACGGCGTCGGCAAGACGAGCCTGCTGCGCGCCATCATCGGCCAGGAGCCGGTGCGCGGCGGCCATATTCTCTGGGACGGCGACGACATCACGAAGCTGCCGACCCATCAGCGCACGCGACGGGGCATCGCGATCTGCCCCCAGGGCCGCGAGATCTTCTCGCTGCTGACGGTGGAAGAGAACCTGCAGACGGGCTTCTCGGTCCTGCCCCGCAGTGAGCGCAAGATCCCCGAGGAGATCTTCGAGCTCTTCCCCGTCCTGAAAGACATGATGAAACGCCGCGGCGGCGACCTTTCCGGTGGCCAGCAACAGCAGCTCGCGATCGCCCGGGCCCTCGTGCTCAAGCCGAAGCTGTTGCTGCTCGACGAGCCGACCGAGGGGATTCAGCCCTCGATCATCAAGGACATCGAGCGGGTGATCGCGCTGCTCGCCGCGCGCGGCGACATGGCGATCGTGCTGGTCGAACAATATTTCGACTTCGCCCGCCGCTTGGCGCAACAATACGCGGTGATGGACCGCGGCGAGATCGTTCTCGCCGGGGCCGCGGACGTAATGGATGAAGCGCGTGTTAGACGCCACCTCACCGTATGATCGAAGCCCGCCCCCGCGCGACGAACCGCCGATTCGCTCGCAGCAGCCAACCGTCGCGCCCACGCGCGGCGTGCCCATGGAGGGCTCGGTCCGCCTCGCCTTCGATGGCCGCTCCGGCAGGACGCGCCTTGTCGATCTCTACCAGCAAGCGCCGCTCCGGGCGTTCTTTCCGCGCTACGGAAGCATCGACGAGCTCGAGGCCGTCCTGGCCAATGTCGCCGGCGGGCTCGTCGGCGGCGACACGCTCTCAACCCAGATCAGCAGCAGCGACGGCGCGCACGCACTTATCACCAGCCAGGCCGCGGAGAAGATCTACCGCAGCGCCGGACCCGAGGTCTGCGTCGACTGCGAGATCACCGTGTCGGCCCGGGCCTCGCTCGCCTGGATGCCGCAGCCGACGATCCTGTTCGACGGCGCGGTGCTGCAGCGGAGGACCCGAATTTCATTCGAGCCCGGGGCGAGCGTTCATGCCGGCGAAGTCGTGGCCTATGGCCGGGCCGGCTCCGGCGAGCGCCTGGCGAGTGGCCGGCTTTCCGACATCTGGGAGGTGCGCCGCAGCGGCCGCCTCATCTGGACAGACCGCATGGCCGTCGACGATTGGTCGGCCGTGCGCGATCATCCGGCCTGCCTCGCCGGTGCACGGGCGGGCGCGCTCTTTGTTCATGCCGGAGATGACGCAGCCGACGGGCTTGAGACGGCCCGGACGATCATCGGCGGGGACACCGACAATCTCATGGCAGGTGCCACGGTGATCGACGGCCTCCTGATCGTGCGTTGGCTCGGGCGCGACGCGAAAACGCTGCTCGACGCCTATACCGATTTCTGGCGGCGCTACCGTACGACCGGACGCGTCCCGAGGATCTGGGCAATCTGACGTGGAGGGGCGCTCATGAAACTGATGCCGCGCGAAAAAGACAAGCTGCTGGTCGCCATGGCCGCGATCGTGGCGCGCCGGCGCTTGGAACGGGGCGTGAAGCTCAATTACCCTGAGGCGGTGGCATTGATCAGCGATTTCGTCGTCGAAGGCGCCCGCGACGGCCGCAGCGTCGCCGACCTCATGTCGGCCGGCGCCGGCGTCGTCAGCCGAGAACAAGTGATGGACGGTGTCGCCGAAATGATCGACGAGGTCCAGGTCGAGGCGACGTTCCCCGACGGCACCAAGCTCGTCACCGTCCACCAACCGATCCGATAGGGAGGGAAATCTAATGCGTTCAAAAATTCTGGTGAGTTTGGCGTTCGTCATCATGGCGACCCCGGCCGCTGCGCATACAGGGCATTCGGGCAACGCGTCTTTCATGGCCGGCCTGCTACATCCGCTCACCGGTTGGGACCATCTTCTCGCCATCGCCGCGGTCGCGCTATGGGCGGTCGTGCGCGGTGGCCGCGCGCCGATGGTATGGCCCTTAACGTTCCTCGCCTCGGTGCTGGCCGGCTTTGGCGTGGCGACTTTCGGCGCGGTGATGCCCGCCTTCGAGCATGTGATGCTCGCTTCGATCCTGATCCCGGCCCTCCTCGCGGCGAGCGCCTTTCGCGTGGGGCTGTGGTCGGCTGCGACGGTGATCGGCTTTTTCGGCTTTGCGCATGGCCACCTCCACGGAATCGAGGTCGGCGCGAACGCGCTCGCGCCCTTTGCCGCCGGCATGTGCACCGCCATGGCCGTGCTGCTTCTCTTCGTCGTGCTTGGCGGCCGCGCGGCAATGGCTGGCGGCGCGCGCAACGCCCTGCGTTGGGCGGCCGGTGTGCTGGCGACGGCCGGGGCAGCCCTCGGACTCGTCGCATGATCCCCGGCGAAGTCATGCCGGCACCGGGCACGATCACGCTGAACGCCGGCCGTGACACCGTCGCCCTTGAGGTCACCAATACCGGGGACCGGCCGGTTCAGGTGGGCTCACACTATCATTTCTTCGAGACCAACGAGGCCTTGGCCTTCGACCGGGATACGGCGCGGGGATTTCGCCTCGATATCCCGGCCGGGACGGCCGTGCGCTTCGAGCCCGGAATGACGCGTTCGGTGACGCTCGTGCGCTATGGCGGTGGCGAGACGGTCTACGGTTTCAATGGCCTCATCAATGGCAGGCTGAACGGCGCCCTCAATGGCGGCGCGGGAGGCTGAGCGGGATGGCTTACAAAATCGATCGCGCTGCCTATGCCGGCATGTTCGGGCCGACGGTTGGCGACCGGCTGCGCCTCGCCGACACCGAGCTGATCATCGAGGTCGAGGAAGACCGCACGGTCTATGGCGAGGAGGTCAAGTTCGGCGGCGGCAAGGTGATCCGCGACGGCATGGGTCAGTCGCAGGTCTCGCGCATCGAAGGCGCCGTCGACACGGTGATCACCAACGCGCTGATCGTCGACCATTGGGGGATCGTCAAGGCGGATGTCGGGCCGGTGGGTTCGACGCCCATATCCATTTCATCGCGCCGCAGCAGATCGAGGACGCTTTGATGAGCGGCGTCACCACGATGATGGGCGGCGGCACGGGCCCGGCTGAAGGCACGAACGCGACCACCTGCACGCCCGGCGCCTGGCATGTCGGCCGCATGCTGCAGGCGGCCGACGGGCTGCCGGTCAATCTGGGCTTCTTCGGCAAGGGCAACGCGACGCTGCGCGAGGCGCTCGATGAGCAGATCGAGGGCGGCGTTTGCGGGCTCAAGCTGCACGAGGATTGGGGCACCACCCCGGCGGCGATCGACACCGCTCTCGCGGTCGCCGAGGACGCCGATATCTCGGTCGCGATCCACACCGACACGCTGAACGAGTCCGGTTTCGTGGAGAACACCATCGCCGCCTTCAAGGGCCGCAACATCCACGCCTATCACACCGAGGGCGCCGGCGGCGGCCATGCACCAGACATCATCAAGGTCTGCGGCCTGCCCAACGTGCTGCCCTCCTCGACCAACCCGACGCGGCCCTTCACCGTCAACACGGTTGACGAGCACCTCGACATGCTGATGGTCTGCCATCACCTCGATCCCAAGATCCCCGAGGATGTCGCCTTCGCCGAAAGCCGGATAAGGCGCGAGACCATCGCGGCCGAAGACATCCTCCACGATCTCGGTGCCTTCTCGATGATCGCCTCCGACAGCCAGGCGATGGGCCGGGTCGGCGAGGTGATCGTGCGCACCTGGCAGACCGCCGACAAGATGAAGCGCCAGCGCGGCGCCCTGCCCGAGGACAGCGCAGCCAACGACAACTTTCGGGTCAAGCGCTACATCGCCAAATACACGATCAACCCGGCGCTGACCCACGGGATCGCCGGCCAGGTCGGCTCGGTCGAGGTCGGCAAGCTCGCCGATCTCGTGCTCTGGAAGCCGGCCTTCTTCGGCGTGAAGCCTGATCTGGTGCTGAAATGCGGCACCATCGCCGCGGCACCGATGGGTGACCCGAATGCGTCGATCCCGACGCCCCAACCCGTCCATTACCGGCCGATGTTCGCCGGTTTCGGCCGCGCCATGCAGGCAAGCCGCGTCACCTTCGTGTCACGCACGGGTCTGGAGTCCGGGATCGCCGATACGCTGGGCCTGCAGAGCCCGGTGATGGCGGTGAGCGGCATTCGCGAGATCGGCAAGGCGGCGATGATCCACAACAACGCCATGCCGTCGGTCGAGGTTGACCCGGAGACTTACGAAGTCCGCGCCGATGGCGAGTTGCTTACCTGCGAACCTGCGGAGGTGCTGCCCATGGCGCAGCGCTATTTCCTCTTCTGATGCGCCGCGTCGCCGTCATCGTGACCCAAGGTGCGTGGCCCGTGGCCGAGGCGACGGCGACCGTCACGCTCGACTATGACACCCGCTGCCGCCGCCGCATTCGGATCGACACCGATGACGGCGAAGCCGTGCTGCTGGAGCGGGCGGAAGCCGGCGTGCTGGGCGACGGCGACGGCCTCAAGCTCGATGACGACCGGTGGGTTCTAGTTCGGGCGCAACCCGAAGCCCTCGCCGCTGTCGACGCGAAGGACGCGCATCATCTCTTGCGTCTCGCCTGGCATTTGGGCAACCGCCATCTGCCCACCGAGATCGATGGCGAGACGCTCTATATCCACCGCGACCATGTGATCGAGGCGATGCTGCGTGGCCTCGGCGCGGAAGTGCGGCCGGTAACCCGGCCCTTCAATCCCGAGGGCGGCGCCTACGATGGCCACAGCCCTCACGGACATGGTGGACACGCCCACCACCATCCGCACGACGGCGAGACGCCGATCCGCGCAAATGGCAAGGACCCCGGGCGATGATGGGCGGCGAGCTCTACCGCCTGATGACCTGGCTGTCGCCGGCCTATCCGGTCGGCTCGTTCTCCTATTCGGGCGGCCTGGAAACCGCCGTCGCCGATGGTCAGGTCATCGATCGGGAGAGCCTCCTCGACTGGATCGTCACCAGCCTGCGCCACGGCGCGGGATGGATCGATGCCTGGCTCTTTGCCGTCGCCCACGGCGCCGCGGCCAACGGCGACAAGGCGCTCTTGATCGAAACCGCCGAGCTGGGCTACGCGATGACGCCGAGCGCCGAGATCCGCCTGCAAACGACCAGCCAGGGCGAGGCCTTCCTGATCGCCACCCGAGATGCCTGGCCCTGCCCCGAGCTCGATCTGCTAAGCGACGGCGATGAAAACATCCCCATTGTCTTTCCGATCGCCGTGGCGATGGCCTGCGCCGGTCACGGCGTCCCGGTCCGCGTCGGGGTGGGCGCATATCTGACGGAGTTCTCCGCGAACCTGGTTTCGGCCGGCATGCGGCTCGTCCCGCTCGGCCAGCGTGATGGTCAGCGGGCCATCGCCGCGCTCGAGCCCGTCGTGGCTGAAACCTCCGAACAAGCGATTGCCAGCGCCGTTGAACCCGTCGGCTCCTGCGCCGCGGTCATCGACATCGCCAGCATGCGGCACGAGACACTCCATACGAGGCTGTTCCGATCATGAGCGAATCCCTTCACGGACCCCATCACGGACCATTGCGTGTGGGCATCGGCGGGCCGGTCGGCTCGGGCAAGACGGCGCTCACCGACACGCTCTGCAAGGCCATGCGCGGCGACTACGACATGGCGGTCATCACGAACGACATTTACACCAAGGAGGACGCCGAGTTCCTCACCCGCTCGGGCGCCTTGCCGATCGAGCGCATCGAAGGCGTGGAAACAGGCGGCTGCCCGCACACGGCGATCCGCGAAGATGCCTCGGTCAATCTCGCCGCGGTCGCGGATATGCGGCGGCGCTTTCCGGGTCTCGATCTGATCCTGATCGAATCCGGCGGCGACAACCTGGCGGCCACCTTCAGCCCCGACCTCGCCGATATCACAATTTATGTGATCGACGTCTCGGCGGGCGACAAGATCCCGCGCAAGGGCGGACCCGGCATCACACGCTCGGATCTGCTGGTGATCAACAAGACCGACCTGGCGCCGTTGGTGGGCGCCGATCTGGGCGTGATGGCCCGCGACGCCGAGCGCATGCGCGGCACTCGCCCCTACGTTTTCACGAACCTGAAAGAGCGTAACGGGGTCGCGGCAGTGGCGTCGTTCATTATCACGACCGGCGGACTTCCACCAGCCAAACAGCGCGATCTCTCCCCGCACGATGCCCACGCGGAGGCTTGATTTGCGGGGACGATTTTCCCATCGCCGCGCCTTTCGGTCGGAGCTGACGTCCAGGCAACACGCCGAATTGATTATCATCGACATCGAGGCGAGGCGTACTATGAGCTGTGGTCGGGGCAGCCCCCGGCGAGGCAACGAGCAGCGGTCATGAACCTACTCGAGACACTGATCCATCCCGACAAAGAGGAGCAGGACGACCGATCGGAGGTTGTCAAAGCTGCCAATCTGCTGCAGGTCGGCGAATTTCAGCTTTTGCAGCTAGCCTTCTACGATTGGCACAAACGCGACATGCCGGATGCGGTGATCGACCGCCTATTCGCCAATTATATGCTGCACAGCGAAGTGCCGTTCTGGGCCCGGCAGTATGCGCGGAAGATCATCGCGCAAGACGCACGCGGCGAACTCGATGACAATGAGCCCTACTACCATCGCTACGACGCCGACTACCACACCCAGGTTCCCGATGGCTTGCGCAAGTTCGCCTGGGCGGCCGGCGTTATCTTGATTGCGATCTTTGGCGGTATTTTCCTGGCCGACCAGGTCACCCGGGGGGACGGCTCGATATTTCCTCCCTATTTCAAGAAGGGCGGCCCCGATCTGAACAAGGGCCAATAGCGCACCCCGGCTTCGGCTCCTCGGTTTGTCGAATGTCCCTTGCGGCGCCCTTGCGTTGCCGGCCGCAATTGCCAGAATGCGTCACCGTGCGGAATTGATCCTCCAACCACCCGCCACGGATGAGCCGACTGGATAGGCAGAAAGTACATGTTCGAGTTTGCCGGGGCCTGGGAACAGCCGATCAACTACATATTTCTCGCCGTCACGGCGATCATTGCTGTGCATGGCATTCGCTGGCGCGATGCGGACGGCAAGCCCGACACGGTGCGGCTCCTATTCGGCTGCATCGCGGCGATATTCTTCTTCCTGGTCCTGCTTCAGGACGTGCTCAAGGTCGTCAAATTTACCTGAGCCGCGGATATCGGGGCTTCGGAATCCGCACCGTCTTCCTTCATTAACCGTCCGTGAAAGCCCAGTACCTAAGTTGTCCGCATTATCCACTCCGGGCGGGCCAATCTGGGCGGGCATGAACGATGGCGGCGGCCAAGGGCAAATCGCTGTTGGGCGAGAATTTTTTCGACGAGGTCGGCGGCCGCGCCTGCCTGGCTCGTGTCCATAACCTGCTCTACACCAGGCTTTTCGCCCATCCGTGGCTCAAAGGCTTCTTCCTCCACACCAAGCGTGAGGTGGTGGAGGCGCAGCAAACGGATTTCTGGACGACTCTGATGGGCGGACCGGCGATCTACGGCGGCCGCTCACCGCGCGACGCCCACGTCCACATGTTCATGCCGGCCGAGGTGTTCGAGATCCGGCACAAGCTTTTGGAAGAATCGCTGATCGATGCCGGTGTTCCGGCGCATCTGCGCAAACGGTGGCTTGCGCTCGATGCCGGATTCAAGCGGGCGATCGTCAACGAATCGCCCGATGAATGCCACGGCCGCTACCGTCAGGAAGAGGTCATAATCGTGCCGAAGCCCGCGGGTTTTTAAGCCCTGCCGGCTACGGCTTATACATCCGCTGCTTCTTGTCGACCTCCGGGATGCGGAGCACCCGCTTTTCCGGCGGCAGCTTGAGCTGCTCGGCGATATAGCGCGCGCGCTTGCGGACCGTCGACGGCCGGGCGTTCCCATAAAGGATTTTGTGAATGACATCGGGACCGGAGACGACGTCCTCATCGGTCTTGAGCGACATGATGTAGTCGTCGAACGCCTTCTTGTAGCGGGCCTCGCGGTCGTGGACGATGCCGCGGTTGGCATAGGCGGCGGCGAGCACGCCTTTGCCGGTCCGGTCGTCGGGCTTCAGCGTGCGGTTGAGATAATCGATGAGATAGGTGAGCTCGGTGATCGCCTTGTCGTGCTTCTTGGTCTGGATGAAGACCAGCGCGCGCCCCATGAGCGCGCCGCGATGGTCGGGCCGTTCCTTCAGGGCTTCGTCGAATTTCTTCAGCGCTTCGGCATACTTGCGGTCGCGCAGCAGGATGTCGCCCTGCTCGGTGTAGTAGTCGCCCGGCGCCCGCTCCACGAAACCCGGCAGAATGAAATAGACGGCACCCATCACAAGGATGCCGATGAACATGTACTTGATGAAGCGCGAGAGGACTTCGGGACTCATTGAGGACCCTTCATCAAGGAGTTCGTGAACAGGACCGAGAACACGAAGCACAAAAGGATCGCTGTTGCGGTCGCGCGCCGCTTGAACCGGAGGCGGCGATCCTCGTCATGCTGGCCGTCGCGTCCCTCCACGCGCCTGACCGACAACACCCAGATCAGCTGGCGCACCGGATAGAACAGTAACGCCGTCAGCAGCAGGGTCGAAACGATCTGGTAGGTTTGTGGCGACACTGCTGCCGTCCGTCGGTTGATCGCGCTTCAATCCGTCAATCGAGACTCTAACAAATCGCGGCTTGCTGGCAAGCCAATCATCGTTAACCAATTGAACCAAAAGAAAAAGGGGGAGAGCGAACCCTCCCCCTCGAGTAGCCGTCGTCAGGACGGAGACTTAGGTGGCGCCTCCGGAACCCGCCTGTTGTGGCGGGGTCACGGCGACGTCGCCGATATCCTCGACCAGCGCCTGAACTTCCTTATCAGGCACGGTCGACATTTCCATCTTGTAGGCCAGGAACCACATCATCCCGACGCCCAGGATCCAGAACAGGATCTGCCAGGCCCAGATCGACGGGATGCCGAAGGTCCAGCCGGCCACGCCGGCTGCCGGCGCACCGAAGATGGTGTTGCCGATCACCGCGCCGGGGCCGATGCCGAAGAACAGCCAGGCGAGAGTGATGATCCAGGCGATCGGAACCAGACGCTTCTTGTCGGCCGACAGCGTCGCGTGTTCGCGCAGGAAGTTGTGGTACTTCATGCGGTGCTCACGCGCAGCCGTGTCGCTTTGCGTCATCGCCGAAATCGGGATGCAGAACGCCAGGTTGAAGATGATGCCCCAACCAGCCGAGTGGATGGTCCACGGCCAGCGGCCCCACGGCAGCGCGCCCCCGGTAATCTGTTGACCGATCGTCTCGGTAAAGATCACCGCAAGCAGACCAGCCGCGAGTCCCCAGGTGGCGCCCTGACGGGTGATCCACGGGAACCAGCAGACCGCCGCCAGCGACGGCCACATTTGGAAGCCGAAGGCCACAGCCAGACCGCCCAGCAGCACCAGCGCGTCACGCGAGAAGGTCGCGACCACCAGGGCTGACAACACGATGAAGGCAACGCCCAACCGGCCGAACAGCTTCTGAGTGCCGTGCGAGGCTGTCGGATTGAGATAGCGCTTATAGAGATCGCGGGTCAGCATACCGCCGGCCGTCGACATATATGCCGCGCCGGTGGATTGCATGGCCGCGAGCGCACAAACCGCGATCAGGCCGACGAGCCACGGTGTCGAGTCACCAATCGTGTTGATGTAATCCGGCACCAGCCTGCCCTGCAGGTTCTTGGTGAGGTCCGGCAACGCGTTCGATGTCGCAAGCCCCGCCTTCGTGACCATCCCGTTGGCGCCAAGAAGATGCGCGCCCATGCCCTGGAAGGCCGTGAAGAAGAACAGGATGAAGCCGATTCCGAGCGACGAAGCCCAGACCTGCTGCGGTGCGAACGGCTTCGGATCGTTGTTGCCGAAGGCCCACATGGAGAACGCCGGGGCGGACTGGATGCCCATCAGCGCGAACATATAGGTCAGGCACATAACGCCGGTCCACAAGCCACCGACGGGCGTTTCTTTGCCGAGGCCGGCGGTGAACTGGATCACGCCCGGTATCGCGAAGTAGGCGTTGTGCCCCGCTGGTGTCGCTTTCCAGCGCCCGAGCTCGGGCTGCGCCGCAATCTTGGCGAAGCCCTCGTTCAGAGCCCCCCAGCCACCGGCCAACTGGATCGCAATGATGCCGACCATGATGATGCCGAAGGCAAGCAGAATACACTGCAGCGTATCCACGTAGGCCACCGCGCGCAGACCGCCCGATGCCACGTAGATGAACACAACCGCCGACAGGACCCACATCCCGAAGTTCACGCTGACCATGCCGTCGGTCAGAGTGTTGAACAGAAAGCCCGACGCGCCGAGCTGCACACCCAGATACGGGATCGAGAAGAGCAGCGCGACAAGCACAGTCAGGATCCGGATACCGTCGCCCTGGAAGTAATCCGAGAGCATTTCGCCCGGTGTCACATAGCCGAAGCGTTTGCCCAGCATCCACTGGCGCTTCAGGAACATGACCCCGGTGAACGGGATCGTGATCGTGTAGAACGACGCGTAGGCGTATTGGAAGCCATCGCGATAGACCAGCCCCGGATGGCCCATGAAGGTCCAGCCCGAGAATGAGGTCGCGGTGGCGGCCAGAATGAATACCCACATCGACAGCCGTCGGCCGGCGATGAAGTAGTCACTGGCAGTCTTCGCCGTCATCGCCGACTTGACGCCCCAGAAGATACAGTAGGCCCAGTACAGCGCGACGAAGATGAATAGCCAGATGATCTTTGGTGCCAAGGCTATGTCCTCCCCCTCCACAAAAACGACACCTGCGCCGCCTGCCAACGATTGAACGGACAGCGCAGTGCTGTAATGCGTTCACAGACGTAAATTGAGGTCAACGTATCCCTTGTTGGCTGCCGATTTTTGGGTTAATAGTTTACTAATTGAATTGTAAATATGAAAATTTGTAAATTCCCGGGACAAGTCACGAGGCGGATTTCATGGCCCAAGGTCCAATGCTTGGCCACAAGGTGCGGCGGCTTCGCAGGGATCGCGACGTAAGCCAGGTTGCGCTGGCCGGACAGCTCGGCATTTCGCCCAGCTATCTCAATCTGATCGAGCACAACCAGCGGCAACTGACGCTGCCGCTGTTGCTCAAGGTCTCTCGGCTTTTCGAGGTCGATCTCGAGGCCTTCTCCGATGAGGATGAGACCCGGCTTCTGGGCGATCTGATCGAGGCGTTCGGCGATCCCATATTCCGGGAGAGCGGCATCGAGCGTGACGATCTCACCGATCTCGTCAACGCCTCCCCCGCCGCCTGCCGGGCGATCGTCGACCTTTACCGGGCCTACCGGACGGCGAACGACAATGTGCGGGGGATGAGCGACCGGTTGTCCGACGACGCCTTCATCTCCAGCTCGATCCACGAGCTCCTCACCCTGCTGACCTCGATCCGCTCCTTCTCCGAGATCCTCCACGATCACGCCGATATGGGCGCCGAGGAGCGCCAGAAGTTTCTCGGCATCATCGTCGGCGAGAGCGAGCGCCTGACCGATGCGGTCGGGCAGCTGGTCGAGATCGCCCGCGGTGATGCGCTCGAGGGCATCGTCGGCAGTCGGCCGCCTGGCGAAGAGGTCAGCGAGTTCCTGGAGCTCAACGGAAACCATTTCACCGAGCTCGACGCCGAAGCGGAAAGCCTGCACGAGGCGTTGGGGCTCGATCCGGCCGCCGCGTTCTCGGCCCTTGCGGACCTACTGGAGCGGCGGCACGGCGTGACCATCGAGCGCACGGCCAATGCCACGCAAGTCGCATCCGAGGCCAACGGCCGCGTCCTGCTCGATGAGACGCTTTCGCCGAGCAGCGCCGCATTCGCTCTCGCGCGGCATTATGCCGTGCTCACACACAGCGATCTCTTGTCCGCCTGCTTGGAAAACGGGACCTTTAGCGGCGCCGATTCCGAAGCGATGGCGCGCCGCGCGCTGGCAGGATACTTCGCCGGAGCGCTCATGATGCCGTACGAGCGGTTCGCGGAAGCAGCACGGGTAGAGCGCTATGACGTCGAACGATTGGGCCAGCGCTTCGGCGCCAGCTTCGAGCAGGTCTGCCACCGCCTGACCACCCTGCAACGACCGGGCGATGCGGCGATCCCGTTCCATTTCGTCCGCGTCGATGCCGCGGGGAATATTTCCAAGCGGTTCATGGGTTCAGGGCTGCGGATTCCCCGCTTCTCCGGCGCGTGCCCCCGATGGGCGGTACACACCGCGCTCCTGTCGCCCGGCCAGATCGTCGCTCAACCGAGCGAAATGCCCGATGGCACCGCCTACTTCTCAATTGCCCGCGCGGTCACCAAGCCTGGCGCCGGCCACCACGCGCCGCGCAGTCACTTCGCGATCGAGATCGGCTGCGGCATCGGCCATGCGAGCGACATTATCTATGCCGATGGCATGGATCTCGAGGACCGGCGGCACCGGATGCCGATCGGGATCAGCTGCCGGCTTTGCGATCGCAGCGATTGCGGCCAACGCGCCCAGCCACCGCTTATTCGGCGGGAACCTCCTTCTTCTTCCTGATACGCAGGCGTTTGCCTGCGGCAGGAATCAACTGGCTTAGCGGATGGCGTTGCTCGCCCTTCGCACCGGCGCGCTCCACGGCCGCTGCCATGGGAAGGTGGAATATGAACTGCGCGCCCTCGCCCAAGCGGCTCTCCACGCCGATCTCCCCGCCGAAGTGCTCGACGATCTGGCGGCAGATCGAAAGCCCCAGCCCCGTGCCACCCGTTCGACCTCTTCGCGCAGTATCGGCTTGCTGGAACTTCTCGAAGATCTGCTTTTGCGCCGATTTGGGCATGCCTGAACCATTATCCGTGACGCCGATCGATATCTCATCCTGCTTCGCCGAGCCCCATACCGCAACGCGGCCATTGGCTTCGTCGCAGAAGTCCGCCGCGTTGGAGAGCAGGTTGACCAGAACCTGCATCAGGCGATCACGGTCGGCATAGACCATGGGCAATCGGAACGGCAGCTGGACGTCCAGACGAATGCCGCGCTCCTCGAACAAGCCGCCGACCGCAGCCACGGCATCCTCGACGACGGCCTTGGGGTTGAGGCGCTCCATCTGCCATTCCATGCGACCCGCTTCCATCTTGGCGAGATCGAGCGTTTGATTGATCAGGCGGGTCAGGCGCTCGCTCTCCTTGGCGATGATGCCGAGGAAGCGTTTCCGCTCGCCGAGCGCCAGATCGGGGTTGTCGTGCAGGATCTCGGTGAAGGAACGGATCGAGGTGAGCGGCGTGCGCAGCTCGTGGCTGACCGTCGACAGGAAATCGTCCTTCAAGCGGTCCAGCTCCTGCAGCCGGGCGTTGGCCTCGCGGAGCTCGGTGGTCGCCTGTTCGAGCTCGCGGCCCTTCTCCTCGAGCTGGTGGCTGTACTCGATCACCTGGCTGGTTTCGTCCAGGATCTTCATCACCTCGTCGATCGAGATGATTTCGGCCTTTGCCACAGTGGACACCATGACGCGTGCCGACGCCGCCCCGATCGCGCCGGCCAGGAGACGTTCGGCGAAGTTGACGAGCTGCGCGTCGGCCTCCGGCATCTTGGATAGGTTGATCTTGCGGCCTTTCGCATACTCGCTGAAGGCACGGTCGGCCCGGCGGTTGCCGATGAAACGGGCGACCAGCGCCTGCAGATCGCTTACCGTGGCGGTGCCGCGCCAGAACTGCGAACCGCGTTCGCCGGACCAACGGAAAACATCGACGAAGAGCGCCGCCTGGATGCGCTCGATCGCGCCCTGTCGGCTGAAGAGCGAGACCGCGATGTAGAGCCCGATATTGGCGAGCATGCTCCAGAAGAGCGCATGCGTCATATGGTCGAGGCCGCCGAGACCAAAGAGCTCGTAGGGCTGCAACGCCGCGATGCCGAACGGTCCGTGCGCTACGAAATCGATCGGCAGCCAGCCTGAACGCGCGAAGGACGGCAGCAGCAATGTGTACGCCCAAACGAGGAAGCCGCCGCTGAGGCCGGCCAATGCCCCGCGCCGCGTTGCCCCGCGCCAATAGATGCCGCCGATGATCGCCGGCGCGAACTGCGCCGCCGCGGCGAACGAGACCAGGCCGATCGAAACCAGCGTCACCGACTCGCCGATGAAACGGAAATAGAGATATCCGAGCATGATGATGCCGATGATGCTGCCGCGGCGGATCGCCAGCAGCAGCCCGGAGAGATCGCCCTTCTCGTGCAGCCGGAACGCCCTTATGCGCAGCAACGCCGGCATGACCAGGTCATTGCAGACCATCGTCGAGAGCGCCACCGTCGCGACGATCACCATCGCCGTCGCCGCCGAAAGGCCGCCGATATAGGCGAACAGCGCCAACCCCTCCTGCTTGGCCGCCATCGGCACGGTGAGCACGAAGGTATCGGCATCGACGTTGCCGCCCGGGAACTGCATCATGCCGGCGAAGGCAATCGGCAGGACGAATATGTTGATCGCGAGCAGATAAAGCGGGAAGAGCCACACCGCCTTGCGCAGATGATCCTCGTCGACATTCTCCACGACGGTCACCTGGAACTGCCGCGGCAGGCAGATGATCGCCGCCATCGAGAGCACGGTGAGCGTGATCCACTGGCCATAGGTTCCCGAATTCACGACGAAGAGCTTGGCGAGGTCCGGCCGCGCCGCGGCCTTGGCGAAAAGGTCACCAAAGCCGCCATAGAGCCCGAAGGTGACGAACACCCCAATGGCGAGGAAGGCAACCAACTTCACGATCGACTCGAAGGCGATCGCCGCCACCATGCCCTCATGGTGCTCGGACGCATCGATATGCCGTGTGCCGAACAGGATCGAGAACGCCGCCATGCAGCCGGCCACCAAGAGCGCGGTGTCGCCCAGGAAATGCGGCACATACTCGGTCTTGGGCATGACGATCGCGGGGTATTCGAGCAGCAGGCGGAAGCTCGTCGAGACCGCCTTAAGCTGCAGCGAGATGTAGGGCATGATCCCGACGACGGCGATCACGGTCACCAGCCCGCCCAGGAGCGTGCTCTTGCCGTAGCGCGAGGCGATGAAGTCGGCGATCGAGGTGATGCGGTGCGCCTTCGATATGCGCAGGATCTTGCGCAGCACGAACCACCAGGCCACGAAGGTCAGGGTCGGCCCCAGATAGATGGTGAGGAAGTCGATACCGCTCGCTGCCGCGCGCCCCACGCTCCCATAGAAGGTCCACGAGGTGCAGTAGACCGCGATCGAGAGCGCATAGATATAAGGGTTCGCGATCAGGCTGCGTCCGCGGTCCGCCCGCTTGTCGCCGTAATAGGCAATCGCGAACAGCACGCAGAGATAGGCGATCGACGCCAGCAGTATGATCCAGCCCTTAAGCATGGCGGACCATCAAAGCGCCTAGCGCTGTCCGGGCGGCGGCACCCGCGCCCCATCGTCGGGCCGCGCCCGTTCGGCGAGGATCCGGCTCAGCGCGATCAGAACGACCCAGGCGCTGAACAGATAAGCAAAGAGCGACGGGATACCGAAGATCGTCGACTGCCCACTGAAGATCAGGAGCAGCGGAGGGCTGAAGGCGAGCAAGCCAAGCAGCAAAAGCGAAATCGAGCGCTCGCTGGTCTTCGCTGGTCCGGCCAACTGCCCCGCCCCCGTCCCGGTTGAGAGACGATCTGGTTGATAATGTTTCAATCCTAGCGCGGTTGCCGCGTTTTGGGGAGACGGCGGCCAAACCGTGGTTAATCGGTCCTGGCGGTTCCAATCTGCGCTGCGACCCGGTCGATCACCTCATGCGTCGAAAAGGGCTTGGTGATGTAGTCGTCCGCCCCCGCGGCGAGCCCCCTCTCACGCTCGGAGTCCTTGCCCTTGGCGGTCAGCATGATGATCCGGATATCCTGCCATACGGGGTTTTCGCGAATCTTGCGACAAACCTCGAAGCCATCTCCATTGGGCATTGAAATATCGAGCAAAATTAAATCTGGCGTATTCGCCTGAACGGACGCCAGAGCCGCCTGGCCATCAGCGGCCGTGCGGACCTCGAGACCCGCTTGCTTCATAAGGAATTCCAGCGAGAGGACGATGTTCGGCTCATCGTCCACCACCAGCACCGACCGCGCCATGGCGGGGTTCCCTTCCCTGTTTCGTGCCTGGGCTCTTGGCGGCTCCTCGGCGCCGACACTCTAGCCCGGCCTTTGCCGACACGCCAATCCTTTGCCCTGGATCAATCTGCCGACCTCTGCGCGCCATGCTATAGAACGGCCCAATCGGGGAGACCTTTTGGATGCAATCCCAGACCCAGCTCTTCCGCCGCCGGGTGGGCGACTTCATGGGACCGGCGCCGCTGGCGCTGGAGACGACCGCGACCGTCACGGACGCCGTGGGGGCGATGACCGTCGGCCGGGCCGCCTGCGCCGTGGTCGTCGACGGCGACCAAAGGGTCGTCGGCATCATCACGGAGCAGGACGTCACCCGCCGCATCGCCTTCCGCGCCACGCCCGAGACGCCGCTCTCGGAGATCATGAGCGAGGGCGTCAAGACCATCGGGCCAGACGACTATCTCTACCGCGCCATCGCCCGCATGCGCCGCTTCGGCCACCGCAACATGCCGGTGGTGGACGGGATCGGCCGCGCCGTCGGCCACCTCGATTTGCACGACGCCCTTGCCGATATCGCCGCGACCACGGTCGAGCGCATCGAGCATCTGACCCATGAGGGCACGATGGACGGCCTGCGCGAGGTCAAGGCCGCGCAGATCGACCTCGCCGCCGATCTCCTTGCCGATGCGGTGCCGGCGACCGAGATCCAGGCCCTCCTCACCGACGTCAACAACGACATCTACCGCCGCGTCACCGCCGGCACGCTCGAAGCGCTGGCCGAAGAGGGCAAAGGCGCGCCGCCGGTCGACTTCGCCGTCATCGTCATGGGCTCGGGCGGGCGCGACGAGAACTATCTTTTCCCCGACCAGGACAACGGCTTCATCCTCGCCGACTACCCCGACGCCGAGCACGACCGCATCGACGGCTGGTTTACAGAGCTCGCCGTTCGCCTCAACGCCAATCTCAACGCCATCGGCATGCCGCTCTGCAAGGGCTACGTGATGGCGCAGAACCCGCTCTGGCGGAAGACCGAGAGCCAGTGGCGCGAACAGATCTCGCTCTGGCAGGCCAAGCGCGACACCACCGCGCTCCGCCTCGCCGACATCTTCTTCGACTTCCGCGGCGTCTACGGCGACCCGGCGATGCCGGCGCGGCTGCGCGCCCATGTCACCGCGCTCACCAAGGGCAACAACGCCTTCCTCCGCGAGCTCTTCCGCGACGATGAGGAGCACGGGGTTGCGCTCGGTTGGTTCGGCCGCTTCATCACCGTGCGCGACGAGCCCGAGCACAAGGGCAAGATCAACCTGAAGCACACCGGCTCGCTGCCGATCATCGACGCGGTGCGCCTGCTTGCGCTGCGCGAGGGCATCGAGGCGGGCCCCACCCTCGCGCGCATCGAGGCGCTCGCCGCCGCGGGCGTGCTCGAGGCCGACGAGCAGGACTACCTTTCGGGCGCCTTCCGGCACATCGCCCATCTGCTGCTGCGCCAGCAGCTCCGCGACCACGCCGCGGGCGCACCCGCCGGCTACTACATCGCGCCCAAGTCGCTCTCCAAGCGCGAGAAGGACTATCTCCGCGACTGCCTGCGCGCCATCCGCGCCTTCCGCAGCCGCATCCGCTCGGAGTTCACCGGTGAGGTGTTTTGAGAGCGGTGGCTATCGCATTTCGGGGTTCGACTCTAACACCCTAGCATGCCGTCGTGCCCGAAGAGATCGGGCAGATCGTGGCCCTCGGCCCAGGCGTCGCGGAAGTCCTGGAAGAGCGCGTTGCCGCGCGGGTCGTCGGTCAGGTCGTGGATCTCCTGCATGCCTGCGCCGACCCGGCCCGCAAAATGAATTTAGGGGGTCGGGGGCGTAGTCGATTTCGTCGGGGCCTTCGAAGAGGCGGCGGAAGGTTGGCGGCATCGGGCGTCTGCTCCTGCTGTGATCGTGAATGGGAAAAATCCCCTGATCGTAGCGGAGCGCTGTCCCCGGTCGCCCGCGCCTGGGCGACCCAACGGATCGCTGAAGAGATGCCGACGAGAACCTCGACATAGTCCGGCTTTTTCCCTCCGCGGTCGGTCGCGTGCCACCAAGCGAGACCAAGATAAGCAAACTTGTGTTTTTGGCTTGCCGACAAGAGCAGAAGTCTTTTCGATTCCTGCACATCAGCCGGAATACCCTGAACTCCAAACAAATAACACATGCCCAGAGCCGCTTGAGTAGCGGCATCGCCGCGGCGAACTGCGATCTTCATGAGCGGCAGGCCACGGGTCGGCGATCCGTCGATACTGACCAACAACTGCCCAAGCAAGCCAATCGCCGGTGTGTAGTCCTGAGCAGCGGCTTTCATCAGCCAATACTGCGCTTTTTTATCGCTTCTCTTTACGCCCAAGCCCGACATGTGGGCGTACCCCAACAAATGCTGCGCGCGTGAGTCGCCCTTCTCCGCCATGGGCCGTAGCAGGCGGATGGCTTTTGCATGCTGCTCGGCTTCCAAGGCTTGCTTGGCATCGCCGAAATCATCTGCGGCACCGGGAACAGCGAACACCAATGCCATCGCGACAATAAATGGTCGCAACATGCGACAAAAAACTGTGCGCGAGCGGCCACAGTGGGGCAACGCGGCTTTACCTTGAGCGCTCATCTGTCTGGGGAGGTTCTTACCCAATCGCGTTGCTTCTTGAGGTTCAACTTCCGGATGTCATCGACTTAATCCGCCCATTTTAAGGCGACCCCGCCTATCTGCTCTTTGCCCGTCTTTGGATTTCGCACAATTTCGATCTGCCCCACTACGCGTCGTTGCCAGGAAGAGCGCTGCTGAAAGGTCCGGGCCTTGCCGACCCCTCGCAAGAAAATCAACTCGTCTGTAATGACCCTTACAGGCGACCCCTCGTATGGGATTTCGATTACCTTCCCGGGTTCAAAGTCGAATTTGTCGCGCCACTTCTGATCGATGATTCCTGTCACGTATATCGTATTACCTTTACGGGTAAAACTGAAGCTTCCGATTCCCTTTATGTTGCTTTTCTTGCTCGTATTGTAGAAGTCCGTGATCTTGTCCCGCCAGGTGGGTTTCACGAATTTGGCAATAGCAGATCGGTCGGTGTCACCGCCGACTGACTCTCCCGGCTTTAGCTTCAGAATCTTGCTCGCAATATCCGGCGGGGATGCGCCGGGCCTAAGGGGTTTCCCCCGCATCCAGTCTCCGAAATGGCTCAGCACTCGGTCTTCAGCGCGCTTGATGATCGGCTGCGCGCGGATCCAGTCAGAGTCATAGTGAACAGTACCGCCTTTACCATCTAGGTAGAGGCTCATGGCCGGGATAGCGTGTTTGAGGTTGACCAAAGGTCGAGCCTGTCTTTCGATCTCCACTGCTCCCCAAAGCATTAGCCGATACTTGCGATCTAGTTGCCGAACCTGTTCGGGAAGTCGCCGCTCGCTTTCACGGCTAGCTTCGAGAAACTCCTCCTTCTCCTGCCGCTTTAGCCTTCGCGCGCTCTCGCGACTGGCTTCAAGAAACTGCTGCCGCGCCCGCCGCTCGCGATCCGGCGGCTCTGGCGTGCGCCCTATCGGCGAGCCCCCACTTGACTGCACCGGGATCAGCCGCGCACCGGGCCCTGAACCGTCTGCGGCATCGGCGCCACCCGCCCACGCCCCCGGCCCCAGCGTCGCCGTGAGGTCCTGCTTGATGCGGCCGATTGTCTCGCCATCGGGGTTTACGAGGCCGTCGGGGGTGAGGCCGTTGCGGGCCTGATAGGCCTTGAGGTTGTCCTCGAAGCCGATGCCGTAGAAGCCGGTCGGCCCTTCCGTGCGCGCCGCGTCGTGCTCGCCCAGCGCGTCGAGAAAGGTCTCGAGCTTGGCCACGTCGGGGCGGCGGTTGCGGGCGGCCGGGCCCACCGGCTCCTTGATGTCGAGCATGCCCGCGCCGCCGAAGAGATCGGGCAGGTCGTGCCCCTCGGCCCAGGCCTCGCGGAAGTCCTGGAAGAGCTCGTTGCCGCGCGGGTCGTCGGTCGGGTCGTGGATCTCCTGCATTCCCGCGCCCACCCTTCCCATAGGATCTGGGGCGTAGTCGAATTCGTCGGGGCCTTCGAAGAGGCGGCGGAAGGTTGGGGGCATCGTGCGTCTGCTCCTATTGCGATCAGCTAGTGGGAAAAATCCCCTGATCGTAGCGGAGCGCTGTCCCCGGTCAATCCGGAACCTTTTGCGAAATCGTGGGAGGCCCGAGTGGGGCGTGCCGCTATAACCGCGCCTGCTTGCGGCGGAGCGCGTAGATACTGCGCTCGGCCTCCATGGCCTGGCCGAGGGTGGTGATGCCGCGGCCCTCGAGCAGCTCGACCAGGTGGAGGAAGATGCGCGCCGTGGCGCGGGCGTCGCCGAGCGCGGTGTGGCGGCCCTCGATCTCGACGCCGAAGCGGCCGGCGATGGCGTCGAGCGTGTGGTCGGGCACGTGGTCGTGGACGAAGACCGAAAGCAGCAGCGAGTCGAGGACCGGATTGGCGAAGGCGACGCCGGTTTCCGCTTCCGTGAGCGAGAGGAACTTCATGTCGAACGCGGCGTTGTGCGCGACCAGCACCGCCTCGCCCGCAAATTCAGCAAAAGCGGGCAGGACATCTGCGATACCCATTTCGCCGGCAACCATATCGTCGGTGATGCCGTGGAAGCGGATCGAGGCCTTGGGGATCCGCCGGCCGGGATTGACGAGGCGGTCGAAGACCTCGCCCTGGAGTACGCGGCCGTTGACGATCCGCACGCCGGCAATCTGGATGATGCGGTCGCCCTTGGAGGGCTGAAGGCCCGTCGTCTCGGTGTCGAAGACGACGAAATTGAGATCCTTGAGCGCGCGGTCGGCGAGCGCCCCCGCCGCGCGCGGCCGCATCAGATCGAAGTCGTAGAATTCGGGCCGCGCCGGCAGCGCCGCGGGTTCGGGGTCCCGCGCGGCCGCCTTGGCCCGCGCGGCAATCGTCAGCACATAGCCGGTAACAGCCGCCTCCCCGTCACGCACCAGCGCCATGCGCGCGTCGAGCGCCGCACCCTCAGGCACGGTGAGGCATTCGAGCGAAGCGGTGTGGCCGCCGACCCGGCTCTCCGCGTCGTCATCCGCCAAACCTTGAAGATCGGCCAATATGGCCTCGACCGCGCCCGGCTCGACGACCTCGAAGACCGATCGGCCCAGCCCCAGCCGCTCGGGCGCATCCACCAGCCACAATGCTGCGCGGTTATAGAGAACGACCCGATGCTCGAGATCGGCAACGATGACGCCTTCGGAAAGATCCCGCAGGATGGCTTCAAGGCGCGCGACATCCTCGTCCGCGCGCGCGGCCGCCGCCGACATCGCCTTGGCCGTGTCGCGCCGCGTCGTCTCCAGGCGCCCGGCGAGCTCCGCGACGAAGCCCGGCAGCTCGCCCAGCGCATGGGTGCGGGGCAGGACGAACTCGGTATGCGCGGAGGAGCGGACCGCGCTCTCGGTTTCGCGGGTCAGCGTGGCGATGGGCCGGGCGATGTGTTGCTCCAGGAACAGCCAGGCCAGCGCCGCCGCCGTCCCGATCGCCAGGAGCCCGCCGATGCCGGCAAGCCAGATATGAAGCCGCGCTGGCGCTTCGGCTGGCAATCCCGCCAGCGCCAGGACGATGACGAGCACGAAAAGCGCGGCCGCGCACACCCCCATGCCGAGGCAGACGACGGCCACCACCACGCGCGGATGAAGGCGCCGTCCGCCCGGCGCCTCGTCCTCGCCCGATGGTTCGAGTTCGAAATCCTGCATCAGCGGGCTTGCCCCCGCTCCCGCGGCCGCATCGTCGCCCAAGGCTTGCCATCGATCGGCCCCCGACGCAACGCCCATACTGTCGATTGGGCTTCGACTGGGCTTTGATTGGGCGTCGATGGGCGCAATGCCGCCGCGCCTGCCACGAACCCCGGACTTGCCTCACACCGTCTATCCGTCGCATTCAATACGGGCCTAGCTACACCAATGTGGAGCTGTCCTTACCCAAATCAGGCCAGCTCCCGTCATCGACCCGCACGAAGCCTGGACAATGCCGGAACGCGAACCGCCAATAGGGCGCTGGTTAAGCTGGACCATGTTGTTCGCGGCCCCCGCGGTCGCGGCCGTGATCGCGCTCGCGGTGTTCGACAAGAGCGGTGTGGGGACGCTGGCGGCCGCCATAGCGATCGCGCTGATAGTCGCAGGTATCGTGGCGCGGCTCGTGGTCGCCCGGATAGAGCGGTTGCGTGGCTTGCTGGAGCGCGAAGATTTTGGGGTCACCGACGCGGCGCAGATCGGCCCGCGCGGCATCGTCGGGGAGTTTGCCGACGTGGCATCGCGAACCCATCGCCGGTACGGCGAGCGGATCACGGAGCTGGAGCGCCAGGCCGCGGACGGCGAGCGCATCATCGAGACGCTGGCGGTGCCCATTCTGATCGTCAATCGGATGAAGCGGGTCAGCAGCGCCAATCGCGCCGCCCGCGACATCATCGGCGATGCCGTCAAGGACCAGACCCTCTCCGCCGTCATTCGCGACCCTGGCGTGCTCGATGCAGTCGACGACATCCTGAGCGGATCACCGGGAGAGGAAGTGGAGATTTCGATCGTCGATGCAGTGACGCGCCATTTCCTGGCGCAACTGCTCCCGATCCGGGCGTCGCAAGGCGACGGCACGGCGGTCATCATCGCCCTGCAGGATCTGACCGCGGCGCGGCGCATTGACCAGACCCGCTCCGATTTCATCGCCAATGTGAGCCACGAACTGCGGACGCCGCTTTCCGCCCTGATCGGGTTCATAGAAACGCTGCATGGGCCGGCACGGGACGACGCGGCGGCGCGCGAGCGGTTCCTGGTGCTGATGCGCGAGCAGGCCGAGCGGATGTCCCGGTTGATCGGCGACCTCATGTCGCTCTCGCGCATCGAGCTGAACGAGCATTCACGCCCGCGCGGCCGGGTCGATGTCGTCAGCGCCGCCCAATCGGTCGTCGAGCTCCTGCAGATCAAGGCCAAGGACAAGGCTGTCGGGCTGCGGCTCGATATGCCCGAGCGGCCGGCGATCGTCGTCGGCGATGACGACGAGATCATGCAGATCATCCAGAACCTGGTCGACAACGCCATCAAGTACAGTGATGAGGGATCGACCGTTAACCTTGCCGTGAAGCGTATCGAACCGCCCAGCGGGAGCGACGAGATCGCCATCATCGTGCGCGACGAGGGTGATGGCATCGAAGCCGAGCATCTGCCCCGGCTGACCGAGCGCTTCTATAGGGTTGATGCAGCCCGCTCCCGCGCCTTGGGCGGCACGGGGCTCGGCCTGGCGATCGTCAAGCACATCGTGAACCGGCACGGCGGCCGGCTGGAGATCGAAAGCACCCCCGGCGAGGGCAGCACATTTGCCGTAAAGCTGCCCGCCGCTCCCGCCCGGGCGTCCGCCCGCAGCCTTTGAGATCGGGAAAAGCTAAATTTAGCTCAATAGTCCCAATTTCGCGCTGGAATCTGCCGATATTCGGGCCGTCTGGCTGTGTCAAAAAACCGTAACAAAACAGTAGTAAATCCATCTTGCCCGACAGCTATGGTCAGCCACGTCGCGGGCCGGGAAAGGGCCCGCATCCGCTGATCGGCTTAGTGTCTTTGGAGGCAGTCCCGTGCTCACAAAAACTCCCTTGTTGGGAAGAACTCTTGTGGCCGCCGGCTTCGCCGCGGTTGCATTCGCGGTGCCCGCGCAGGCCCGCGACCAGATCAAGATCGTCGGTTCGTCGACGGTCTTCCCCTTCTCCACCGCCGTAGCGGAGAAGTTCGCGAAGTCCTATCGCAAATACAAAGCCCCGGTGGTCGAATCGACTGGCTCGGGCGGCGGCCTGAAGCTTTTCTGCGCTGGTCTCGGGGTCAATCACCCCGACATCACGAACGCCTCGCGGCGCATCAAGAGCTCCGAGGTCAAGAACTGCGCGAAGAACGGCGTCAAGGAAATCGTCGAGGTCAAGATCGGCTATGACGGCATCGTCATCGCCAACTCGAAGAAATCGAAGCAGATGAAAATCTCGCTTCGCCAGGTCTTCCTCGCCCTCGCCAAGATGGTTCCCGAGGGTGGCAAGGAAGGCGGCAAGCTGGTGCCGAACCCCTACAAGACCTGGTCGCAGATCGACGCCTCGCTGCCGAATGTGCGCATCGAGGTGCTCGGCCCGCCGCCGACCTCCGGTACGCGCGACGCCTTCGTCGAGCTCGCCATGGAGAAGGGCTGCAAGACCTTCAAGCATCTGGCGGCGATCAAGAAGTCGAAGGGCAAGAAGATGTTCAAGGCCGTGTGCCACGGCATCCGCGAGGATGGCGCTTGGATCGACGCCGGCGAGAACGACAATCTGATCGTCCAGAAGCTCGAAGCCAATCCGAAAGCCTTCGGCGTCTTTGGCTACAGCTTCCTCGACCAGAATGGAGACAAGATCCAGGGCTCGATCGTCAAAGGCATTGCCCCGACCTTCGAGAACATCGCGGCGCAGAAATATCCGGTCTCGCGTTCGATGTACTTCTACGTGAAGAAAGCCCATGTCGGGAAAATCCCCGGCATCAAGGAATACGTGGCCGAGTTCACCAGCGAGAAAGCCTGGGGACCGGATGGGTATCTGGCCGAAAAGGGCCTGATCCCGATGCCCGACAAGGAGCGCAAGCAATTCCGCAATGCGGGCAGCAAGCTCCAGAACCTGTCGATGTAAGCCTACGCAGGTGGCCGCCCGTCATAAACGGGCGGCCATCACCCATTTTCGATCACGCGCCGATATTCGTTTGTTTCTAAGAATGCATCGCCGGCCGTCGGTTGGCGCTGCGCATAAACGAGCCGGGTCCAAGGCGGGGAAATGAATACCTCGATCACGCTTCTCGTTGTCGTCGTGCTGACGGTGATCGGATTCTACATGGGGCGTCGGCAGGCACTGGGAGCCGCCGACGGACTGCCGGCGCGACTGCACTCGCTGCCCAGCTACTACGGCTACTATGTCGCCATCTGGTGCGGCTTGCCGACACTGGCGCTGCTCGCCGCCTGGCTCGTCCTGCAGCCGATCATTATCGACGGACTGGTGATCGGCTCGTTGCCCGTGGCTCAGCAAAATCTTCCGGCCGACCGCCTCGGCCTACTCCTCAACGATATTCGGAATATCGCGCACGGCGAGGCCGCCAGCGAGACCAGCACGGTCGTGGTCGCCGCGGCGAACCGCTACAACGAGCTCACCAACCTGGGGAATTGGATGCTGGCCGCCTGTGCCCTGGCGCTCGCGGCGGCCGGTCTCGTCATGGCGCGCAACCGGATCGCACCGGGACTCCGCGCGCGCAACTTGGTCGAGCGGGTCTTGATGGGTGTGCTGATCCTCGCCTCACTCCTGGCCATTCTGACGACGATCGGCATCGTTGCCTCCCTGCTCCTCGAATCGATCCGCTTCTTCGACAAGATTCCCTTCTGGGAGTTCCTCTTCGGCACCAAGTGGAGCCCGCAAACGGCCCTGCGCGCAGACCAGGTCGGCCAGTCGGGAAGCTTTGGCGCGATTCCGATTTTCGCCGGAACCGCGCTCATCACCCTGATCGCAATGACCGTGGCTGTGCCCGTCGGCCTGTTTTCGGCAATTTATCTGTCCGAATACGCCAAGCCGAGCGTGCGCTCGACAGTCAAGCCGATCATGGAGATCCTGGCCGGCATTCCGACCGTGGTTTACGGCTTTTTCGCCGCCCTCACCGTGGCCCCCGTGATCCGAAACGCGGGCGAAGCGATCGGCCTATCGGTTGCTTCGGAAAGCGCGCTGGCCGCCGGCGTGGTCATGGGCGTCATGATCATCCCTTTCGTCTCCTCGCTCTCCGACGACGTTATCAGCGCGGTGCCGCAATCCCTGCGCGAGGGCGCCTATGGTCTCGGCGCCACGAAGGCCGAGACCGTTCGCAACGTCATTGTCCCCGCAGCCCTGCCTGGCATCGTGGGCGCGGTCTTGCTGGCCGTCTCGCGCGCCATCGGCGAGACCATGATCGTGGTGATGGCCGCCGGCCTCGCGGCGAACCTGACCGCCAATCCGTTCGAAGCCGTCACGACCGTGACCGTGCAAATCGTGACATTGCTGGTCGGCGACCAGGAGTTCGACAGCGCCAAGACGCTGGCGGCTTTTGCTCTCGGACTGGTGCTCTTCGTCTTCACGTTGTGCCTCAACGTGATCGCACTTCGCATCGTGCGCAAATACCGGGAACGATATGAATAACGGCACCGCCCCCATCGCCGCTGCGGACCGACAGCCGAGCGCAATCGCTGAAACCGTCAAGAGCGGTCTCCGCCGACGCCATGCGTCCGAGCTGCGGCTGAAGATCTACGGCCTGATGGCGATTGGCTTCGCCTTGGTCGCGCTCTTCATCCTCTTGCTCAGCGTCATTTCGAAAGGGTACTCCGCCTTTCAGCAGACCCATATCAATCTCGAAGTCTATTTCGATGCCGCGAAGATCGATCCTGACGGGACGCGCAAGATCGACGATCTGCGGCGAGGCGACTACGAGGGCGTCGCCCGCACGGCAATCCGATCCGCTTTTCCGCACGCAAAGGGCCGCCGTGACCGGCGCGCTTTGGGCAAGATGCTGTCGACAGGTGCGGCCGACAAGCTGCGCCGCATGGTGCTCAGCAATCCCAAGATCATCGGAACCCGCCAGCATGTCTGGCTGCTCGCCTCCGACGAGATCGACATGCTTCGCAAGGGGTACGCCAAGCGAAATCCCGATGGCAGCGCCACCAAGGTAAGCCGCAAACAAGTCGCGTGGTTCGACGCACTCGCCAAGAAAGGCGCGGTCGAGCGGCAATTCAATTGGCGGTTCTTAACAGGGGGCGACAGCCGCGAGCCCGAGCAGGCCGGCATTTGGGGCGCCGTCGTCGGCTCCGGCCTCACCATGCTCGTGACGCTGCTGTTGGCCTTCCCCGTCGGTGTGATGGCGGCGATCTACCTGGAAGAATTCGCGCCGAAGAACGTCATGCACCATGTGCTGCCTTTATCGATGCCGGGCATCCTGACCGGAACGATCATCGGCATGGCCCAGGCCCTGGGCGAGACCGCGCCGTTGCTGATGGTCGGCATGGTTGCTTTCATCGTCGATGTGCCGAGCGGCATAACCGACGCGGCGACCGTACTGCCGGTTCAGGTCTACATCTGGGCCGACAGTCCCGAACGTGCCTTCGAGGAGAAGACGGCCGCCGCCATCATGGTGCTGCTCGCCTTCCTTATCCTCATGAACGCAATCGCCATTGTCCTCCGCAAAAAATTCGAGCGCCGCTGGTAGGATGGGAGATAGAGTATGGAAATCGTGACCGAAGTGCCGACATCCAAAGCAACACCCCAGATTCAGCCGAGCCAGGCGAAGATCACTAGTTCGGGCGTCGAAGTCTTCTACGGCGGCAAACAGGCGCTGAAGGCGGTCAATCTCGATATTATTGAGAACGAAGTAACCGCCCTGATCGGGCCATCCGGCTGCGGCAAGTCGACCTATCTCCGCTGCCTCAACCGGATGAACGACAGCATTGAAAGCTGCCGCGTCGAAGGGCAAATCCTGCTGGACGGCGAAGATGTCTACAGTAAGCAGGTCGATCCGGTTCAGCTTCGCGCGCGGGTCGGTATGGTCTTCCAGAAGCCCAACCCGTTCCCGAAATCGATCTTCGACAACGTGGCTTACGGCCCAAGGATCCATGGCCTTGTCCGCGACAAGACCGACCTCGAAGAAATCGTCATCACCAGCCTGGAAAAGGCGGGCCTGATCGGCGAAGTGCGCGATCGCCTGAACGAGCCAGGCACCGGCCTTTCCGGCGGGCAGCAACAGCGTCTGTGCATCGCCCGAGCGATCGCTCATCCGGGGCTAGCAAAAGCGTCCGGTTATGTATCCTTGTGTTCGCTCGTATGTGGGGTTGACGAAACATCTCAGATATTCACCAACCCGACCGACGAGCGAACCCAAGGATACATAACGGGACGCTTTGGCTAGGCCCGGTTGACCCGGATGTCCCCAGAGCGGATGGGACCATGAACAACGAACATATCGTGAAGTCCTACGATTCGGACCTCGGCCAGTTGAACGATCTGATCGCACGGATGGGCGGTCTGGCCGAGAAGCAACTGGCCTGCGCCGTCCAGTCCGTTTTCAAGCGCGACACCGAGCTTGCGACCAAGACGGTCGAAGGCGATACGCGTATCGACGATCTGGAGTACGAGATCGATGCCCTGGCCGTACAAATGTTGGCGCTCCGCCAACCCATGGCGGACGATCTGCGCGAGGTCATAACCGCGCTCAAGATTTCAAGCGACCTGGAACGCGTCGGCGACTACGCGGCAAATATCGCCAAGCGTGTCGGTGCAATATCGCAAGTCCCGCAGGTCAAGCCTGCGCATGTCATCCCGCGCATGGGCGCACTCGTCCAAGCGCAGATCAGGCGCGTGCTCGATGCCTATGCGCAACGCGATGCCGACAAGGCCGTCGAGGTCCGCAACGCCGACGAAGAAATCGACGAAATGTACACCAGCCTCTTTCGGGAGTTGCTGACCTATATGATGGAGGATCCGCGGGACATCTCGGCGTGCACCCATCTCTTGTTCGTCGCAAAGAACATCGAACGCATCGGCGATCACGCGACAAATATCGCAGAGTACATATACTTCCTGGTACACGGCACGCCGTTGGTAAACGAACGCCCGAAAGGCGACACCAGCGTGACGGTCGTGTCCAAGCCCGGTCAATCTGCAAGGAAAGAGAACGGCGCATGAGTGCTACGGCCAAGCCACTGATTCTCGTGGTGGAAGACGAGGCACCGCTGGTTAGCGTGCTGCGTTACAATCTTGAGAGTGCCGGGTTCGAGGTCACCGAGGCGATGGACGGTGAGGAAGCGCTGATGGCGGTCGAAGAGCGTAAACCCGACCTCATCGTCCTCGATTGGATGCTGCCCCTCGTTTCGGGTTTGGAGGTCTGCCGCCGCATTCGGCGCAAGCCCGAAACCAAGAATATCCCGATCATCATGTTGACGGCGCGTGTCGAAGAGCAGGACCGGGTGCGCGGCCTCGACACGGGCGCTGACGACTACATCACCAAGCCCTTCTCGCCTTTCGAGCTCGTCGCGCGGGTCCGTGCAGTGCTGCGGCGGTCCCGGCCGTCGCTTTCGGCCGAGCTCTTGGAGTTCGCCGATGTGACGATGGACCTCGCCTCGCATCGGGTAAAGCGCGGCAAACGGTCGGTGCATCTGGGTCCGACCGAATTCCGCCTGCTGCGCTATCTGATGGAGCGGCCGATGCGGGTGCTTTCGCGCGAACAGTTGCTCGATGCGGTATGGGGCCGCGACGTCTACGTCGAATCGCGCACGGTCGACGTGCACATCCGCCGTCTGCGCCAGGCCTTGAACGCCGGCAACGCGCCGGATCTGATCCGCACGGTCCGCGCAGCCGGTTACGCCCTCGACGACCAGATGTGACGTCTCGTGGCCGGCCTGGACGGCTAGAATAGCCCTTCGACCTCGCCCGTTTCACCAATATGAATGCTGTTGGCCGCCGGTACGCGCGGCAGGCCCGGCATGGTCATCATGTCGCCGCAGATCACCACCAGGAACTCCGCCCCGTTTGAGATGCGGATCTCGCGGATCGGCACCACGTGGTTCGAGGGGGCGCCTTTGAGATTGGGATCGGTGGAGAAGCTGTATTGGGTTTTGGCCATGCAGACCGGATAGCTGCCGAAGCCCTGTTCCTGGAACTGGACGAACTGATCGCGCACCCGCTTGTCGGCGATAATGTCGTCGGCGCCGTAGATCGAACGGGCGACCGTTCGGGCTTTCTCCCAGAGGCTCATGTCATCGTCGTAGAGCGGCCGGAATTGTGATCGGCCCACATCGGCCACCGCGGCCACCGCCTCGGCGAGCCCCTCGGTGCCGGCGCCACCGTCGGCCCAGTGCGTGCATTCATGGGCATCGACCCCAAGCCCGGCGCAGAAATCGCGGACCGCGGCCACTTCGGCGTCGCTGTCGGAGGTGAAGCGGTTGACCGCGACCAGCGCCGGCACGCCGAATTGGCCGACGTTGCGGATGTGACGACCGAGGTTCTCCAGGCCCGCCTTCACCGCGTCGACATCTTCCGCGCCCAGTGCGTCGCGGGCCACGCCGCCATGCATCTTGAGCGCGCGGATGGTGGCGACGATCACCGCCGCGTCGGGCTTCAAGCCCGCCTTGCGGCATTTGATGTCGAAGAACTTCTCCGCCCCCAGATCGGCGCCGAAGCCCGCCTCGGTAATCACGTAGTCGGCGAGCTTCAGGGCCGTCTTGGTGGCGATCACAGAGTTGCAGCCATGGGCGATATTGGCGAAGGGCCCGCCGTGGATGATGGCCGGATTGTTTTCGAGCGTCTGCACGAGATTGGGGTTGAGGGCGTCCTTCAACAGCACCGACATGGCGCCGTCGGCATCGAGATCGCGGGCATAGATCGGTTCACGGTCGCGGGTGTAGCCGACGACGACCTTGCCCAGCCGGGCCTGCAGATCCTCAAGATCGGTGGCCAAGCAGAAGATCGCCATGACCTCGGAGGCCACGGTGATATCGAAACCCGATTGCCGGGGGAAGCCGTTCGCCACCCCACCCAGCGACAGCACGACATCGCGCAGCGCGCGGTCATTCATATCGACGACGCGGCGCCAGACGATGCGGCGCGCATCGAGCGCCTTGTCGTTGCCCCAGTGGATATGATTGTCGATCAGCGCCGAGAGCAGGTTATGCGCTGCGCCGATCGCATGGAAATCGCCGGTGAAGTGGAGGTTGATGTCCTCCATCGGCACGACCTGAGCATAGCCGCCGCCGGCCGCCCCGCCCTTGATGCCGAAGCAGGGGCCCAGGCTCGGCTCGCGCAGGCAGACCATGGTCTTCTTGCCGATACGGTTGAGCCCGTCGCCGAGACCGACCGTGGTCGTGGTCTTGCCCTCGCCCGCCGGCGTCGGGGTCATCGCCGTGACGAGGATCAGCTTGCCGTCGGGACGGTCCGCCAGGCCGGCGCGGAACTCACCGCCAATCTTCGCCTTGAAGCGCCCATAGGGCTCCACTGCGTCTTCCGGGATACCGAGCGCCACGCCGATATCCCAGATCGGCTTCATCGTCGCGGCGCGAGCGATCTCGATATCGCTCTTCACGTCTTTGCC
>JARRKQ010000014.1:0-30367 GCA_037387885.1 Alphaproteobacteria bacterium | reverse complement strand
GTCCCAACCGCAGCGAGCAACACCCGCACGAACTACCCGCCCGCGACGACATCCACGACCGGCATCCCTTCGACCATCCAAACCGTGTTCCCATCCGCTTGCATCCACTTGACCGTCTCGCTCTCGCCGCTGGGCGTGAACGACGCTGCTCGCCGGTAGACCGGTCGACTAGACGCTGTAGTACATCGCGAACTCGATCGGATGGGGCGCGGTCTCGAAGCGCTCCGTCTCCTCGATTTTGAGCTCGATATAGGCGTCGATTTGATCGTCGGTGAAGACGTCGCCCTTCTTCAAGAAATCGCGGTCCGCATCGAGCTCCTCGCAGGCCTGGCGCAGCGAGGCGCAGACCGTCGGAATGTCTGACAGCTCTTCCGGCGGCAGATCGTAGAGATCCTTGTCCATCGGATCGCCCGGATTGATCTTGTTCTGGATCCCGTCGAGGCCCGCCATCAGCATCGCCGAGAAGGCGAGATAGGGGTTTGACGAAGCATCCGGAAAGCGCACCTCGACGCGCTTGCCGTTGGGCGAGGTCGCGAACGGAATGCGGCACGACGCCGAGCGGTTGCGTGCCGAATAGGCCAGCAGCACCGGCGCCTCGAAACCGGGAATGAGGCGCTTGTAGCTGTTGGTCGTCGGGTTGGTGAAGGCGTTGATCGCCCGGGCATGCTTCATGATGCCGCCGATATAGTGCAACGCCGTCTCCGACAGATCGGCATAGCCCGACCCCGCGAAGGTCGGCTTGCCGTCCTTCCAGATCGACTGGTGAACGTGCATGCCCGAGCCGTTGTCGTCGAAGACGGGCTTGGGCATGAAGGTCGCGGTGAGGTTGTTGGAGGCCGCGACCATGTGGACGACCCACTTGTAGATCTGCATGCAGTCGCCTTGACGCACCAGCGGGCCGAACTTGATGCCGAGCTCGTGCTGGCTGGGCGCCACTTCGTGGTGATGCTTTTCCGTGTCGACGCCCATGGCCCGCATGACGCTCACCATCTCGGCACGCACGTCGCTCATCGAATCGACCGGCGGCACCGGGAAGTAGCCGCCCTTGATCGCCGGGCGGTGGCCCATATTGCCGCTCGGCATCTCGTCGCCGGACGAGTAGGGGCCTTCTTGGGACTCCAGCTTGTAGAAGGTGTGGTCCATGGTGACGTCGAACCGCACGCTGTCGAACATGAAGAATTCGGCTTCCGGCCCGAAGAACGCGGTGTCACCGATACCGGTCGACTGCATGTAGGCCTCAGCGAGCTTCGCCGTGGAGCGCGGGTCACGGTTATAGGGCTGGCCCGTCGACGGCTCGTGGATGTCGCAGACGAGGATGAGCGAGGTCTGCTCGGCGAACGGATCGATCACCGCCGACGTGGCGTCGGGGATCAGCGTCATGTCCGATTCGTTGATCGCCTTCCAGCCGGCGATCGACGAGCCGTCGAACATGATGCCGTCCTTGAAGGTGTCTTCCTCGATCGTGGCCACGTCCTGAGCGGTGTGCTGCCACTTTCCGCGCGGATCGGTGAACCGCAGATCGACGTATTTGACGTCGTTGTCCTTGATGGCCTTCATCACGTCGGCCGGGGTCTTGCAATTGAGTGACATCCTCTCCTACCTCCTTCGCTCCAGAAGCATTCAATTCATCAACAAATCGGGCGCCGCCACCCATGCCGGGCCGCGGCACCACATCCTTTGGGGGACCTTCGTTGGACCGTGCCGGCCATCAGCGGATATCCCCCGTCCGCGCTGATTGCCATATACGAGCCGCTCGGGCGCGTCGCCTCAAATCGCCTCCGCGCCCTTCTCGCCGGTCCGGATCCGGATCGCCTCTTCGACGGGCGAGATGAAGATCTTGCCGTCGCCGATGCGTCCGGTCTTGGCGGCGTTGAGGATGGCCTCGACCGCGCCGTCGACCTGATCGTCCTCGATAACCAGCTCGATCTTCACCTTGGGCAGGAAATCGACGACGTATTCGGCGCCGCGATAGAGCTCCGTGTGGCCCTTCTGGCGCCCGAAGCCCTTGGCCTCGGTGACGGTGATCCCCTTCAGGCCGATCTCGTTGAGCGCGTCTTTCACCTCGTCCAGCTTGAACGGCTTGATGATGGCTTCGATCTTTTTCATGAGCTTTCCGCCGGACCTCCGCGCCATCACGCAAAACTGCCTAATGCTTGCGCAATTTGTTCAACTGGCCCGGGTCAGACGACCGATTTGATCCGCGTGATCGCTTCTTGAATGTTGGCGGTGGAGTTGGCGTAGGAGATCCTGAGATAGCCTTCGCCGAAAGCGCCGAAGCTGGTCCCCGAGACCGTCGCCACGCCGACCTCTTCGAGCAGCAGGTTCTGGAGCGCCCGCGAATCCTTGCCGGTGTCGGTGATGTTGGGGAAAGCGTAAAAGGCGCCGCCGGGCTCGACGCAGCGGAAGCCGGCGATCTGATTGAGCTCGGAGACGGTGATGCGCCGGCGCTCGTCGAAGGCCTTGCGCATCGCCTCGACGCTGTCCTGCGAGCCCTCCAGTGCCGCGATCCCGGCATATTGGGTGGCCGCATTGACGCAGGAGTGGCAGTTCACGGCCAGGCGCTCGGCCTTCTCGATCAGTTCCGGCGGCCAGACGCTGTAGCCGAGGCGCCAGCCGGTCATCGCGTAAGTCTTCGACCAGCCGTCGAGCAGGATGAGCCGGTCGCGGATCGAAGCGTATTCGAGCAGGCTGACATGCGGCCGGCCGTCATAGAGCAGGCGCGAATAGATCTCGTCCGACAGCACGGCGGCCTTGGGGAATTCCTCGAGCCCGGCGACGAAGCGGTCGAGCACCGGGCGCGGCACCACACCGCCGGTCGGATTGGCCGGGCTGTTCAGAATGATGAGCCGGGTGCGCTCGTTGACCTGCTCCAGTACCTCCTCGGCGTCGAACGCGAAGTCGTTCTCTTCCTTGAGGCGGATCGGCACCGGCTTGGCGCCGGTGAAGTTGATCATCGATTCGTAGATCGGAAAGCCGGGGTTGGGATACATGATCTCCGCCCCGGGCTCGCCGAACATGAGGCAGGCGAAGAACATCGTCACCTTGCCGCCGGGCAGGATGAGCACCGTATCGGGGTCGACGCTGACGCCGCGATGCGCCTCGATGTCCGCGGCCACGGCCTCGCGAAGCTGAGGAATGCCGCGTGCCGGCGTGTAGCCGTGATGGCCGTCCTTCAGCGCCTTGATGGCGGCATCGACGACATGGGGCGGCGTTTTGAAATCCGGCTGGCCGATGCCGAGATTGATGATGTCCTTGCCCTGGGCGGCGAGCGCGTTGGCGCGCGCGAGCACCTCGAAGGCAGTCTCGGTCCCGAGCCGAGACATGGCTTTGGCAAGCGTCAGACTCATAACTGATAACCCCCCGTATCCCCCCAGTCAGACTAGGGCGCAAGGGCGCGCGAGGTCAATCGATCGCAGCGCCGAATCACGCCGTCTTGCGGAGAATTCCCTTGCCTGGCGAACACCACTCCCGTTCTTATGGCGGGCGTGTCTCCCCAGACTGACCGGAGGCGACCATGACGACCAATTTGCGCTGCAGTCTGGCGAGCGCCCTGTTGCTGCTCGTGTTTGCGGCCACCGCCGCGCCCGCATTCGGCCAGAGCCATGAAGTGCCCTACAAGTCGCTGCGAGATACCGCACGCGCGCATGCCGTCGTCGCAGCTTTCGATCATGCGTCCTTCGAGGCGGCGACCGTGGTCTATCCGCGCGACGAGGCCGGGGGAACGACCAACGTGCGCGCCGGCAACTACATGCTTTGGAAGATCACCCACCTCTTTGCGAGCGACCGGCGGGTCGAGCGGATCGCGCTGTCCGCCTTTCACGAGACCTGCATCTTGAAAACCTCGCAATACGGCAACACCGTATTCTGCAATCTGAGCGCGACGGTTGCGGTTACCCACGCCGGACAGACGCGGCGCTTTAAATTTGTCGGCACCCGCAATGTTGGTCGCTTTGTGACCCCGAAGCATGGAGAGGATTGGGCCGTGATCTATTCCGGCATCGCCGCAACCATCGACGATATGGTCAAGCGGCTGGCGGTGCAGTTGCGGCAGATCGGCGCACTGTAAGTCCGGATTTCGCTCCCCACGTTAACGAAATTCTCGATCCCGACACCGCACCCTCCCTCGACAACCGCAGCGAAAGCAGCCACACAAGCGCCATGGCGGCAAAGATTCTCCGAAACAAGACGGGCAGGGGCGTCGGCAAGGAAACCGACCGGCGGGGGCCGCCCTTGATCGCCTTCAGCGACATCGGCACGCTGCTCGGCCTCGTCGTGCTGCTTCTGCCGGCCTGGATCCTGCCGCGGCGGACATGGCCGGGCCTGTGTTCCGCGCTCTCGCCGGTCATCAGCCTGTTCGAGGGCACCGGAGACGAGGCGCTGACGGCCCGCATCGCGCGCTATCTGGGCGACCGAAAGACCGCGATGCCGATGCCGCGGATTGCCGCCCGCGCCCGCGCCGGCTTCATGGAGGAGTTCCTCGGCATCCTGCGCGCGCTCCGGCCGTGGGGGAACAAGCCGCGCTGCACCCTGCACGGCAGCGTTCACATCACCGAAGCCCTCAAGGCCGGCAAAGGCGTCGTGCTGTGGGTCGACGAGTTTCATTTCTACAGCCTCGCCTCGAAGGTCGCGCTGGCCGAGGCGGGCCACAGGACGATCCATCTGAGCCACCCGACCCACGGCTTTTCCAAGACGCGCTTCGGTATGGCGGTGCTGAACCCGGTCAAGATCCGGGCCGAGAACCGCTGGCTGAAGGACCGCGTGATGATGACCTTCGCCGGCGCCACGGGAGCGCTACGAACGCTGCAGCGGCATTTGCGCGCCGGTGAGGTCGTCTCCGTCACCGCCGGCGCCGACGCGGCCGCACCGATCGTGCTGCCATTCCTCGACGGCACGATCCGCCTCGCCCCCGGCGCGCCCGAGCTGGCGCATATGGCCAAGGCGCCGCTATTGCCCGTGCACACGATCTACCGCGAGGACGGAACCTTCGAGGTCACGGTCGAGCCGCCCATAGAGGCAAGCCGCGACGACGGCCGCCCGGCCTTCGCGGAAGCCGCCGCACGCGAATACGCCGCCAGGCTCGAGCCCGTCGTCCTCAGCTATCCCCACCAGTGGCGCGGCTGGTTTCGGATGTAGCCGTGCCGCGACGTTTACGCAGGCCACGCCCCTCGCTCAACTGCCAGATCGCCAGCGCCGGCACGCCGACGACGATGTCGCGGATGCGCGAGGCGAGCGACAAGACGAGTGCGATCTCCACCGGCACGCCGATCAGCGCGCCGATCGCGACATAGCCGCCTTCCTGCACGCCGTAGCCGCCGGGCACCAGAAACGCCGCGGAGCGTATGGTGAGCCCCAGGCTGCGAAGCGCCACCGCCTCGAGGATACCGATCGGATGCCCAATCAGCTGAGCGGCGAGCCAGATCTCGCCGACAAGGATGACGCGGCCGAACAAACGGATGATGCAGGACCCGGCGATCCGCGCACGGTGCCGGTAGAGCCCGCGGATCGCCTCGTCCAGGGCACGGGCGCTGCCGGCAAGTCGGATCCAAGTCTCACTGCCCGTAAGCCGCGCGCCGACCCCCGCCATACCGCCGAAGAGACCCTTGTGCTGGACCACGATGAAGCCCGCGACCCCGACGGTAAGCGCCGCGACGACGGCGATCCCGGCATAGATCGTCGGCCCGCTCGCCTTCAGCGTCAGCAAGGTCAAAATGCCGACGATCGCCCAGGCGACGAGCGTGATCGTCTGCACCGTCTTGTCGAGCACGACCGAGGCCCCGGCATCGGCGCCGCTCGTCCCGCCCTTCATGGCGATGCGTGCCTTGATGATCTCGCCGCCGATCTCGGCGACGGGCAGCAGCGAGTTCGCATAGATGCCGACGGCGGTCGCGAAGAAGGCGCGGACGAAGCCGGGCGCGCGGCCGGGCGGAAACAGGAGCTGCCAGGCGACCGCGAACACCGCGCATTGCGGCACCACGAAGAGCGAGAGCAAGAGCATCGCCCAGCCGCCGCGCGCGATGATCGCGCTGATCTCCCCGAAGCCCCGCCAGGCCACGAGCCCGGTCAACAGCGCGAGCCCCGCCAGCATCAGCACCCAGGCCAGTGTCTTCAGCGATTTCATCGTAACGGCGGACCGGGCTTGCGGCGCGGGTCTTAAGGAACGCGCCCTTATGGGCGCAGGCCCGGGATAGCCGGAATGCATCACGCGATCAACTCGCCATCGCGGCATCATCTTGGGCAACGGGGGCCACATCCCCTCTACGCGCGCGTGCTTACGTCTGCTAAAACCCCGGCACGTCACGCAACCAAGACCAGGCCGTTCCCGTGAAACCCGCCAACGCCGTTCTCTCCAGCTATGGGATGACCGTGTTCGAGGTAATGTCGCGCCTCGCCAACGAGCACGGCTCGATCAATCTGGGGCAGGGCTTTCCCGAAGGCACCGGCCCGGCCGATGTGCGCGCGAAGGCGCAGGACGCGCTGGAGAACGGCTGGAACCAGTATCCGCCGATGATGGGCCTGCCCGAGCTGCGCGAGGCGGTTGCCACGCACAACAAGCGCTTCTACGGGATCGACGTCGATTGGGCCGAGGAGACGATGGTGACGTCGGGCGCCACCGAGGCGCTCGCCGCCAGCCTTCTGGGTCTCATCGAGCCCGGCGACGAAGTCGTCCTGATCGAGCCGCTCTATGATTGTTATCTGCCGATGGTGCGCCGCGGCGGCGGCATTCCGAAGCTCGTGCGCGTCGAGCCGCCCGACTGGACCTTGCCGCGCGAAGCGCTGACCGAAGCCTTCTCCGACAAGACCAAGCTCATCCTGCTGAACTCACCGATGAACCCGGCCGCCAAGGTCTTCGACCGGAGCGAGCTCGAGTTCATCGCCAATCTGGTGAAAAAGCACGACGCCTACGCCGTCTGCGACGACGCTTACGAGCACATCCTCTTCGACGGCCGTGAGCATGTGCCGCTGATGACCTTGCCGGGCATGCGCGAGCGCTGCGTGCGCATCGGCTCGGCTGGCAAAACGTTCTCCGTAACGGGTTGGAAGGTGGGCTACGTCACGGCCTGTCCGGCGTTGTTGCAGCCGATCAGCCGCTGCCACCAGTTCCTCGTCTTCACCACGGCGCCCAACCTGCAGGCCGCCGTCGCCTATGGGCTTTCCAAGGACGACAGCTACTTCCACGGGCTCTCGGGCGATCTCGAGGCCAAGCGCGACCGCATCGGCAGCGGACTGGCCGAGGTCGGCTTCGACGTGCTCGACTGCCAGGGCACCTATTTCATCACCGGCGATTTCCGCCCGCTCGGCTTCAACGGCGACGATGTCGAGTTCTGCAAGCACATCACGGTCGAGGCGGGCGTGACCGCGGTGCCGGTCAGCGCTTTCTACCAGGACGATCCACCGACGCATTTCGCGCGGTTCAGTTTCTGCAAGCCCGACAATGTGCTCGACGAAGCGGTCAAGCGCCTCAAGGCGCATTTCGGCTGACCGGCAAGCGATAGTGGGAGCCACAGCAATGAGGCGACTTGTAACGGCGCTCTGCGGAGCGATCTTGGGCATAGCCGCTTTGTGGCTCTTCGCCGCGCCCGCCGTGGCGGAAAACGGCAAGGTTCCGCGCGCGCTCATCGAGCGGCTCTGTGCGACCCGCAAGCCCTGCAAGCTCCAGGCGGTCGACCCCGCGGGCAAGATCGCCGGCGGCCGGCCGATCACGGTGATCGAGCTCAATCTCGGCACCCAGCCGCGCGGGCGCAAAGTCAGCAATCCGCGCTTCGGCTGCAAACCCTATCGCCGCGAGTTCTGGCTCGTCAGCCCCGGCATCCCGCAACGCCTGCTCGATCTCTGCAACGATGGCTACGGCGCGGCCGGGCTCGGCGAGGACGTCATCGATTTCGACGACAACGAGCTGACCCACGAGCAAAGCGGCGGCTCGGCCTGGCGCTGGAGCCGATCGAAGGAAATCCAGCTCTGGCCGCTCAGGATGCGCAAGCAGAGCAGCTGCTCCTTCCACACCGGCGCGCCCGGCTTTCAGTACAAGCGCTGGGACTGGACGCGCTTTGCCGGGCAGGGCGCCTACGCCGTCACCAATCGTTGCCGCAAGCCCGGACCGAACGAGGAGCAGGGGGCCTGCGAGCTCGACAAGGCGAACGGCCGCTACGTGCTGATCCCCAAGATCGCGATGAAGGTCGAGGGCGCGCCCTATCTCGGGAGCTGTGCGGCCACCATCGACGCCTCCGGCAAACGTGGCTTCGTCGTCTTCGGCAAGCCGACGGGGCGCAACGTGCCGTCGGTCAAGGCGCTCCTCATCTCCGACCGCGAGCTCCTCGTCACCGTCACCGACCGCGCGTTCGCAACCGGCGGGCGGAGCTGGGTTCACGACGATCATCTGGAGATCTGGCAGGGCCTGCCGATCGCCACCGACAAATGCAGCGAGGCGAAGAAGCGCCTGCTGCAATGGGGCGTGCGTATCGCCGATGCGCGCATCTTCGCCGCCCATGAGCGGGCCGAGGCCCTGGTGCTGCTCTCACGGCGACGCAAACGCGAGAACGGGCTCACCGTCGCCTCCTTCCGTTTCCGCCTCGAATACAAGGTCGAGGGCATCACCGTCGTCTACAGCAAGGCCGCGGGCCGCCGCCAGCGCATGCTGATCGCCACCAGCCGGCTCAAATACAAGGACCCGACCTCGCTCGGCGAGGCCTACACGATCCCGCGCGGGGCGGCGCATTGCGCCATGCGGGACGGCAAGCTCGACGTCGTCCGCTCCGGCGGCTATCACGCGATCATCCAGTCGGAGAAGTAGGGGCGGGACGCAAACCCCGGAGCCGGAGCGCCGGCCCGCATGCTTCGTCCCTCGACAGGCTCGGGAAGAGGGGCTCAGCATGAGGAACATCTTTGAACCCAGGAAAGACCCTCATCCTGAGCCTGTCGAAGGATGAGAGGCCGCGCAACACAGACGTTGGAGCACGCCGGAGCCCTTGCGTCCTGTCCGTCTGGGCTTAGATGGAAAGGACCGGTTCCCGATCCTCCTGGCCGATCGCCGGCCGTCGTCTTGACGGCGGCCTAGCCCGGGGGTAAGGGGAGGGTCCTCACGATACGGCGGGTGTAGCTCAGTTGGTTAGAGCGCCTGGTTGTGGTCCAGGAGGCCGTGGGTTCGAATCCCATCACTCGCCCCAATCCCCCCGATCTCCGACAGCCCTCCTTACGGTCGGTATCCCTTCTGCACCACGCGGATGCGGAACATCATGCCCGCGACCGTAGTGATGTAGAGCATGTTCGCATCCTTGCCGCGGCCGAAGCCGACATTTGTCGAGGGGATGCCGACCGGGATCACGCCGACGCGCTTGCCCTGCGGGTTGAAGATCTGCACTCCCGGCGGTCCGCTCCAGGTCGCGGCGTAGAGATTGCCCTTTTGATCGACCGCGATTCCGTCGGCGCCGGGCGCCTTGCCGAAGTCGTGGAAGAGTTTCCGCTTGCCGACGCTGCCATCCGCCTTCAGCGGATAGGCCCAGATCGCCATCCGGCCGAGCGGGTGCTTTTTGCCGTCGAAGGCGTTGTTGGTGCCGATGTCGTGCACCACGACGTAGAGCGTCTTGCCGTCGGGCGCGACCGCGACCCCGTTGGGCTTCGCGGTGTCGGCGATGATCCGGTGGAGCGAGCCGTCCGTGTCGATGCGGTAGACGCCCTGGACGTCCTGCTCGACGCTCTCGGTGCTGAGATAGCGCGGGTCGGTGAAGTAGATGCGCCCGGCCTTGTCGACGGTGAGGTCGTTGGGTGCGTTGAGCGGCTTGCCCATGTAGGACGCGGCGAGGATGTAGCTCTTGCCCGTCTTCATGTCGGTGCGGGTGATGCGTCGCCCGCCAAAGTCGGCACCCTCGGCGACGATCAAGTGGCCGTTGCGGTCGAAGGCGAGGCCGTTTGCCATGCCGCTCGGCGAGCGGAACACGGTGGTCTTGCCGCTCGCCGGGTCGTAGCGGAGGATGTGGCCCGCCTGCATCAGCTTCTTGTTGGCGTCGCGGCATACCGCGGTCGGCGAGAGGTCGGTGAAGTAGATCGAACCGTCGGGCGCGGCCGCCGGCCCTTCGACGAAGCAGCCGCCTTTGTAGGCGACTTCGAGCTTGGCGTATTTGCCGATGACCGAGGGTTCGCCCGATGGCGGCGGCGGCGCCTTCGGCTTCTTCATCTCCGCCGCACCCGCCGTGAAGGCGAAGCCCGCCACGGCCAGCACAGTCAACAGCCGCAGTCTCATCGCGCGTTCGGTCATCGTCCCGCCTCCCTATTGGTTGTTTCTTATATTTTGCGGGCTTGACTGCCCGGTTCCGCAAGTATCTCACGGTCGTGCGCCCGGTCAAGCGAGCGCGTGACCGCGGTCAGCGCGACCCCGATGCCGAGCGCACCTCCAGCCGCCGCTGCACGGGGAATATATGTAAGCCCCAGCGGTCGGCGACGAGGCCCCACAATCCCTGGCGCGCACGCAGCATGACCAGGATCGCGACGGCGCCGAGGATGATCAGGTACCAGGTGCCGAGCTCGGAGAGGAACTCGCGCAGCACGAAAAAGACCGCGGTGCCCACGATCGGCCCCTCGATGCGGCCGATGCCGCCGATCACCACGATGAAGATCACATAGGCCGTCCAGTCGATGACGTTGAAGGCGGCGTCGGGCGAGATGCGCAGGTTCTGCAGATAGATGAGCGCACCGATCACCCCGGTCACCGCGGCGGCGGCGACATAGACGACGAGCTTCGCTCTATATGTGTTGACGCCAATGCTTTCCGAGGCCGGCTCGCTGTCGCGCATAGCGGTGAGCGCGAGGCCGTGGCGTGAGCGCAGCAAAAGATAGACCATCGCGGTCGCGGCCACTGCCAGCCCCAGGCCGATATAGAAGACCACCATCTCGCGCCCGGCGCGGCTGCCGGCGATGTCGCGGATGACGGCGATGGGCAAGCTCTTGCCCGAGCCGCCGCCGAGCGCGGAAACCTGCGCGAAGCCGAGCCGGTAGACCTCGGCGACGACCCAGGTGCCGATGGCGAAATAGGCGCCGCGCAGGCGGAAGACGACGAAGGCGGTCGGTAGGGCGAAGACCGCCGCGGTCACGCCCGCCAACGCCAGCGCCGCGAGCGGCGTCACGCCCAGATAGATCGTGAAGACGAAGAGCGCGTAGCCGCCGAGGCCGACGAAGGCCTGCTGGCCCACCGAGACGAGCCCCGCATAGCCCGCGAGCAGGTTCCACATCTGCGCCAGCGCCAGGAAATAACAGATCTCGACGAAGAGGCGCATATCGGCGCGTCCGCCCCAGAACGGCGTCGCGGCGATGAACACCACGATCCCCAGCAGCACGGCGAGCCCGATGCGGCTGGTGCGCGTCGCCGTAGTAACGCGGTACGAAGTCGCTGAGGTGTCGCTCGCCACGCCTTAATCCACCGCGCGCGGGAAGAGCCCGCGCGGCCTTACGACCAGGATCACCAGGAAGGCGATATGGCCGGCGAGGATCTGCCAGCCGGGATCGATCTGCGCGCCGATCGCCTGGGAGACGCCGAGGATGACGCCGCCTGCGAGCGTCCCCCAGAGGCTGCCGAGCCCGCCGATGATCACCGCCTCGAAGGCGAAAAGCAGGCGCGCCGGGCCAATGGAGGGATCGAAGTTCGAGCGCATGCCGAGGAAGATCCCGGCGACCGCCACCACCGCCAGCGACAGCGCCATGGCGAGCGCAAAGATGTGGCGGTTGTCGATGCCCATCAGGCGCGCGGTTTCCGGGTCGTCGGAGGTCGCGCGGAAGGCACTGCCGAGCGGCGTGCGGAAGAGCAGGAGCTGCAGGCCGCCGATCACCGCCACGGCCGAGGTGAAGACGATCACCGGCATCACGCCGACATTGAGCCCCTCGACGATCTTCAGGCTCTCGACCTCGATCGTACCGCCGGAGAGTTTCCGCGTGTTTGCGGAAAACACTTCGAGCAACGCGTTCTGGATGATGATCGAGAGCCCGAACGTCACCAGAAGCGGCGGCAGAAGGTCGGCGCCGAGGGTGAGATTGAGCAGGCCCCGCTGCAGCGCATAGCCGACCCCGAACATGATCGGGATGACGATCGCCATGCAGAGGAGCGGATGCAGGCCCAGCCCTTCGGCAACGGCAAGCCCAAGGAACGACGCGAGCACGATCAGATCGCCATGGGCGATGTTGACGAGCCGCATCACCCCGAAGATTAGCGAGAGCCCGCAGGCGAAGAGCGCGTAAAGCCCGCCGACGAGTATCCCCTGAACGATCGCGTTGACCCAATCCATCGCGCACCGCCCGCCGCTAAAGCCCGAAATAGGCTTCGCGGATCGCCTCGTGGGTGAGGTCGTGCGGCGGTCCGGACAGGGTGACGTGGCCTTCCTGCAAGCAATAGACGCGGTCGGCGACGCTCATCGCCTGCTGGATGTCCTGCTCGACCAGCACCAGGGTCGTGCCGCCCGCATTCACGGTCTCAAGCGTGCGGTAGAGGTCGATGATGATCGCGGGGGCAAGGCCCAGGCTGATTTCGTCGCACAGCAGCAGGCGCGGATTGGACAAGAGCGCGCGGCCGATCGCCACCATCTGCTGCTGGCCGCCCGACAGCGCCGTGCCCGGTGCATCGCACCGCTCGGCCAGCACGGGAAAGAGCTCGAGCACGCGTTCGAGCGTCCACTCGCCCGTCCGTCCCCCATAGCCGCCGATGCGCAGATTCTCCTCCACGGTGAGTGACGGGAAGAGCCGCCGGCCTTCGGGCACCAGCGCGATGCCGAGACGCACCACCTCATTGGCGGGCAGGGCGCCGATGGGCTTGCCGTCCCAAATGATCGCTTCGGCTTCATTGCGCACGAGACCCGCGATCGAGCGCAATAGCGTCGACTTGCCCGCCCCGTTGGCGCCGATGATCGCCACCACGTCGCCCTCGTCGACGTCGATCTCCAGGCCAAACAGCGCCTGGAAGTCGCCGTAATGCGCCGTCAGACCGCGGATTTCGAGCGAACTCATTCCGCGCTGATCCCCATGTAGATCTGCTGCACGTCCTTGCTTGCCATCACCGGTTCGGGGTCCCCGTCGGCGATGACGCGTCCGAAGTTGATCACCATGAGACGGTCGACCACCGACATCAGCGCGTGCACGATATGCTCGATCCAGATCACCGAGACGCCGCTTTCGCGGATCTCCTTTATATGCGCGACGAGCGTGCCGCATTCGGCCTCGGTGAGCCCGCCGGCGATCTCGTCGAGCAGCAGGACCTTCGGTTGGGAGGCAAGCGCGCGCGCCATCTCCAGTTGCTTGCGTTCCAGTAAGGTCAAGCTGCCGGCAAGCGCATTCGCCTTGTCGACGAGACCGGTGCGCTCGAGGATATCGATGCAGCGCGCGTGGCACTGGCGCTCGGGCTTGCCCGTGCCGAAGCTGGCGCCGACCAGCAAATTCTCGAACACCGACATGCCGACGAAGGGATGCGGGATCTGGTAGGACCGCCCCAGCCCGATGCGGCAGCGCTCATGCGGTGAGAGCGCGGTGATGTCGCGCTCTTCGAGGAACACGCGGCCCGCATCGGGTGCGATCCCTCCGGTGATCAAATTGAACAGCGTCGTCTTGCCGGCGCCGTTCGGGCCGATCACGCCGAGCGCCTCGCCGGGCGCGAGCGCCATCGAAAGATCGTCGATGACGACGAGCGCGCCGAAGCGCTTGCCCGCCCCCTCAAGCCTCAATAGCGGCGGCGGCGCGTCGGCCCCCTTCGACGTGGCAGTCACGCCACTCGTTCGCGCAACGGTCGCTTTCCCTTCCGTCGCCTCAGGTGATCGGCTCCATCTTGCCGCCGAGCGGGATGTTGGGTGCGGTGTCGTTCGCGGTGATCACCAGATCATACTTGAACTTCTTGTCGACGAAGCGCCACTGGCCGCCGACGAGCGGCGTCTTGGAGACGTTCTTGAACGGCCCGCCCTTGGTCCAGTCAACGGGGCCGACGATCGTGTTCATCTTGGTCTTCACGATCGCATCCAGGATCGAGGCGTTGCTGCCGACATCGGCGGTGCGGCCGAGCACGTTGAACACCACCTCGAAGAGCGCATGGGCGAAACCGACCGGCTGCGACCATTGCTGCTTGGTCGCCGCGGTGAAGGCCTCGGCCAGCTGCGCGCAGTTATGCCCGGTCAGCGACGACTTGAAGGGGTGCGACGGCGTCCACCAGACTTCCGACGACAGGTTGTGCCCGTCCTTGCCCAACGCCTCGACGGAGGAGGGGAAGAGGATCGCCTTGCCGACGCTCGCCGCCTTCGGCCGGAAGCCTTGCTGCTGCGCCTGTTTCCATAAGGTCGTGAAGTCGGGCGGCAGCACCACGCCGGTCAGGATCTGGGCGTTGGCCTTCTTGAAGGCGTTGATCTGAGCGGTGAAATCGGAGCTCAGGTTCTGATAGCGGCCGGGGTCGATCACCTTATAGCCGCGCTTGGCGAGCGCCGGCGGCAGGCCGCGCTGCTTGTCGCCCCAGGCGTTGCCATCGCCGTCGTTCGGGAAGAGGCCCGCGACCGTCTTGTTGGTCTCCAGCTTGTCCCACATGTTGAGGAAGACGGCGATGATGTCCTCCAGCCCCCAGAAGAAGTGGTAGGTCCACTTGAAGCCCTCGCCCGGCTTGCCGCCGCGGGTGAAGAACCAGGGCTGCCACGGCGCCAGCGACGACACGCACGGCACCTCGTTCGCCTCGCACTGATCGCCGACCGGGTTCGTCGTCTCCGGCGTGTTGCCGACGCACATGATGTTGACCTCGTCCTTGAGGATGAGGTCGGCGGCGACGGTCGCCGCGCGGTTGGGGTTCGATTGGCTGTCCTTGGAGATGATCTCCACCTCGTAGGTGCGCCCGCCGATCTTGAGGCCGTTGCGGAACTTCTGGCGCATCATCGAGATCGCGAAGGTGTCGGCGACCGCGAAGGGCGCGAGCGGCCCGGTGCGCGGGCTCACATGGCCGATCTTGATCTTCTTGGAGGCCGCCAGCACCAGCGGTGCGGGGAAGGACGAGGCGGCGGCGACGCCGAAGGTCGCCGCGCCGGTCTGTATAACGCGCCGCCGGGTGATCGTCTTTCGGGGCTTTTTGGTCGTGCTCATCGTATTCTCCTCCCAAACCGTTTTGATTGCCGCCCTTGCTGCTCGGCGGCTTCTTTGTTCTTTCAACTCAACCGTTTACGCGTGCCTATCCTTTCAGCACACTCAGATGCGACGTGTCGATGAGATCGGGGGCGGTCCAGCCGTCGAGGTCGTACTCGTCCATGCAGGACTGGGCAAAGGCCTTCAAGCGGTCCTCGGTCCCCGCTGCCGTTGCGCCGAACAACGCATAGCGCCGGATCTCTTCGTGGCTGCCGCTGTAGTTGATCTCGTAAAGCTCGTGGCGACCGCCGAACTCGGTGCCAATCGCATCCCAGAGCAGCTTCATCACCTTGATCCGCTCGACGGCATCGGCGCCGCCGGAGCCGCGCATGTATTTGTCCAGCAGCGGCCGGAGCTCCGGGCTCTTGAAGTCGGCGGTGTGTGAGTTGAGGTAGATGAGCCCGCTCGCCACCGTCTTCTCGATCAGATTCTTGATCTGCGCGTAAGCCTCGGGCGCCAGCACCTGATAGGCCGAAGCCGGCTCCATGCCCGGCAGGATGGCGCCGTTTTGCCAGGGGTCGGCGGTCTTCGCCATGGCGTCGGAGAGGCCCCAGATCATGTTCCGCCAAGCCAGCACCTCGCCGATATTCGCCTCCACGCCGCGGAAGGCGCGCGCGCCGGTGATCTCGGTCGCACGCATCATCAGCCCCGTGATAAAATCGAGCTTCACCGCGAGCCGCGTGCAGCCATGGATGAGGGCGCGCGGCAGGAAGCCGGTCTGCGGGAAGAAGTTGTTCGCCTTCTCCACATCGCCGTAGCAGAACACGTCCTCCCAGGGGATGAAGACGTTGTCCATGATGAAGATGGCGTCGTTCTCGTCGAGCCGGCTGGAGAGCGGGAAGTCCATCGGGCTGCCGAGCACCGCCGAACGCCACTCATATGACGTGCGGCATATGAGCTTCACGCCTTCGGCGTTCGTCGGTACCATGAAGATGACGGCGTAGTCCTTGTCCTGCACCGGCACCAGGCCGTGATGCGCGACGAAGGTGAAGTGGGTGAGGGCGGAGCCGGTCGCGACCACCTTGGCACCGCTCACATAGACGCCGGCGTCGGTCTCCTTCGTCACATGGCAGAACACATCGGTCGGCCCCGTACCGGGTCCCGGCGGCGCGTTGCGGTCGACCGGGGGATGGATGATCGCGTGGTTGACGAAGGGCACGCGCTCCTGGGCGTAGCGGTACCAGCGCCGCGCGTTGTCCTGATAGGGATCGTAGAACTCCGCATTCGCGCCGAGGGTCGCAAGGAAGGCAGCCTTGTAATCAGGCGCCCGGCCCAGCCAACCGTAGCCGACGCGCGCCCATTCGGCGATCGCGTCGCGCCCGGCAACCTGCTCCTCGACATTGGTCGGCGCTTGGAAATAGCGCTGGGTGAAGCCGCCCCATTCGGTGGGGCCGGTCAGGACGTTCTTGCCGCTCTTGTGATCCTCGTGCAGCGCGTCATAGAGGCGGGCGACCATGCGCGCCGTGTTCTGGAAGGCCGGGTGCTCGGTGATCTTGCCGACCCGCTCGCCGTAGATCCAGATCTCGCGGCCGTCGTCGAGACTGTCGAGGAACTCCTTGCCGGTATAAGGCAGGGTCGGGGTCTCGGACGCAGCCGCATTTTTGGCGGCGGTTGCCTGCTCGGTCATCGCTATCCTCCCTCGCGTATGCACACGATTGCAAAGTTTCTTATAAGCCCGCTCTTAGATGCGGCGGCGCTTGGTTGGACCTTACACCAATTGGCGGGCCGGACGGTAGGTCGTTGGTGCGTGCGATCGGTAGGCGTCTCGTTCGGCTATCTCGGGCTCATGCGGCGCACTATCGCCGCTTCGGCAGGCAGTGCTGCGTGCTCGGGCAGGTCGGGTTGATCTCGTATTTCGGCTGACCTTTCCGGCGCTCTTCCTTCAGGCGCTTCTTTTCCTTCTTCTGCTCTTGGGACGCCTTGTAGACCGGGCATCGGCTGGTCTGCACGACGGTGCAGTTGAAATCGGCCGAATCGAACCGCAGGTAGCCGCCGCCCTTGGGCGAATGCTTGCGGATTTCGCTCTCGCACAGCGCCGTCGCCACATCGCGCGCCCGGCTCATCTTGGGCGCCCGCGCCATGCCCCGGATCTTGGAGAAATCGATCGTTGTCTCCTTGATGCAGGGATACCAGACGTCCTTGGCCTTGTCGTAGCAGTCCGTGCGCACGCGCTGCTGGAGCATTGCCTTCTTCGGCGCCGCCAACGCCGTGGGGATCCGACGCACCACGCCGTCATACTCGCCGCGCGGCGCATCGCCCTCGTAGGCTTCGCCGCGCTCGTCGACATGGGCGACGATGAAGGTCTTGCTGCCCTTGGTGCGGTTGCAGAGCGCGCCTGCCTTAAGCTCGGTAACCGGAGCCGCGCCGCTGCAGCCGATGACGCTGAGCGCGCAGACCAGCGCCATCGCGCGGCCAACGCCGCCGCGCAGTTTGGATATCTTCGTGGAAGTCATGGACGCTCCGCCTCTCGTCGATGTCTGGTCGGCGCCGCAACCACGCGCGCCATACCCTGTTTCGCCTGTTTCGATTTTACTTTGCGGGCACGCTCAGCGCATTCGGATATTTCCGGCTCATTTGCGCCGCGGTCGCGCGAGGATCGATGCCACCCCTGCGCCGGCGCTTGAGGAGCGCGATCGTCACCGTGGCCTGGATCTGGACCCGCGCGGCCCGGTCGATGCGGTAGAACGGATCGTAGGGATAGAACCCATAATACCGATCCCGATAGTGCCGGCGGAGATGATACGGGAAATGGGGATAGCCTTCGAGCCGCTCGCGGAGCTCGAGATTGGCATCGGAGCGCCGGTTGAGCACCCGAAAAGCTTTCGCCTTTCGCGTGATCGCCACCTGCGCGGCACGCCACATCGCCAGATCCTCGGCCAGCACCCGTGTATTGGCAATTTCCGCGGCGCGCGCCTGGCGATCGAGCGACACGTCGCGCGTCGGCGCCAGATAGGTGACCTCGATCTGATCGGCGGCCAGGGTTCGCTCCGAATATCCGAAGGTCCTGGCTTCGGAGAGCGGCGACATCAGCGGCTTCTGCGGCGGCGCCATGCCGGCGCACCCCGCAACCAAGACCGACAATGAGAAAGCAAGGCCGAGCGGCCGTAACATCGCGGACGGTCTCATAAGACTATGTTGTGACTGCGTTGGCCTGGTCCGATCATTCTATACGGACTTCCGTTGAACGGTCCAATCACGGACTCGTTTGGGTGCACGCGACCGATTGTCATCCCCGTGCCGGGCGTGCGAGGCTTTGTGCCCGCCGAACAATCGCGGTCTCGAGCACATGACATCGCCCGCCGACGCGCCAACCGAACTGCTGAGCGTTGCCGAGATGGGCCGCGCCGACCAGGCCGCGATTGCATCCGGCGTGCCGGGCGAAACGCTGATGGAAAATGCCGGCGCCGGCGTCGTCCGGCACATCATGGAGCGCTGGTCGGCCCGTCCCGTCGCCGTACTGTGCGGCCCAGGCAACAATGGCGGCGACGGCTTCGTGGTGGCGCGCCACCTCGGAAAGGCCGGCTGGCCGGTCAAGCTCGGCCTGCTCGGATCGCGCGAGGCGCTCAAGGGCGACGCCGCGATCATGGCGCAGCGCTGGGACCAGCCGGTCAAGGCGCTCGATGAAAACGTCCTTACTGGCGCCGCACTCGTGGTCGACGGCGTGTTCGGCGCCGGTCTCGCCCGGCCGATCACCGGCGCGCTCGCCGCGCTCTTCGAGAGGCTCAATGCCGACGATGCGCCGGTCGTCGCCATCGACATGCCGAGCGGTCTCGACGGCGACACCGGGCAAGTCCTCGGCGTGGCGCCGCAGGCCGCGCTCACCGTCACCTTCTTTCGCCGCAAGCCCGGGCATCTGCTGTTGCCGGGCCGGCTCGTCTGCGGCGAGGTCGCGACCGCCGATATCGGCATTCCCGCGAGCGTGCTCGCGGAGATCGCGCCGCAGACATACGAGAACGCGCCGGCGCTCTGGCGCGCGCATCTGCGTATCCCGACGCTGCTCGACCACAAATACACGCGCGGCCATGTGGTCGTGTCGGGCGGCGCGGAGATGACCGGGGCGGCGCGGCTGGCGGCGCGCGCGGCCATGCGCGCCGGGGCCGGCATGGTGACGATCGCCAGCGCGCCCGAGGCGGTGCCGATCTACGCCACCGAGATGGCCGGCGTGCTGGTGCAACCCGTCGCGCGGCCTGCCGATTTCGTCGCGCTGTTGGAAGACACACGCAAAGTCGCGATCCTGGTCGGTCCCGGCAACGGCGTGAGCGATGCAACGCGGGCCCGCGCCCTGGCGGCGCTGGCAACCGGGCGGCCGGTGGTCCTCGACGCCGACGCCCTCACGGTGTTTGCGGGGTCAGCCGACGCCCTCGCCGGGGCGCGGCGCGGCGACTGCGTGCTCACCCCGCACGAGGGCGAGTTCGCCCGTCTCTTCGATCATCTCGAGGGCTCGAAGCTCGAGCGGGCGCGGGCGGCGGCGTCCGAAAGCGGCGCCGTCGTCGTCCTGAAGGGCGGGGACACGGTCGTCGCAGCACCCGATGGACGCGCGGCCATCACATCGAACGCGCCCGCCTGGCTGGCGACCGCCGGCGCGGGCGACGTGCTGGCGGGCATGGTGCTGGCGCATCTGGGTCAAGGCTTGCCCGCCTTCGAGGCCGCTTGCGCCGCGGTGTGGCAGCATGGCGCCGCCGCGGCGCGCTTCGGGCCCGGATTGATCGCCGAGGATTTGCCCGATCAGATCCCAGCCGTGCTGCGCGATCTGATCGGATAGCGCCCCCAAAGCCACGGCAATCCTAGGATCCGTGCGGCGGATTAACCGTGCAGGCGGTTTCCGCTTTTGCCCGGAAATTTTATGATGTAGGAAGGGTTAATAACGCGAAGGCCGCCAACAGACCAAAAACAGGCGCGGCCAAGGGGCTTTGGGTACGGAACAGGCAGGGGGTTCGCAGATGAATGCCGCCAGCGGGCGCAAGCTGAAAAGCATGTTTGTTATGCAAGGGGATACTTTGGAATATGTGGCGGCCGGCAGCTCGTTCCGGCGCATTCGCACCGACGACATGACCGAGACCGCGCGCATCGACGCGGTCTACACCGACGCAACCGGCATCCCGCATGTCCGCTACGACGTCGTCTTCCAGAAGCCCAATACCGACCCGCATCACGAGGGTCCGCGCAATCTGGCGCTCCGCGCCTTCATCGAGAATTTCTCCGAACGCGTCTAAACGCTTAGCCGCCAAATGGCGTGAGACCGTGATATCGCGGCGGCAAAGCCGCTCGCGCTTGGCCGTGCGCCCGGCCTATAATCCGCGCCCATGAGGACGAAGACCAGCGCCCCCGCGGCAGGTCGCCCCAGGCCCAAGAATAAACCGGGGCCGGTGCCGCTCGCGCTTCTGCGCCAGCTCGAGCGCAAGGTGCTGTGGCTCTCCTCCTGGATGATCCACAACGCCAACCACCTCCGCGAGAGCCGCGACGGGCTCAAGGTCGGCGGCCATCAGGCCTCCAGCGCCTCGGTCGCGACCATCCTGAGCGCGCTCTACTTTCATATTCTACGCCCCGAGGACCGGGTGGCCGTGAAGCCCCATGCGAGCCCGGTCTTCCACGCGATCCAGTATCTCCTGGGCCACCAGACGCGCGAGCCGATGGAGCGCTTCCGGGCGCTTGGCGGGGCTCAGTCCTATCCCTCGCGCACCAAGGACAGCGACGACGTCGACTTCTCCACCGGCTCGGTGGGTCTCGGCGCGGCGATGACCAGCTTCGCGGCCTTGGTGCAGGACTATCTGCGCCTGAAATCGCTGCTGCCCGCCGGCCATCCGCCCGGCCGCATGGTCGCCGTGGTCGGCGACGCCGAGCTCGACGAGGGCAACATCTTCGAGGCGCTGCTCGAGGGCTGGAAGCACGACATCCGCAATGTCTGGTGGGTGATCGACTACAACCGCCAAAGCCTCGATTCGGTTGCTGCCGAGATGATGTACAGCCGCTTCGACGAGATGTTCGAGGCGATGGGCTGGCACGTCATCACGATCAAATACGGCAAGCTGCTCGAAGCCGCCTTCGAACGCCCCGATGGCGAGGCTTTGCGGCAATGGATCGACGACTGTCCGAACTCGCTCTATTCGGCGCTCTGTTACAAGGGCGAGGGCCAGGCCCACGGCGCCCTCGATACCACCGGCAGCCCGGACGACCCGGCCAATCGCGGCTGGCGCCATCATCTGGAAGCCGATCTCGGCGACAGGCCCGGGATCAGGGCGCTGCTCGACGAGCTCGACGACACGCGCCTGCATCGCCTGATGACCAACCTCGCCGGCCACGACATGGAGGCGATGATCGAGGCGTTCGAGAGCGTCGAGGACGACCGGCCGACCTGCTTCATCGCCTATACGATCAAGGGCTACGGCCTGCCGTTCGCGGGGCACAAGGACAACCATGCCGGCCTCATGAACCCCGAGCAGATGGCCGCCTTCCAGCGCTCGATGGGCGTGGGGGCGGGGGAGGAATGGGATCTGTTCGCCGGGCTCGACGGCCCGGTCGACGACCTCAAGGCATTTCTGGAAACCGTGCCCTTCGCGCAGAAATATCCGCGCCGCTATTCGGACCGCCGCTTCGAGGTGCCGGCTGACTTCCCGCGTCCCGCCGCCGAGCGCATGTCGACCCAGGACGCCTTCGGCCGCATCCTGAACGAGCTTGCCCGCAGCAGCGCACCGCTCGCCGACCGCATCGTGACCACCTCGCCCGACGTCACCGTCTCGACCAATCTCGGCGCCTGGGTCAACCGGCGCGGCATCTTCGACCGGCGCGACCGCGAGGACGTCTTTCGCGAGGAGAAGGTCGTCTCCGCCCAGCTCTGGGAAATGGGCCATGACGGCCAGCACATCGAGCTCGGTATCGCGGAGAACAATCTCTTCCTCATGCTGGCCGCGCTCGGTCTGTCGGACTCGGTCTTCGGCGCGCGGCTCCTGCCCATCGGCACGGTCTACGATCCCTTCATCAGCCGCGGCCTCGATGCGCTCAACTACGCCTGCTATCAGGGCGCGCGCTTCATGCTGGTCGGCACGCCCTCGGGCATCACGCTCGCCCCGGAAGGCGGCGCACACCAGTCGATCGCCTCGCCGCTGATCGGCATGGCCCAGGACGGCCTCGCCGCCTCCGAGCCCGCTTTCGTCGACGAGCTCGCGGAGATCATGGCCTGGTCCTTCGACTACATGCAGCGCGACGGGACCACCGAGAGCGCCAGCGGCTGGGACCGCGACGTGCAGGGCGGCTCGGTCTATCTGCGCCTGTCGACGCGCCCGGTCGATCAGCCCGAGCGCACGATGTCGGAGGACCTGCGCGCCGGCATCATTACCGGCGGCTACTGGCTGCGCCCGCCGGCCGAGGGGGCGGAGCTCGCCATCGTCTATAGCGGCGCGGTGGCGCCCAACGCGCTTGCCGCCTATGAAGCGATCGCCGAGGACGTGCCGGGCGCGGGGCTCCTCGCCGTGACCTCGGCCGACCGCCTGAACGCCAACTGGACCGCGGCTGACAAGGCGCGGCGGTCGGGCAGGGCGGCCGCGCCGGCGCATATCGAGACGCTGTTATCGCCGCTTGCCCCCGATGCGGGCCTGGTCACCGTGGTCGACGGCCATCCGGGCTCGCTCGCCTGGCTCGGCTCGGTCGCCGGTCACCGGGTCCAGTCGCTGGGCGTGGAGCATTTCGGCCAGGCCGGCGATATCGACGATCTCCACCGTGTCTACGGCATCGATGCGGAGGCGATCGTCGATGCCTGCGCGGCCGTCTTATTGGAGCGCTTGGGCCGCTGAGAGCCCGCGCCGCACTTGAATGATCCGCCCGCCGGCCCTATTAGAAGGGCGCGCGCTTTAGACCGCCTTCCCGCACCGTCTTCCGCGGCTCGGCGTGCCGGGAAAGCGGGCGTGGCGGAACTGGTAGACGCGCTGGTTTTAGGTACCAGTGGAGCAATCCGTGGGGGTTCGAGTCCCTCCGCCCGCACCACCCCATCGTTGCGCTGCGGCCTGAAATATCGCCGGGCCGCGCGATTTTCGCCCCAAGGCCCCGGCCGACATCCGAAGGGCCCGTTCCACAAAACGCCCAGGACAAGCCCAAGAAAGCTTCAGGACAGCTCATGCAGGTCACCGAAACGAACCAAGACGGCCTCAAGCACGAATTCAAGGTCGTCATCGACGCCAACGATCTGGCCCAGAAGATCGATCTGCGCCTGGGCGAGCTCGCCACGCAGGCCCGGATCCCGGGTTTCCGCCCCGGCAAGGTGCCGCCCAACGTCATCAAGCAGCGCTACGGCGAGACGGTCCTAGGCGAGGTGATGGAGCAGGCCGTCAACGACAGCGCCAATCAGGCGCTCCAGGAGCGCAATATGCGCCCGGCGATGGAGCCCAAGATCGAGGTTCAGGAATACAAGGAAGGCGCCGATCTGGAATACACCCTCGCCATCGAGGTGTTGCCCGAGGTCGAGCCGATGGATTTCTCCACGCTCTCGCTCGAGCGCGTCACGGCCAAGGTGCCCGACGCGGACATCGACCAGACGCTGGAACATCTGGCCGGCAGCCATAAGGACACCAAGCCCATCGACGCGCCGCGCGCGGCGGTCGCGGGCGACGTCGTGGTGGTCGACTTCGTCGGCCGCATCGACGGCAAGGAATTCCCCGGTGGCAAGGCCGACGACTATCACCTCGAGCTTGGCTCGGGGATGTTCATTCCCGGCTTCGAGGAGCAGCTGCTGGGCAAGAATCCCGGCGACGAGGTCGTGGTGACGGTCAACTTCCCGGACGACTACGGCAATGACGAGCTTAAGGGCAAGCCGGCCGAATTCACGGTCACGATCAAGGAGATCCGCGAATCGGTGCCGGCGGTGATCGACGACGAGTTCGCCAAGGCCAACGGCCTTGAATCGCTGTCGGCGCTGCGCGACAGCGTGCGCGAGACGCTGCAAAGCAATTACGACCAGGTGACGCAGGGCCGCCTCAAGCGCGACCTGCTCGACAAGCTCGCCGAAGCGCATGATTTTGCGGTTCCGCCGGGCATGGTCGAGATCGAGTTCGAGCAGATCTGGCGCCAGATCGAGGAGGCGCGCAAGAAAGATGAGCTCGAGGACGAGGACAAGGACAAGAGCGAGGACGAGCTGAAGGCCGAGTACCAGACCATCGCCGAACGCCGCGTGCGGCTCGGCCTGCTGCTCTCCGAGGTCGGCCAGCGCGCCCAGGTCCAGGTCACCGACCAGGAGCTGAACCAGGCGGTGATGGCCGAGGCCCAGCGCCATCCGGGACAGGAGCGCGAGGTCTTCGAGATCTACCAGAAGAACCCCGGGGCCAAGGCCCAGCTTCGCGCGCCGATCTTCGAGAACAAGGTCGTCGACTACATTCTGGAGCTGGCCAAGGTCGAGACCCGCGAGGTGAGCCCCGAGGACCTGCTCAAGCCCGACGAGCCCGAGGGCGAGAGCGAGGCCAAGCCCGCCAAGAGTTCGAAGAAGAAAGCCGACGTTAAGAAGAAACCGGCTAAGAAGACGGCCTCAAAGGACACGTCCGCAGAAAACGACGCGTCCGGAGAGTAGCCGCCGCTTCGCTGGCCCGTTCCAATCCGCCTGCCGCCGGCGCCGGTCGCCATCGACCTCGGCGCACCTAAGGAGACATCAGAGATGCGTGAGTTCGACACCCCCAGCATGATCAACCTCATCCCGACGGTCATCGAGCAGACCAACCGCGGCGAGCGCGCCTACGACATCTTCTCCCGGCTGCTGAAGGAGCGGATCATCTTCGTTGTCGGCGGCATCGACGACAACGTGGCCTCGCTGGTCTCCGCCCAGCTCCTGTTCCTTGAATCGGAGAATCCGAACAAGGACATATCTATGTACATCAACTCGCCGGGCGGCGTCGTGACCTCGGGCCTCGCGATCTACGACACGATGCAGTACATCCGGCCGGACGTCTCGACCGTCTGCATCGGCCAGGCCGCTTCGATGGGCTCCCTGCTGCTCTGCGCCGGCGCCAAGGACAAGCGCTACTGCCTGCCCAATGCGCGGGTCATGATCCACCAGCCTTCGGGCGGCTTTCAGGGCCAGGCCACCGACATCGAGATCCATGCCAAGGAGATCCTCTCGATCCGCCAGCGCCTCAACGAGATCTATGTGAACCACACCGGCCAGGATATTAAGGTTATCGAGGACGCCATGGAGCGCGACCGCTTCCTCAACCCCGACGAGGCCAAGGAATTCGGCATCATCGACGAGGTCGCGATCAAGCGCCCGGTCGCCGCATCCGACGAGAAGAAGTCCGGCGGCAAAGACAAATAACGCCGCGATCCGGGGCCGTCCGGGCCGCAGCCTGCAAATCTCCAACTCTGTCTAGAGACCTGATTTTGCTTGGTTTCCCGAGCCACGCAGCGGGCTGCCCGGCGGCCGGATGACCCCGCGGCGTTGACCTTGTTTTTTAACGAAAATTTGAATTATTTGGTGAAAAGATCGTTACCACATCCCAAATTACGTGGTGGCGACCACGGACGGGGACAGTGAGGGGTTTATGTTTTTGCATTGTCTTCGTCGACTGAGTAGAGTCGCCGCCACCCCCAACCGGCGCGGGACCAAGTCTGAATGAGCAAACCCAACGGCGACTCCAAGAACACCCTCTACTGCTCGTTCTGCGGCAAGAGCCAGCACGAGGTCCGCAAGCTGATCGCGGGCCCGACGGTGTTCATATGCGACGAGTGCGTCGAGCTCTGCATGGACATCATTCGCGAGGAGCACAAGTCGAGCCTCGTGAAGTCGCGCGACGGGGTGCCCACGCCGAAGGACATCTGCGAGGTCCTCGACGACTACGTGATCGGCCAGGACCACGCCAAGCGCGTGCTCTCCGTTGCCGTGCACAATCACTACAAGCGGCTCGCCCACGGCGCCAAGTCGAACGGCGTCGAGCTTGCCAAATCGAACATCCTGCTGATCGGCCCGACGGGCTGCGGCAAGACGCTGCTGGCGCAGACGCTGGCGCGCATCATCGACGTTCCCTTCACGATGGCCGACGCCACCACGCTCACCGAGGCGGGCTATGTCGGCGAGGACGTGGAGAACATCATCCTGAAGCTGCTGCAGGCCGCCGACTACAACGTCGAGCGGGCCCAGCGCGGCATCGTCTATATCGACGAGGTCGACAAGATCTCCCGCAAGTCGGACAACCCCTCGATCACCCGTGACGTCTCGGGCGAGGGCGTCCAGCAGGCGCTCTTGAAGATCATGGAAGGCACGATCGCGAGCGTCCCGCCCCAGGGCGGTCGCAAGCATCCCCAGCAGGAGTTCTTGCAGGTCGACACGACCAACATCCTCTTCATCTGCGGCGGCGCCTTCTCGGGCCTGGAGAAGATCATCTCCTCGCGCGGGCAGGGCACCTCGATCGGCTTCGGCGCCGATGTGCGCTCGGCCGACGACCGCAAGACCGGCGAGGTGCTGCGCGACGTCGAGCCCGAGGATCTGCTGAAGTTCGGTCTTATCCCCGAGTTCATCGGCCGTCTGCCCGTCCTCGCCACGCTCGAGGATCTCGACGAGACCGCGCTCATCCGCATTCTGACGGAGCCCAAGAACGCGCTCGTCAAGCAGTACCAGCGCCTCTTCGACATGGAAGGCGTGCAGCTCAACTTCACCGACGACGCGCTGTCGGCGATCGCCGTCAAGGCGATACAGCGCAAAACCGGGGCCCGCGGCCTGCGCTCGATCATGGAGCATATTCTGCTCGACTCCATGTACGACCTGCCGTCGCTGGACTCGGTCGAAGAGATCGCGATCAATCGCGAAGTCGTCGAAGGGCGGGCCCAGCCGCTCCAGATCTACAGCGACCGCCCGGACGTCGGCACCAGCGCCTGACTTCCTTAACAAGGCGTGATCGCGGGCCCACACGTCCTCGTGTGGGCTTGGGGGACGAGGCCCGGAAACGGGCCTCGAGGGGCACGACCTTGAAGGTTCACGCCGTAAACGCCACCTTAAAACCCTGTAGAGTATGCTTGCCGGACAATCCTGCGGCATCGTCCGGCCGACCCCAAAAGAACAGAAACGACACAGAGGCCTGATCCATGTTCGAAATCCAACGTGGCACGCTCTTTCCGGTCCTTCCGCTGCGCGACATCGTGGTCTTCCCCCACATGATCGTTCCGCTCTTCGTGGGCCGCGACAAGTCGGTGCGCGCGCTCGAAGATGTCATGGCCGATGACAAGCAGATCCTGCTGGTCACGCAGAAGAACGCGAGCCAGGACGACCCGACCCCGGGCGACATCTACTCCGTCGGCACGATCGGTACGGTCCTGCAGCTCCTGAAGCTGCCCGACGGCACCGTGAAGGTGCTGGTTGAGGGCGGCCAGCGCGCCAAGATCGTGCGCTACGCCGAGAACGAGGAGTTCTTCCAGGCCTACGCCGACATCGTCGAGGAGAAGGTCGGCGACCAGAAGGAGGTCGAGGCGCTCTCGCGCACGGTGGTCTCGCAGTTCGAGCAGTACATCAAGCTCAACCGCAAGATCCCGCCGGAGGTGCTCGTCTCGATCAACCAGATCGACGAGTCGCCCAAGCTCGCCGACACGGTTGCCTCGCATCTGACGCTGAAGATCCCGGAAAAGCAGGAGCTGCTTGAGCTCGACGTCGTCGCCGAGCGCCTGGAGAAGATCTACGCGCATATGGAAGCGGAGATCGGCGTCCTCCAGGTCGAAAAGCGCATCCGCAACCGGGTCAAGCGCCAGATGGAGAAGACCCAGCGCGAGTATTATCTGAACGAGCAGATGAAGGCGATCCAGAAGGAGCTCGGCGAGACCGAAGAGGGCCGGGACGAGATCGCCGAGCTCGAAGAGCGCATCAAGAAGACGCGCCTCACCAAGGAAGCCCGCGAGAAGGCTGGCGCGGAGATCAAGAAGCTCCGCACCATGAGCCCAATGTCGGCCGAAGCCACGGTCGTGCGCAACTATCTCGACTGGCTGCTCAACATTCCCTGGAAGAAGCGCACGCGCCTCAAGCACGACATCAAGCTCGCCGAGCAGATCCTCAACGACGATCACTACGGGCTTGAGAAGGTCAAGGAGCGGATCCTCGAATACCTCGCGGTGCAACTGCGGGTGAAGAAGATCAAGGGACCGATCCTCTGCCTCGTCGGCCCTCCGGGTGTCGGCAAGACCTCGCTCGGCAAGTCGATCGCCAAGGCGACCGGCCGCAACTTCGTGCGCATGTCGCTCGGCGGCGTGCGCGACGAGGCCGAGATCCGCGGTCACCGCCGCACCTATATCGGCTCGATGCCGGGCAAGGTGATCCAGAGCATGAAGAAGGCGAAGAGCTCGAACCCGCTCTTCCTGCTCGACGAGGTCGACAAGATCGGCGCCGACTGGCGGGGCGATCCGTCGTCGGCGCTGCTCGAAGTGCTCGACCCCGAGCAGAACTCGACCTTCGCCGACCATTACCTCGAGGTAGATTACGACCTGTCGGACGTGATGTTCGTGACCACGGCCAACACGCTGCGCATGCCGGGCCCGTTGATGGACCGCATGGAGATCATCCGCATCCCCGGCTACACCGAGGACGAAAAGGTGGAGATCGCCAAGCGCCACCTGATGGTCAAGCAGCTCGAGGCGCACGGCCTGAAGGAAGACGAGTGGTCGATCTCCGACGGCGCGCTGCGCGACATCATCCGCTACTACACGCGCGAGGCCGGCGTCCGGAACCTCGAGCGCGAGATCGCCAGCCTGCAGCGTAAGGCGATCAAGGAGATCGTCGGCGGCGACAAGAAGAAGGTCGCCGTCACCTCGCGCAACCTGGAAAAGTATCTGGGCGTGCGCAAGTTCCGCTTTGGCGAGGTCGAGCTGGAGGACGCTGTCGGCTTCACGACCGGTCTTGCCTGGACCGAAGTCGGCGGCGAGCTCTTGACAATCGAAGCCGTGACCCTGCCGGGCAAGGGCAAGGTGACGGCGACGGGCAAGCTGGGCGACGTGATGAAGGAATCGGTCCAGGCGGCCGAGAGCTTCGTGAAGTCGCGCGCTACCAGCTTCGGCATCCGTCCGACCGTGTTCGAGAAGAAGGACATCCACGTTCACGTGCCCGAGGGCGCCACCCCCAAGGACGGCCCGTCGGCTGGCGTTGCGATGATCACCTCGATCGTCTCGGTGCTGACCGGGATCGCCGTGCGCAAGGATGTCGCCATGACCGGCGAGATCACGCTACGCGGCCGCGTGCTGCCGATCGGCGGTCTGAAGGAGAAGCTGCTCGCGGCGCATCGCGGCGGTCTGACGACGGTCATCATTCCCAAGGACAACGAGAAGGACCTCGCCGACATACCCGACAACGTGAAAAAGGGATTGGAGATCATCGCGATCGCCACCGTCGACGAAGTTCTGGAGCACGCGCTCGTCACCCAGCCCGTTCCGATCGAGTGGACCGAAGAGGAAGACGACGTGCCCGTCGCGAAGAAGGGCGATCCGAAAAGCGACATCGCCGACGGCGTCATCACGCACTGAGCGATTGCGTCGTCACGCGCTGACGCGACGGCGGCGTCATACACTGACGCGACATCAAAACGACACGGTGACGCGCACACGCGCGCAACGACAAACACACATCACACAACAAAGCCGCCGGCATTGACCGGCGGCTTTTTTGATTCCAACTTCATTGCAGCGTCACGGCAGTATCGCGCGCGCGGTGATGCGCAACTGTGACAATTCAAGACAATCGTAACAAAGTTGTCCACATACGGCCAAAAAGTGGCAATTACGTGTGGAAAACCGCTGGGTTTGGTTTGACCTGAGCGCAAACGTGCCCGTACACTTCACACGCACGTGGGGCATCGCGCCGCTCGTGTTTTTCGTTTCGTACAGTTTGTCGGGGGAGAACCATAAAGGTGAACAAGAACGATCTTGCCGCAGTCGTGGCCGGAAAATCTGGGTTGTCGAAGGCTGACGCGGCGAAAGCCGTTGAGGCTGTTCTTGATGGCATCGTCGAGTCGCTTCAGGGGGGGACTGAAGTTCGCTTGGTGGGCTTCGGAACCTTCAGCGTCTCGCGCCGCAACGCCTCGCAAGGGCGTAACCCGCGCACCGGTCAGGCTATCACCATTCCAGCGGCCAATGTGCCGAAGTTCAAAGCTGGCAAGGCGCTCAAGGAGGCGCTCAACTGAGCCTAGCTCAGTCCAGGGATTTCTGATGATGGAAGGGGCCGGCCGCCGACAAGGGGCCGGCCGCTTTCGTCGAGGGGGGCAGGTGAGGTCGAGGTAAGAGCCGAGGTAAGGGCAGGGGAGTTTATCCT
>JARRKQ010000013.1:0-49569 GCA_037387885.1 Alphaproteobacteria bacterium | reverse complement strand
GCAGTCCGCAGGCCATGCCGCCTTTCCAGGTGCCGCATTCGACCACGGCCGCACCGTCGAGCGCCGGGTCCGCAAGTTCGCTCGCAACGAGGTGCAGATTGCCAATATAGCGCCGGCGGCTGACCAGGGTCGCATCGCGGTTGCGCCGCCACAGCCGCTTCAAGCGCGGATAGTCGAGCGCGTAGCGCAGGCGTTTGGAGGGATGCCGGGCCAAGGTGTTCATGCGTCGATTACTTCTGCGCCGGTCTGGTCGCCCCCAACTGCGGGATCTCCGACGTATCCGTCGGCGCGCGATCATAGACCGCCGCGCAGCGCTCCACGAAATCGCCGGCGGGTCCCGTCAGCCCGAGCAGGCTCCGGACATAGTACCGATACCAGGGCGAGCCGAGCCCCGCGCCCATATGCCTGTGGGCGAACTTCCAGGCCCGTCCGGCGGCGCGTCGGCAGGCAAAGCGGGCGAGCGCTGCTGGCACGTCGGGATTGTCACGCAGGAAGCTGGCGCAGGCCAGCGTCACGCGCTTCAGTTGCCGCGCCTGGTTATCGGACAAGCGCCCGGGTGCGGCGCGCGGCAGATACGCCACGATCGCGTCGAGCTTGAGGAAATCCCATTTCGCCGCGAGGCGCAGGGTGAGCGAGTATTCCTGGCTGAAGACGATCGCCTCGTCACAGCCGCCGACCATGCGCACGGCCTCGGTGCGGGCCAGGAACTGCGTTGGGTTGAAGAGCGAGTTCTTCAAGGCGAGCTTGAGCGGCGCGCGCAGCCGGCGGACCGGCGGCGTTTCCGGCAACGCTGCTCCGAGGTCGGGCGGCGTATCTGCCTCGAAGTCCTGCGCATCGCCGTAGACGAGGCACGCGTCGCTGTCGTGGAGCGCCGCCAACAGCCGTTCGGTCGCATCGTGGGCGAGCAGATCGTCGGCATCGACGAATTTGACGAACAGTTGCGTGGCCAGCGCGACCGCGCGGTTGGTCGCATGCGCCGAGCCTTGGTTGCTCTGCGTTTCGATCACCGTGTCGGGCCAGCCCTCGGTCAGGCGGCGGACGATCTCCAGCGAGCCGTCGCTCGATCCGTCGTCGACGAACACATACTGGCGCGGAAAGTCACCGCGCTGGGCGCGAATCGCCGCGAGCACGCCTTCGAGGTAAGGCGCCTTGTTGTAGACCGGGACGATAAAGGACACGCCCGGCTGGGAAGGGTCCGTTGTGGTCGGCATAACGGCCCCTCCTTAGCGGCTCGCCCGTGTCGCCGCCACCGTTTTCGCGGCCCACGCAACGGTGATCAAGGGTGCGCCGGCCCCGGCTTGCGCATTCGCGTCTGCTGGCATATTGCTTCCCCCAAGTCACTGGCGCGAGATTGTTACCGCCGTCGCGCGCATATTCTTTCCAGCGAGAAGAGCCCTCATGAAGATTGCCTTCACCCAACCCGCCATGCCGAAACTCGGCACGCTCGTCGTCGCGGTCGCCGAGAACCGTGCGCTGACACCCGCCGCCAAGGCGCTCGACGAGACCCTCAAGGGCGCGCTCCGACGCGCCATGGAGGTCTCGCGTTTCAAGGGATCGACCGACCAATCGCTCGATATTCTGGCGCCCGAGGGGATCGAGGCGACGCGAGTGATGCTGGTCGGCATCGGCAAGGTCGCCGAGTTCGACGCGCTGAAGGCCGAGGCCATTGGCGGCAACGTCGTCGCCAGCCTGAATGCGGCCGGCGTGGTCGACGCGGCGGTGCAGGTGGACGGACTGGAAGATGCCAAGATCGACGAGGCCGAGACCGCCGCGCGCATTGCGTTGGGCGCCAACCTGCGCAGCTACCGCTTCGACAAGTACCGCACGAAGGAGAAGAAGGAAAAGAAGCCGAGCCTGCGCAACTTCACCGTGATGACGTCCGACGCCGCCGGCGCCAAAACCTATTACACGCCGCTCGCCGGGGTCGCGGAAGGCGTGGCGCTGACCCGCGACGTGGTCTCCGAGCCGGCGAACATCATCAACCCGAAAAGCTTCGCCAAGGAGGCCAAGAAGCTCGAGCGGATCGGCATCAAGGTCGAGATCCTCGACGAAAAGGAGATGGCCAAGCTCGGCATGGGCGCGCTTCTTGGCGTGGCGCAGGGCAGCGCCAACGAGCCGCGCCTCGTCGTCATGCAGTGGAACGGGGCGGCCAAGAGCACCAAGCCCGTCGCCTTCATCGGCAAGGGCGTCACCTTCGATACCGGCGGCATCTCGATCAAGCCGGCCCAGGGCATGGAAGATATGAAATGGGACATGGGCGGCGCCGGCGTCGTGCTCGGTCTCATGAAGGCGCTGGCCAAGCGCAAGGCCAAGGTGAACGCCATCGGCGTCATGGGCATGGTCGAGAACATGCCCTCGGCGACGGCGCAGCGCCCGGGCGATATCGTCACCTCCATGTCCGGCCAGACCATCGAGGTCCTCAACACCGACGCCGAGGGCCGGCTCGTGCTGGCGGACGCGGTCTGGTACACGCAGGATCGCTTCAAGCCGCAGCTCATGGTCGATCTGGCGACGCTTACGGGCGCCATCATCATCAGCCTCGGCTCCGAGCATGCCGGGCTTTTCTCCAACAACGACACGCTGGCCGAGCGGCTGATGAAGTCCGGCAAGGCGGTCGGCGAGAGCCTGTGGCGCATGCCGCTGGGCGATGCCTACGACAAGCAGATCGACAGCGACGCCGCCGACATGAAGAACATCGGCGGCCGCGAGGGCGGCTCGATCACCGCCGCGCAGTTCATCCAGCGCTTTGTCAACAAGGTGCCCTGGGCGCATCTCGACATTGCCGGCGTCACCTGGTCGAAGAAAGACACCGCCACCGTGCCCAAGGGCGGCACCGCCTTCGGCGTCCGCCTGCTCGACCATTTCGTGAGCGCGCATTACGAAAAGTAGCCAACCACGATGAGTAGCGTGGCGCCGGGACGATGACAGAAATCGGCTTCTATCACCTCCAGCGCTCGCCGCTGGAACGGGCCCTGCCGATGCTCCTGGAAAAGGTGCTCCAGGCCGGTAAGCGCGCCGTCGTCGTCGCGCGCTCCGAGGAACGCATCGAGCAACTGAACGGCGTCCTCTGGACCTATCGCCCGGACAGCTTCGTGCCGCATGGCAGCGCCAAGGACGGCAACGCCGAAGCCCAGCCGATCTGGCTCGCCACCGAGCCCGAGAACCCCAATGACGCCGGCATACTCGTCCTGACCGACGGCGCCACGGCGGATGATTTCGACGGCTTCGAGCGCTGCCTGGAAATGTTCGACGGCAACGACGATGCGGCGGTGGCGGCCGCGCGCGAGCGCTGGACCGCATACAAGGCCGCCGGGCACGACGTCGTCTACTATCAGCAGACCGAAAGCGGCGGCTGGGAGAAAAAGGCATGAGCGGGGATCTGGTCGGCGCCTGGCGGTTGGAACGCTTCGTCTTCACCGACGAGGAGGGCGGCGAGCATTTCCCGCTCGGCGAAAACCCGCGGGGTTTCGTCACGGTCACGCCCGACAATTATGCGAGCCTGAGCTTCATGGCCGGCGCGCGCGACGCCTTCGCCGAGAACGATGTCTTGGGCGGCAGCCTGGCCGAGCGCGACACCGCGGCGGCGAGCTATGTCTCGTTCGGCGGGCCCTGCCGGATCGAGGGCGACGACGTCCTCGTGGTCGACGTCGAGGCGGCCTTCCACCCGAACTGGACCGGCACGGTCCAGCGGCGGCGGTTCACCCTGGACGGCGATACGCTCACGCTGATGACTACCGGCGCCATCACGATCGAAGGCAAGGCGCTCACCGGCCAGGCCGTGCTGAAACGCGCCGACGCGGCTTAATCGCGGAAGAAGACCCCGTCGAACTGGAGCTGCCGGCCAAGCCGCCGGCTGAAATTTCCCGAAAGCACCAGGTGCAACTCGAATCCGAGCGCATCGAGCAGTTGGAGCACGGGAAGATAGGTCGCCTCGCCCTCGTAGAGCGGCAGCAGCGACAGCTCGAGCTGGAACCCGGCGATGCGGTCGAGCACCCCCTCGGCGCCGCGCAGGATCTCCGCCTCGAAGCCCTGCGTGTCGATCTTCACGAAGACCCTTCGAGCCGTTTTCCCAACGAGATCATCGAGCACCGCGTCGAGCCGTGCGACCTCGACCGTATCCGTTCCGGCGGCAAGTGCCTTGGGGAACGCCTCGCTCGTCACCGCCGCCATCGGCTTCAGCGAGTTCATGTCGCTGCGGTTGGACAGATGAAGCGTCGCCTCGCCGGCAGCCTCGCCCAGCGCCATGCGCGGCGCCACCGCCCAATCGGGATCATCCGCGCAGGCACCGCTCAGCGCGGCGTGCGCTGGCGCGCCGGGCTCGACCGAGACGATGGAGCCGCGATAGCCCGCCTCGCGCAGCCGGCGCGCATATTGTCCCTCATTGGCCCCGATATCGATCACAGCATCGACCGAATGGAGCGCCAGAAGCTGGGCTATCCGCTCGCTCTCGCGCTCGACGCGCGCCAGTTTCGGCTGCTTTTTCTTCCGCCCGAACACCGATTGAACCTTCTTGCACCCTGCCACGACGTGACCGTTCGCCGGACCATGCGCGAATGCCCGGCGGCGGGCAAGCCGCCTCGATTTGGCCTGGGGAACCACGGTGTTGTCGGCGCCGGGCGGAGCCGCTATAAGCCCCCGAAATTCCCCGAATATCGAAACCCGGAAGGACCCTCGGCCATGGCGCTCGAACGCACGCTCTCGATCATCAAGCCGGACGCGACCCGGCGCAACATCACCGGCAAGGTGAACGCAATGTTGGAGGAGGCGGGCCTGCGCATCGTTGCGCAGAAGCGCCTGCAGCTCACCGAGGACCAGGCCAAGGGCTTTTACGCGGTCCACAAGGAGCGGCCGTTCTACAACGACCTCGTGGCCTTCATGACCTCGGGGCCGGTGGTCGTCCAGGTGCTGGAAGGCGAGAACGCGGTGGAGAAGAACCGCGCGGTGATGGGTGCCACCAACCCGGCCGAGGCGGACGAGGGCACCATCCGCAAGGCCTTTGCCGAGTCGATCGAGGCCAACTCGGTGCACGGCTCCGATTCGCCGGAGAACGCGAAGATCGAGATCGACTTCTTCTTCAAGCCCGACGAGATCGTCGGCTGAAAAATCAGGCGGTGACTACAGCAACAACAGCGCCATCAGGACCAGCACTGCCACGCATCCGGCGGCGGAATAGGTCATGATCTTGGTGAAGGCGCGCCACTGCTCCTGATGCGGCTTGAGGTCGAAATTCGAAGCCATGTCTGGGCTTTCCTTGGCCGGCGTCGATCCGTCGCGCGCCTCATATAGCAATCGGGCGGCAACGATCCAAGTCCTGTGATCCAAGCCCCCGGGTAGGGCGGCCTAGGACTTGGCGCGCTCGAAAAGCTCGAAGAGCCCGTGGCGCTTCCCCGACGGGTCGGGCGGGTTGAGCATCAAGCCCTCGACATCGGTTGCACCGTCGATCACCACGCGCTCATTCACCACCCGGGCCCGGCCCTCGGCGATCAGGCGGACCGCCAGCGGATAGGCCTTGTGCTCGGCCACCAGGATGCGCGCGGCGAGCGCGTCCTCGTCGTCGCCGGCCAGCACGGGCACCGCGGCCTGCACGATGATCGGCCCGTCATCCATCGCCGGCCGCACGAAGTGGACGGTGCAGCCCGAGATGCGCACCCCCGCATCGACGGCGCGCGCCTGCGTGTTGAGCCCCTTGAAGGCCGGCAGCAGCGAGGGATGGATGTTGATCAGCCGGTCGCGCCAGCGTTCCACGAAAGCCTCGCCCAGCAGCCGCATGAAGCCGGCGAGGCAAACGAGTTGCGCGCCCGCGTCGCTGAGCGCCGCGCTGATCTCTGCATCAAATGCGTCGCGGTCCTCGTAGTCGCGGTGGCTGATGGTGAGCGTGGCGATGCCGGCTGCCTGCGCGCGCTTCAAACCCTGCGCATCCGCCTTGTTCGAGATTACCAGCACGACCTCGGCGGGATACGCCTCGTCCGCGCAGGCGTCGATCAGCGCCTGCAGGTTGCTGCCGCGCCCCGAGATCAGCACACCGAGCTTCAGCGCCGCCATTGCGCGTCCCAATCGCTCAGCGTCACCCGCTCGCCGGTCCCGTCATGGGCCACGAGCTCACCGATCCGGGACACCGTCTCGCCCGCATCGCTCAGTTGCGCGATCATGTCCGCCTCCGCCGCGGCGGGCACGATGAGCGCCATGCCGATGCCGCAGTTGAAGGTGCGCGCCATCTCCGCCGGCGCGACGTTGCCTGCCTTGGCGAGCCAGCGGAAGACCGGCGGGATGGTCCAGGATCCGCCCGCGATCGCCGCGCCGATACCGTCGGGCAGCACGCGCGGCAGGTTCTCGGTGATCCCGCCGCCGGTGATATGCGCGAGCGCGCTGACCGTGCCGGCGCGGATCGCCGCAAGGCACGGCTTCACATAAATGCGGGTCGGTTGCAGCAACGCCTCGCCCAATGAGCGTCCCTCGGCGAAGGGCGCCGGCGCGTCGTAGCCGAGCCCGGCCTCCGTTACGATGCGCCGCACCAGCGAATAGCCGTTCGAATGGATCCCGTCCGAGGCGAGGCCCAATACCACGTCGCCCACGCCGATCCCGTCGGCGGGCAGACCGGCCCCGCGTTCGATCGCCCCCACGGCGAAGCCGGCCAGATCGTAGCTGCCCGGCGCATACATGCCGGGCATCTCTGCCGTCTCGCCGCCGATCAGGGCACAGCCCGCGCGCTTGCAGCCTTCGGCGATGCCGGCAACGACCTCCGCGGCCGCGGTCACCTCGCGCTTGCCGGTCGCGAAGTAGTCGAGGAAGAAGAGCGGCTCGGCGCCCTGGGCCAGCAGGTCGTTCACGCACATCGCCACCAGATCGATGCCGACCGTATCGTGCTTGCCCACGGCCTGGGCGATCTCGAGCTTGGTGCCGACCCCGTCGGTCGCGGCGACCAGCACCGGGTCGGAATAGCCGGCGGCCTTGGGATCGAAGAGCGCGCCGAAGCCGCCGAGCGCATCCATCACACCCGACCGCGCGGTGGCGCCGGCCAGCGGCTTGATGCGTTCGACCAACGCCGCGCCCGCGTCGATATCGACGCCTGCTTCCTTGTAGCGTTCGGTGTTGATGGCGTCCCCCGGCATCATGAGCTATATAATCGTGACGCGCCCCGGGGCGCGGGTTCCATAGTTTACCGATTGCGGTGGCATTGCAATGACCGATCCCCGGCGCGCCATCAGCGGCGCCGCTACACGTTTTTCCCGCACGCTCGTCCTCATGCTCGTGGCGTTGGCATTCGCCGTGGCGAACGGGCCGGCGCGCGCCCAGGGCGTCGATCCCTTCACCGTCGAGGACGTGCCGATCGACGCGACGGCCAAGGACACGCAGGCCGCGCGCCGCAAGGCGTTGGCGCAGGGCCAGGAGAAGGCCTTCAACCTGCTGCTCCGCCGTCTTGCGCATACCAGCGAGCATGCGCGGCTGCCCAAGCCGTCGAGCGAAGACATCAACGGGCTGGTCGACGGCATCTCGGTGCGGCGCGAACGGTCGTCGAAGGTCCGCTATCTCGCGCTCCTGACCGTGCGGTTCAAGCCGGACCGCGTGCGCAGTATCCTCAAGATCGCCGGCATCAACTTCGTCGATACGCCAAGCCGGCCGGTCGTCGTCGTGCCGCTGTTCCGCTCCGGAAACAAGCTGGTCCTGTGGGAAGGGGCGAACCCCTGGCGCGAGGCCTGGAACAAGGTGCCGCTCAAGGGCGGCCTCGTGCCCTTCGTGCTGGCGCTGGGCGATCTGGGCGACGTGCAGGCGATCAATGCCGACCAGGCGTTGAAGCGCGACCGCAAGTCGCTAGAGGTTTTCGCCAACCGTTACAGCGCCGGCGGGGTGCTCATCGCCTTCGCCGAGGAGACCGGCGGCAGCGCCGAGCATCCGACGCTCGTGGTGCGGCTCTGGCGCTATGACGCGCGGGCCCGCCGTGTCCTCAGCGCCGGCCGGCGCGGCGCGGTCCAGGCGGCGAGCCGCGATGAGACCTACGTCGCCACCGCGACCGCCGTCGCGCGCGCCATCGAACGCCAGTGGAAGGTCGAGAACCAGGCCGTCATCGGCGGCGAGCCGAGCACCGTCACCGTCCGCGTGCCCATCGAATCGCTCAGCCAATGGACCGATCTCCACGACCGCGTGAAGCGGGTGCGCGTGGTCAAGGGAACGCGTGTGCTGCGGCTCTCGCGCGAGCGGGCGATCCTCGCCATCTCCTTCGTCGGCGACATCAAGCGGCTCGCCAGCGGCCTCGCCCAGCAGAATGTCGAGTTGGTGGCGCTTGCCGGTGCCGCCAGCGGCACAAACGGTTCAGGCGGTTCCGGCGGTTCGGGCGGCACAAGTGGCTCGGGCGGCGAGACGGGCAATGGCGGCGGCACGACAAGCGGTGCCAATGGCGGCGCGCCGTCGGGGGAGCCGACCTACGAGCTGCGGCTCGGCGGCGGCGTCGTGACCGGGAACGGGGACGAGAAACCGGCGCCCAAGAAGACCCCGTGAACATTCCCAATCTCATTTCGCTCGGACGCCTGGCGGCGGTGCCGATCGCCGTGTGGCTGATCCTGAAGGGCCGCTATGACTGGGCCTTCTGGCTGTTCATCGCGGCCGGCGTCTCCGATGCCGTCGACGGCCTGATCGCCAAGCATTTCAACGCCGAGACCGAGGTCGGCAAGTTCCTCGACCCGCTGGCCGACAAGGCGCTGCTCGTCAGCGTCTACATCGCGCTGGGCCACACCGGCTGGCTGCCGACATGGCTGGTCATCCTGGTTGTCTCACGCGACGTCATGATTCTCGCCGGCGCGCTGTTGGGCCTGATCCTGGTGGAGCGCTACAAGCTCAACCCCTCGCTCACCAGCAAGATCAACACGACCGCCCAGATCATGCTGGCAGCCCTCGTCCTGGCTAAACTGGGCCTCGGCTTCAGGGATTATGGCGGCGTGGAGATGATGATCTATGTGGTCGCCGCGACCACGCTGATCTCGGGCGTCATCTATGCCGGCAACTGGCTGCGCCAGACCGCGGACATGGAGGATACACGGTGAAGGGCCGCGCCTGGATCTGGTGGCTCGCGGGCTTCGTCGCCCTCGTCCTGATGCTCTACCTCTTGCGCAGCATTCTGCTGCCCTTCATCGTCGGCATGGCCTCGGCCTATTTCCTCGATCCGGCCGCCGACCGGCTGGAGCGTTGGGGCTGTTCGCGCGTCGTCGCGACCTCGATCATCACGGCGGCCTTCCTGCTGGTGATCGCCGGCCTGCTGGTCCTCGTCGTGCCGCTGCTCTACCGTCAGTCGCTCGATCTCATCGCCGACATTCCGCGCCACGCCGAGGCGGTCAAGGGACTGGTCGCCTGGGCCACCGGGCTGCTGGAAGACCGCCTCTCGCCCGATCAGCTGAAGGGCCTCAAGGAAAGCCTGCAGGGCTTCTCCGGCGAGGCCGTGAAGTGGTTCGGCGGTGTCGCAGCGCAGGTCCTCAAAGGCGGCCTGGCGCTCTTCCAGATCGCCTCGCTGATCGTCGTCACTCCGGTCGTCACCTTCTATCTGCTGAACGACTGGGACCGGCTGGTGGCGCGGATCGACGGCTGGCTGCCGCGCCGCCACCAGAGCGACATCCGCGCCCTCGGCGCCGCTATCGACCACCGTCTCGCGGGATTTCTGCGCGGCCAGGCGCTGGTCTGTCTGGCGCTCGCCGTGTTCTACGCCGCTGCACTGTCGATCGCCGGGCTGAAGTTCGGACTTCTGGTCGGCATCGCCGCGGGGCTTCTCTCGTTCATCCCCTTCGTCGGCGCGACGCTCGGCTTCGTCGCCGCGGTCGGCCTGGCGCTCTTCCAGTTCGACGCGGCCCTGCCGGTCATCATCGTCGCGGCGATCTTCATGGCCGGCCAGCTCATCGAGGGCGCGCTGCTGCAGCCCAAGCTGGTCGGCGACAGCGTCGGCCTGCATCCCGTGTGGATCATCTTCGCAGTCTTCGCCGGCGGCGCGCTGCTAGGATTCCTGGGCGTGCTGCTCGCCGTGCCGATCGCTGCGATCATCGGCGAGCTCGCCCGTTTCGGCCTCAAACGCTATCAGGCAAGCCCAATGTTCACGGGCGACGGGCCATCGGCGGACGAATGATGGCCGGCCAGCTCCCCCTCGATCTCCGCCACCGCGCCGCCCTCGGCAAAGCCGACTTCGTCGTCGCCGAGGGCAACCGGGACGCGGTCGCCTGGCTCGACCGCTGGCCCGACTGGCCGGCCTCGGCCCTGGTGATCTACGGGCCGGCCGGATGCGGCAAGAGCCATCTGGTCGCCGTCTGGCGCACGCAATCGAAAGCGCGGACGCTGAGCGCCGCCGAGCTCACCGGCGCGGCCGTGGCACCCCTCATCGAGGGACGCGGCCATCTGGTCCTCGACGATGCGGAGAACAGCGTCGCCGCCGGCGGGGCAGCGGCCGAGATCGCGCTCTTCCACCTCTACAATGCGCTCAAGGCGCGCGGCGACACGATGCTGCTCACCGCGCGCACGCCGCCCGCGCGCTGGGCGATCGGCTTGGCCGATCTGGCCTCGCGTCTCGGCGCCTTGCCCGCCATCGCGGTCGCCCAGCCGGATGACGAGCTGATGGCCGCCGTGCTGGCCAAGCTCTTCGCCGACCGCCAGCTTGCCGTCGACCGCCGGGTCATCGACTATATCGCCGCGCGCATGGAGCGCAGCTTCGCCTCGGCGCGTCAACTGGTCGATGTGCTCGACCGCGAAGCCTTGGCGCGGCAGCGCCGGATCACGCGCCCGCTGGCCGCGGAGCTTCTTGAGCGCTTGGAGACCCGGCCTCAGGCGGGTTAGACAGGCCGGACGTCGCTGAGACGGGATTTCGATGAGAGGGGGGATCATCGCATGGATTTGGGAATAGCTGGCAAGACGGCCATCGTCTGCGCCTCGAGCAAGGGCCTCGGCCTCGCCTGCGCGCGCGCCCTGGCGGAGGAGGGGGTGGAGATCGTCATGACGGCGCGCACCGCCGCCACGCTCGACGCCGCCGCCGAGGAGGTTCGCAAAGCGACCGGTGCCACGGTGACCACCGTCGCCGGCGATATCACCAGCGATGAAGGCCGCGAAGCCGCGCTCGCCGCGTGCCCCAACCCCGATATCCTGGTGACCAATGCGGGCGGGCCGCCGGCCGGCGATTTCCGCGATTGGGGCCGCGAGGAATGGATCGACGCCCTCAACGCCAACATGCTGACGCCGATCTTCCTCATCAAGGCGGTGATCGACGGCATGATCGATCGCAAGTTCGGCCGCATCGTCAACATCACCTCCGGCGCCGTGAAATCGCCGCTCGCGATCCTCGGCCTGTCGAACGGCGCGCGGGCGGGCCTCACCGGTTTCGTTGCCGGCCTCGCGCGCCAGGTCGTCGAGCACAACGTCACCATCAACAACTTGCTTCCCGGCGTCTTCGACACCGATAGGCTGGAGCAGAACCTGAAGGACAATGCCCGCTTCCAGGGTGTCACCTACGAGGAGATGCGCGAGAGCCGTCGCCTGGCCAACCCCGCCAAGCGCTTCGGCGAGCCGGAGGAGTTCGGCAAAATGTGCGCCTATCTCTGCGGCGTCCATGCCGGGTTCATGAATGGTCAGAACGTCCTGCTCGACGGCGGCGCCTTCAACAGCACGCTTTGAGCGCGAAAAACGGGGCGAATTGCCCGCTTCCGCTTGCGTCTCCCGGCGCGATCATTAAAGTTTTGAGAACCGGGGGCGATCGTACGGCGGTCGAGCGCATGAACCAGGAAGTCGAGCTGAAACTGGGCTTGTTGCCTGAGCAACTGGACCGGTTTCAACGCCATGGTTTGCTGCGTTCGCTGGCGCAGGGCCGGGCGCACACGCACCACCTGTTCACCACCTATTTCGATACCGACGAGCTCGCCTTGCGGGATTGCGGGGCCGCGCTCCGGGTCCGCCAGACCGACGGCAAGGACCGCCTGCAGACGCTCAAGGTGCCCTCTCGGCACAATGGGCGCCGCACCGCAAAGTCCTATCTCGAATACGAGGCCGAGGTCGACAGCGACGCGCCGGATCTGAGCCGCCTCGATCCGGCCGAAACCGGAGGGCTTCGCGTCGACCCCGCTCTCGCCCAGAACCTCAAGCCCGTCTTCATCACCGACATCACCCGGCGCGTCCTGCCCGTGCGCATGGTCGACGCCGAGATCGAGGTCGCCCTCGATGTCGGCGAGGTGCGCTCCGGCGACCGGGTCATGAAGATATGCGAGGCCGAGTTCGAGCTCATTTCCGGCCATCCCGCGCGCCTCACCGAGCTGGCCCTGGCGCTCCACGAGAGCCTGCCGGTCCGCCTCGAGCAGCGCACCAAGGCATCGCGCGGCTATGGGCTCGCCACGGGCAACCGCCCGGTGCCGGTCAAGTCGCAGCCGCTCAAGCTCAAGCGCTCGATGACGGTCGGCGAGGCCATCCCCGCGATTATCCGCGATTGTATGGCGCATATGCTTGCGAACGAGCCGGCGGTGCTCGACGGGACCGATCCCGAAGGCGTGCATCAGATGCGGGTGGGTCTGCGCCGCCTCCGCGCGATCTTGGGGCTCGTGCACCCGCTGCTCGCCGAAGACATTGCAGATTATCTACGCGAAGAGCTGCGCTGGCTGCAGCGCCAGTTGGGCCCGGCGCGCGACTGGGACGTCTTCATCGCCGAGACGCTGGAGCGGATCGCGGCGCATCGCGGCGCCAAGAACGGCTTGGGACATACTCTGCGTCTCGCCGATGAGACGCGCAGCGAAGCCTATGCCCGTGCCCGCCAGGCGGTCGTTGATCCGCGCTTCACCGCGATCCTGTTGCGCGCGGAGGTCTGGCTCGACCGTGGGCTCTGGATGCGCCCCGGCAAGAAGGCCCGCAAGGCGCTGGCGCGGCCGATCACGAAGTTCGCCCGCGCGGCGCTCAAGGAGCGCGAGCGCAAGATGCGCAAGCTCGGCGACCGTGCCGCCGAACTCTCCGAAGCGGACCTGCATCGCTTGAGGATTCGCGCGAAGAATCTCCGTTATGCCGCTGAATTCTTTCAAAAACTCTTCAAGAAGAAGCTGACGCAACCCTATCTCGCATCGCTCCGTGAAATTCAGGATGTCCTCGGCACCTTGAACGATTCGGTGGTCGGTCACGACATGATGGCCGAGCTGGCGGCCCGTGCCGCCGACCAGAAGAGCCTTTACCGCGCGGTTTCACGCGTCGACGCCCTGGTCACTGGCTGGAACCTTGGGCGCATGGAAGGCGATCTTGGCCGTGTGCCGGTCGTCTGGCGGCGTCACAAGACGCATCGGCGGTTCTGGATCGACTGATCGCCGCCGACGCGGTTCGCCGTTTACGGGTCGGGCAAGGCCCGGGGCACCGCAAAGCTCTCCAGATATCCCGTTTTCGCGTCGAGATCAGCCCAGCGGTCGCAATCGAGCGTGATCACGGCAAACCCGCCGGTTGGATATTTGGCGCGTAGGAGGCGTAAGGCTTCCTCGTCGCCGTCGCGGCAGAGCCAGTCGGCGAATTCGGCGATGTCGGGATTGTGCGCCACCAGCACCACCGAGGCAATGTCGTCATCGAGGCCGCGCAGCGCCGTCACAAAACCGTCTTGGCCGGTGAGGTAGAGTTCGCGCAGATGACGAATGGGGGTGTCGCTTGCCAGACTGCGGGCGATCCGGTCCCAGGTGTCCTTGGCGCGCCGGGCGGCGGAGCAGAGGACGAGATCGAACTCATAGTCCAGGGCACCGATATGCCGCGCCAGCCGCTTCGTCGCGCGCTCACCGCGCGGCGCCAGCGGCCGGTCGAAGTCGTCGACCGCCGGATCGTCCCAGGACGACTTGGCGTGGCGCAAGAGGAACAGCGTCTTCATGGGCGGCTCGGGACGCGGGCCCGTCTCTTCGTACTGACCGGACTTTTCGTGCTAACCCTAGGACATTCGGGGGCAAACGGGACATGGCGAAATCCACCTGAGATCTTATCTTTATTATAGGATTTGATGTCATTATTCCGGCGCCGCCGAGAGGAGGACGTTTCGTGGCCAAGGCAGCAAAGCAGGACGCCGATGTCGTCGCCATAGACAGCCCGGCGCGGTACATCAACCGCGAGCTTTCCTGGCTGGCCTTCAACGAGCGTGTTCTGGAGGAAGCGGCCAATCCCCGGCATCCGCTCCTGGAGCGCCTCCGCTTCCTCTCGATTTCGGCGAGCAACCTTGACGAATTCTACATGGTCCGCGTTGCCGGGCTGAAAGGCCAGGTGAACGCCGGCGTCAAGGCGCCGAGCCAGGACGGTATGACGCCGGCGCAGCAGCTCGATGCCATCAGCGATCGCGCGGGCGAGCTCATGGGCGCCCAGCAGGAGCGCTGGCGCACGCTGCGCTCCGAGCTCGATGCCGCCGGCATCTCCGTCGCCAAGCCCAGCGAATTGGGTGAGGCCGACCGGGCCGGGCTCGAAACCGAGTTCCTCGACCATATCTTCCCGATCCTGACGCCCCTCGCCGTTGATCCGGCGCATCCCTTTCCCTTCATCCCCAATCTCGGCTTCGGCATTGCGCTGGAGCTGAAGCGCCCGACTGCCGAAGAGCACCTCTTCGCACTGGTGCCGCTGCCCACCCAGCTCGACCGCTTCATTCGGCTGCCGGGCGAAGGGCACCGCTATCTGCCGCTGGAGCAGGTCGTGCTGCTCTTCCTCGACAAGCTCTTCCCCGGCTTCTCGCTGCGCGGCGACGGCTTTTTCCGCATCGTCCGCGACAGCGAGATCGAGGTCGAGGAAGAGGCCGAAGATCTGGTGCGGCTGTTCGAAAGCGCGCTCAAGCGCCGCCGCCGCGGCAGCGTGATCCGCCTGAAAATCGATGCCGCCATGCCGCCGCAGCTCAAGGCTTTCCTGATCCGCGAGCTCGACGTCGATCCAGTCGACGTCTTCGAGCAGGACGGCATCCTCGGTCTCGCCGATGTCAGCGAGATCATCACCGACGACATGCCCGACCTCCTGTTCCCGCCGTTCAACGCCCGCTTCCCCGAGCGCATCCGCGATTTCGGCGGCGACTGTTTCGCGGCGATCCGGGCCAAGGACATCATCGTCCATCACCCCTATGAGAGCTTCGACGTGGTCGTGCAGTTCCTGCGCCAGGCCGCGGCCGACCCGTCGGTGATGGCGATCAAGCAGACGCTCTACCGGACCAGCGAGAACTCGCCGATCGTGCGCGCGCTGATCGACGCGGCGGAGTCCGGCAAGTCCGTCACCGCGATGGTCGAGCTGAAGGCCCGTTTCGACGAAGAAGCCAATATCCGCTGGGCACGCGATCTGGAACGCGCCGGCGCGCAGGTCGTCTATGGCTTCCTCGACTACAAGACCCACGCCAAGGTTTCGCTGGTCGTCCGCCGCGAGAGCGGGCGTCTGCGCCGCTACGTGCATTTCGGCACCGGCAACTACCACCCGATCACCGCGCGCATTTACACTGACCTCTCCTACTTCTCCTGCGACCCCGCGCTCGCCCAGGACGCCGCCGAGGCCGAAATCGAAAACGCCGAGGCCGGCAAGCCGTGCGGTATCTGGGCCAAGCTGAACGCCATCGTCTGTCCCGACGTGATCGACACGCTCTACCGCGCTTCCCAGGCTGGCGTGCCGATCGATCTGGTGGTGCGCGGCATCTGCTGCTTGCGTCCCGGTATTCCGGGGCTGTCGGAGAACATTCGCGTCAAGTCGATCATCGGCCGCTTTCTGGAGCATGCGCGGATCGTCTGCTTCGCGCGGGGCCACAAGCTGCCCTCGCGCCACGCCCGCGTTTTCATCTCCTCGGCCGACTGGATGCCGCGCAATCTCGACGGCCGGGTCGAAGCCATGGTGCCGATCGAGAACCCGACCGTGCACCAGCAAGTCCTCGACGAGATCATGGGCTCCAATCTCAAGGACGATCTGCAGAGCTGGGATCTCGACGCCGACGGCCACTACGACCGCCGGCAGCCGGTGGGCGAAGGCTTTGCCTGCCACGACTTCTTCATGAACAATCCCAGCCTGTCGGGCCGCGGCAGCGCCATGCGGGATACGGCGAGCACGCCGCGTCTGGTGCTCGACCACGAAAAGGAATAACGCGTGGCGGGACGGGACGGCGGCAGCCAGATAGACCCGATCCCGCGCGATCCGGCGTCGGAACGGCGCGTTGGCGTCATCGACATCGGCTCCAACTCGATCCGTCTCGTCGTCTTCGAGGGGCATCCGCGCGCGCCCTATCCGGTCTTCAACGAGAAGGTGCTGTGCGGGCTCGGCCGCAGCATCGATGCGACCAACCGGCTCGATCCCGAAGGCGTGACGCTGGCGTTGCAGAACCTGCCGCGCTTCATGGCGCTGGCGGATGAGCTCGGCGTGGCATCGATCCAGGCCATCGCCACTGCCGCGGTGCGCGACGCCAAGGACGGTCCCGACTTCGTCCGCCAGGTCGAGCGTCTCTGCGATCTGCCAATCACCGTCCTCAACGGCGACGACGAGGCGCGGCTGTCCGCTTACGGCGTGATTGCCGGAAATCCGGAGGCCGAGGGCTTGATGGGCGATCTCGGCGGCGGCAGCCTCGAGCTCGTCTCGCTGGCCGGCGGCGGGACGATCGATCACGCGACCCTGCCTCTGGGCCCGCTTCGTCTGAACGCCGTCGCGGCGCGCGGCAAGGACCCCGAACGGGTGATCCGCCGCCAGCTCGGCGGGCTCACCTGGCTGGCCGAGGCGGGCGGCGGCGATTTCCATGCCGTCGGCGGCGCCTGGCGGGCGCTCGCGCGGATCCACATGACCCAGACCGGCTATCCGCTCGGCATCATCGACCGCTATGCGGTGAGCCGCAGCGTCATGGAGGGCATCGTTTCGCTGATCTCCGGCCTGAGCCGCGAGTCGCTCGAGCGCATGCCCGGGCTGCCGCGGCGGCGGCTCGATGCCTTGCCCATGGCGGCGCTGGTGATGCGCGACCTGATCCAGATCACCAAGCCCAAGCGGATCGTCTTTTCCGCCTTCGGCCTGCGCGAAGGCGTGCTGTTCGACAGCCTCTCCGACGAAGACCGCAATGCCGATCCGCTGCTGGCGGCCGCGCGCATATACGCCGGCCATTTCGGCCGCTTCAAGGGTATGGAGGACGCGCTGGTCGATTGGACCGCGCCGCTGTTCCCCGACGAAACCGCCCAGGAGGCGCGTCTCCGCCGCACGGCCTGCATCCTCGCCGATATCGGCTGGACCGAGCATCCGAGCTACCGCGCCACCCACAGCTTCGAGCGCGCCCTGCGGATCTCGATCGCCGGGCTCGATCACCACGGCCGCGCCTTCCTGGCCATCGTGATGGCGGGGCGCTATTCGGGCTCGGCCTCGCGCAGCCAGCGGCAGGCGGCCAGTACCCTGGGGCTCGAGGCGGTCGAGATCGACAGCGCGCTCCGCCTGGGCCTCGCGTTGCGCCTCGCCATCGGGCTCAGCGGCGGCCGCGCCGAGGCGCTGGCCGACACGACCCTCGATGCCCGCAAGGGCGAGCTGGTGCTGACCGTGGGGCAGGTGGCCGCACCTCTGCTCGGCGAGATGGTCGAGCGCCGCTTGAAGGAGCTGGCCAGCGCCGGCGACCGCGGCTGGCGCATCGAGACGGCGCGGAAGGCCAAGAAGAAAGCGTCGTGAGTTAGGCGCCTCTCAGGCGGCCGGTGACTACGCGGCCGGCTTGTCGCGCCCCGCCTCTGCCGTCTCCTCCGCCTCGACCACGCGCAGCTTCTTGCCCTCGATGGTCAGCCCGATCCGGCCGTGCTTCAGCGCCAGCGCGTCTTCGCCGAAGATCTCGCGCCGCCAGCCCTTGAGCGCCGGCACGTCGGCGTTATCGTCGGCCGCGATCGCCTCGAGATCGGCCGAGGAGGCGACCAGCTTCTGCGCCACGTCGTCGGCATCGCAGCGCATCTTCAACAGGACCTTCAAGAGCTCGATCACCGGGCCGAGCCCTTTGGGCGGCGGCTCCTTTTTGGGCAGGGTCGGGGCGTCGCGCTCGGGCACGTCGATGCCGCGCTTGATCGCCTCCAGCAGCGTCTTGCCGCCGCGGCTGGATCCGAAGCCGCTGGAAATTCCCCGCGTGCGCTCCAGGGTCTTCTCGTTGGTCGGCGCGTGGGCGGCGATCTCCATCAGCGCCTCGTCGCGGATGATGCGGTTGCGCGGCACGTCGCGGCTCTGCGCCTCGCGCTCGCGCCAGGCGGCGACCTCGCGCAGGATGGCGAGGAAACGCGGCGCGCGCGTGCGCACCTTCAATCGCTTCCAGGCGTCTTCCGGCTCCAGCTGATAGGTCTTCGGATCGGTCAGCACCGCCATTTCGGCCTCGAGCCATCCCGCACGCCCGGTTTCTTCCAGCCGCCTCTTCAGCTTCTCGTAGATCTTGCGCAGATGGGTGACGTCGGCGAGCGCGTAGGTGATCTGGCGCTCGGTCAGCGGGCGCGCCGACCAGTCGGTAAAGCGCGCCGACTTGTCGAGGCTGCCGCGCGCCAGCTTCTGCACCAGCGTCTCGTAGGACACCGAATCACCGAAGCCGCAGACCATGCCGGCAACCTGGCTGTCGAAGATAGGCGCCGGCACCGCGCCGCTGCGATGGAAGAAGATCTCCACGTCCTGGCGCGCCGCGTGGAAGACCTTGAGCACGTCGGGCGCGCGCATCAGATCGTAGACCGGTTGCAAGTCGAGCGTATCGGCAAGCGCGTCCACGGCCGCCGCTTCCTTGGCGCCGCCGAGCTGCACCACGCACAGGATCGGCCAATAGGTGCGCTCGCGCATGAACTCGGTGTCGACCGTGATATACGGTTCGGCCGTGAGGCGGGCGCAGAGGCCGTTCAGTTCTTGTTGGTCGGTGATGAGGGTCATTCTTGCGCGCGGGTATAGCGCGATTGCCCCGGCCGCGCCATCGCCGGGACCGAATTTCGCGCAATTGCCGCGAACGGTTGCGCCCTAGCTGTATCCTATGCGGCGCTCTAGGCGGCGGCCCCGGCGATCGTCCAGACCGGGACCTTGGCGGCGCGGCCCCTGACCTCGGCCGGTTCGCGCTCTTCCAAACCTGCCAGCGCCTCGCTGTCTCCGTTCGATTCGCGCCGCACCGCGTCGACCGCATCGCCGCTGATCACCAGCGGCGCGCCGACCGTGCGGGTCAAGGCTTCTAGGCGCGAGGCCACGTTCACCGTATCGCCGATCACGGCGTATTCGAGGCGCTGCGCGTCGCCGATATCGCCCATGACGGCGGGTCCGAAATGAAGCCCGATGCCGATCCGCACCTCCGGCGCGCCGCTTGCCGTGCGCTCGGCGTTCCAATCCTTGATTGAGGCCATCATCGCCTTGGCGCAGGCGAGCGCGTTGGAGGCGTCGCGCTCACCCGCATGGGGCGTGCCGAAGGTCGCCATGATCGCGTCGCCGATATACTTGTCGACCGTCCCGTCATGGGCGAAAACCTCGCGCGCCATGCGGCCATGGAAGTCGCGCAGCATCTCGATCACCTCCTCCGGCGGCAGCTTCTCCGACAACGCGGTGAAGCCGACGATATCGGCGAACAGCACCGCGACATTCTGCGAGCGTACGCCGCCGAGCGGCTGATCGGTGCCGGCCAAAGCCTCGACCATGCTGGGCGAGAAGTAGCGCGCCAGGTTGGCGCGCTCTTGGGCCGTCTCCACCTGGCGCTCGACCAGGCGCTTGGAGCGCCACACGGCGGTCGCCAGGATCGCGGTCACCAGAAGGAATACGAAAACGTCCTGGAACTGTTGCGCGAGGCTCATGAAATGGGGGCCGAGGGTGAACTTGAACTTGTCCGCGCCCGTCGGGCCCGTGAAGGTGTCCTTGTAATCCAACAGGGTCTTGGTCTCCGGCAGGGCGAAAATGATCGCCGAGCCGATCCCCCAGGCGAGCGTGGTTATGCCGCCCATCCAAAGAACCAGGCGCGGCGAGTAGGTGAGGGCGGTGAGCCCCAGGAAGACGTAGAAATAGGGAAACGAGTGATAGCGAAGGTTCGCCTGCACCGGCCAGGGGTCGGGGATGAACGGGTTGTTGGGAAAGATCGCGGCCATGAGAAGCAGCGCGCAGACGGCCAGAAAGACGACGGTGATCCATTCCTTCGTCGGATAGCGCATCCGCATGCGGTAGTGGGCCAGAAGGGCGACGCCGAGCAAGGCGGAGATGGCGAACCAATAGGCGCCGATCAGGCTCGGAAACTGGATCGCGATGTAGAGGGTGATGAGCGCCGTGGCCGTCGCCCCCGCCCGCGCCATCAGCCGGAACGCCGATTGCTCGGCCGTCACGAAGGCGCCGCCGAGCGGCGCGGCCGTCGCGGGCCCGTTGTTCGGAGCTGTCATGCCGGTCCCTTGCTGTTCTGCGTTCCCGATCAAGCTGCCTCGCCTCGCGGGCAGGCGGGTCCATGCGAGGGGCCGAGTGAACCACGGAACGCATCGCAAGGGGAGGTCCGGTCGCGGTATTGCAGGAGCGCCGGTGGCAATCACGCGGCTGCTTGCTTGGGCGTCTCGTAAGTCCCGTTTTCGGCGTACCACTTGAAGACCGTGCCGATGGTGTCGTCGAGCGGCCGGAAGGTGACGCCGAGCTCGGCCTGGGCGCGGGCGGAACTCACCCGGTGTCCACTGGTGATCACGCGGATCCCCTGTAAGGGGACCGTCGGCGCGGTGCCGCTCAGCTTGGCGGCGATTTCCGAAATGTGCGCGACCAGCACTGCGGCACCGACCGGCACCTGGCGCGGCGCCTTGCGGCCGCCGTATTTCGCCAACAGGTCGCCGAGCTCACGCGTCGTGCGGAATTCCCCGCCGATGATGAAGCGATCGCCGGAGCCCTCATAGCTCAGCGCAGTGACGATCCCGGTCGCCACGTCGCGCGCGTCGACGATCGGCGCCCCGCCGCGCGGGACGGCGCCCAGCTTGCCGGCGAGGAACTGCTTGACCAGCCGGCCGGCGTTCGTCGGCGCGGCATCGCCCGGGCCCCACATCCAGCCGGGGAGGATCTCGATGATGCGCATGCCGCTGGTCGGCGCGTAGGCGGCGATCTTCTTGTCGCCCGCGACCTTGGACCGGACGTAGCCGTTTTCCATCATCTCCGGGTTCGGCGGCGTGTCCTCGTCGCCGGGGCTGCCGTCCGGCTTGTGGCCGATCACGCCGGCCGAGCTCACATGGATGAAGCGCCTGACCTCGCGCTTGGCCGCTTCCGCCATCAGCGCCAGCGTGCCCTCGACGTTGATCGCGTTGAGCGATTCGGCGTGGTCGCCGGGTGTGAAGTGGCGCCCGGGGGCAGGGGTGACAGGCCGCGTTCATTGCTGTATAGAATGTGAATAATTATTCGCATTCGTCAATTCGCATTTCGGATCGCCATGCCCAAAGCCCAGGAATCCCCCACAAAGCCCCGAAAAGCGCCGCAACAGGAGCGCTCCAAGGCGACCGTCGAGGCCATCCTCGAGGCCGCCGCTCAGGTTTTGGTCGAGCTCCGCTACGCCCGGATGACCACGGCCAAGGTCGCCGCGCGGGCCGGGGTCAGCGTCGGTTCGCTCTACCAGTACTTCCCCTCGAAGGATGCGCTGATCGGCGCGCTGCTGGCCCGGAAGTTCGCCCGCATCGAGCCGGTGATGCGCGAGATGATCGCACGCTCCGAGGGCCAACCGATGGAGGCACGGGTGCGCACGATCATCACCGCGACGATCGCCGACAAGGCGGAGAATCCCGCCCTCAACACCGCGTTGGCCGAGCAGATGCCAAAGATCGACGGCATCGATTACAAGGCGGCGATGAGCGAGGCGGCGGTCGCATCGATCCGCGGGGTGTTGGAGCAGCATAGCGGCGAGATCGCGGTCGACGATCTCGATCTTGCGGCCTTCATGACGGTGCACGCGGTCGAGGGCGTGATCGGCGCGGCGCTGCTCTCATCGCCCGTGGCGCTCGACGATCCCCGTCTCATCGACGGCCTGGTGCGTATGGTGATGGGCTATCTGCGGCCCGCAGGCCGATAGGCCCCGCTTTGACATTGATCGCCTCGCACGACCGTGCGATTTGAACGGTCCACTCGATTTTTCCTGAGCAAATGCCGGTCAGCCGAAGGGGATGCCGATGTCCAATGCCGACGAAATTGATTACGAGTTTCTTGGCCACGAGATGCAGTTCGTCGAGATCGAGCTCGATCCCGGCGAAAGCGCGATCTCCGAGGCGGGGGCGATGATGTACAAGCACCCCGATATCGAGATGTCGACGATCTTCGGCGACGGCACCGGCCAACAAAGCGGCTTCATGGGCAAGCTGATGGGTGCGGGCAAGCGGGTGCTGACCGGCGAGAGCCTCTTCATGACGGTCTTCACCCATAACGGCCAGGGCAAGGCGCGGGTCGCCTACGGCGCGCCCTATCCCGGAACCATTCTGGCGCTCGACCTCGATCAGGTTGGCAACACGCTGACTTGCCAGAAGGATGCCTTCCTGGCCGCGGCCAAGGGCGTCTCCGTCGGCATCGCCTTCCAGAAGAAGATCCTGACCGGTCTCTTCGGCGGCGAGGGCTTCATCCTGCAGAAGCTCGAGGGCGACGGCATGGTCTTCGTCCATGTCGGCGGCACGCTGATGGAGCGCACGCTGGGCCCTGGCGAGGAGCTCCATGTCGACACCGGCTGCCTTGCCGCCATGACCTCGGACGTGACCTACGACGTCACCACCGTCGGCGGTGTGAAGTCGATGATCTTCGGCGGCGAGGGCGTCTTCTTCGCCCGGCTCACCGGCCCCGGCAAGGTCTGGATCCAGAGCCTGCCCTTCTCGCGGCTGGCGGGCCGCATGCTTGCGGCGGCACCCGGCGGTGGCGGCCGCAGCAAGGGCGAGGGCTCGGTCCTCGGCGGCCTCGGCAATATCGTGATGGGCGACTGAGCCACCCCGTGGCGCGGCGCGGCGATGGGCGGTTGTTGACAAACGCCGCCCATCGGTGTGCTTATCGCGCCCGAGGGCGCCCGCGCCCCAAAATCCATCCCCCGCCTTCCGGCTGAAAGCCCCCGACCTCCCTGATGCATCCCTACCGCACCCATACCTGCGCCGAGCTGCGCCCCGAGCACACCGGCACCAAAGCCCGTCTTTCGGGCTGGGTTCACGTCAAGCGCGACCACGGCAACCTGCTCTTCGTCGACCTCCGCGACCATCACGGGCTGACCCAATGCGTCATCGACGTCGAAAGCCCGCTCTTCAAGGAGGTCGAGGGCGTGCGGGTAGAGAGTGTGATTACCGTGACCGGCACCGTGGTCGAGCGCAGCCCCGAGACCGTGAACCCCAAGCATCCGACGGGGCAGGTTGAGCTTCGTATCGAAGCGATCACGGTCGAAAGCGCGGCGGAGGTTCTGCCGGTCCTGGTTGCCTCCGACGAAGAGGCGGGCGAGGAAGTTCGCTTGCGCCACCGCTTCATCGATCTCCGCCGCGAGAAGATGCAGCGGAACATCATCCTGCGCTCCGACGTCATCTCCTCGATCCGCCGGCGCATGATCGAGCAGGGCTTCCACGAGTTCCAGACGCCGATCCTGACCGCGAGCTCACCGGAAGGCGCGCGCGATTACCTGGTGCCCTCGCGCATCCATCCCGGCACCTTCTACGCGCTGCCCCAGGCGCCGCAGATGTTCAAGCAGCTCCTCATGGTGGCGGGCTTCGAGAAGTACTTCCAGATCGCGCCCTGCTTCCGTGACGAGGATGCGCGCGCCGACCGTAGCCCCGGCGAGTTCTATCAGCTCGATTTCGAGATGTCGTTCGTGACGCAGGACGACGTCTTCGCCGCGATCGAGCCCGTCCTCGCGGGGCTCTTCGAGGAGTTCGGCGGCGACCGCGCCGTCACCAAGCCGCCGTTTCTGCGCATCCCCTACGCCGAGGCGATGCTGAAATACGGCTCAGACAAGCCCGATCTGCGCAACCCGATCCTCGTGTCCGATGCGACCTCCGTCTGGGACGGCACCGACTTCAAGATCTTCGCCGGCGCCATCGGCAAGGGTGCGGTCGTGCGCGCGATCCCGGCGCCGGGCGCCGCGGCCCAGCCGCGCAGTTTCTTCGACAAGCTCAACGACTGGGCACGCGAGGAAGGCATGGGCGGGCTCGGCTACATCATCTTCGAGGGCGGTGAAGGGAAGGGGCCCATCGCCAAGTTCCTCGATGCGGACCGCACCGCGAGCTTGAGGGACACGGCCGGCGTCGGGGACGGCGATGCGGTCTTCTTCGTATGTCAGGAGAAGGGGGACGCGGAGAAATTCGCCGGCATCGCCCGAGAGCGTATCTGCGACGAGCTCGGCCTGCGCGGCGAGGGAGGGTTCGAGTTTTGCTGGATCGTCGACTATCCGCTCTACGAGCGCGACGCCGAGACCGGCGCCATCGAGTTCAGCCACAACCCGTTCTCGATGCCCCAGGGCGGCATGGACGCGCTGGAAAACAAAGACCCGCTCGAGATCCTCGCCTATCAGTACGACATCGTCTGCAACGGCGTGGAGCTTTCGTCCGGCGCCATCCGGAACCATCGCCCGGAGATCATGATCAAGGCCTTCGAGATCGCCGGCTACAGCCGCGAGGAATTGGAGAGCCGTTTCACCGGTCTCTTGAACGCGCTCAGGTTCGGCGCGCCGCCGCATGGCGGCTCGGCCCCCGGCATCGACCGCATCGTCATGCTGCTCGCCGACGAACCGAACATCCGCGAGGTCATCGCCTTCCCGATGAACCAGCAGGCCGAAGACTTGATGATGGGCGCGCCTGCTTCCGTCGAGCCGGCGCGGTTGCGCGAGCTACATCTCAAGCTCGATCTGCCGAAGCAAAAGACAAAAGGAAGCACTCAACAATAAAGCCTCAAATGAATTCGCAGAAATCGCTTGAATTACGATCGAAGCAAGCGATATTTCCTGCGGGCAACATTGCGAGGTCAGTCGTGCGAACTTTGGTGCTTCCTCTTTCGCTCATTTTCTTGAGCGGTTGCGTCCCCACTGGTCTCACCATCGCCTCCTACGCCGTCGACGGCGCCAGCTACGCCGGTTCCGGAAAAAGCCTGACCGACCACATGCTGTCCGATTGGAAGGGGCGGGATTGCGCGACCTGGCGCATCTTCAAGAGCCGGCCGATCTGCAAGGACTTCACGCCCGAAGAGATCGCCCGCCGCAAGAGGAACAAGGACGAGATCCGTCACGAAATCGGCCATGCCTATATCGCGACCAATCTCGACGGCATCGACCTCGACACCGGCGACGCGTTGGCAACGAAGTCGAAGACGGATCAGACGCCGCGCATCGTCCGGCCGGCATCGGCCACCACGATCCACAAGCCGGCGACGCCGAACGCCAGTGGCAAGCCCGTTCTTCTGAAGCCCGCTCCGGTGAAGCGCGAGGACCTGCCGGCCGCCGGCGGCGGGAACACCAAGCCTCTCGTCAAGCGTCCCGCCAAACCGGTTGCGACGCGTCACGCGCGCAACCTTCACCGGGTTCCAGCCGCCAGTCGCTATCTCGTCTTCGGCAGCTTCCGTCACCGCACCGAAGCGGTCCGGTTTGCGGGCCGTCATGCGGTGATGCAGCCGGCGATCCTGCCGGTCCGGGTGCGGGGCAAGCGCTATTACCGGGTCGTCGTCCATACCGATGGCCGCGAGGCCCTCGCCACGGCGCGGCACCGCCTCCGCCGCAAAGGGGTCAAGGACGCCTACACGATGCGAATTTGCCGCTCCGGCGCCAGTTCCGCCCCCCATTCCCCCCATTGCATGAAACCGATCGCGACCACACATCATGGTGGTCGGCCGGCGGTTCGTCCCGTCACCAGCGGCGGTTGACGCAACGCCGACTGCGGTTGCCGATTAAACGGGTTTTCGTGCTGCATTCCGGCTGGTTTCGCCGTATGACCGCCATAGTCGCGGTCTGATATACTTGCCCAGCCGCATCGGTGTCGCCCGCGCGGATTGTTCGCTCGATGACGGCCGTTTGTCCGCCGGGTCCGGCCCGCCGACTGAGACATGATCGAACGAAGGAACCCCCCACGCATGCCCACCACGCATCTTCGCCTTTCGCCGCGTTCGACCGCTGTGGCCACGCTGCTGCTCGGAGGCGGCGCAGCGCTTCTTCAGCCCGCCGCCGCGATGGCGGTGGACACGGCCCCACATCGCGCCGCCTATTCCTTCACGCTCAAATCGGCGAAGCGAACGTCGGGGATCATCGATGTCGGGGGCGGGATGTCGTACGAGCTCACGGAGACCTGCGACGGCTGGACGGTCAATCAGCGCATCCTGCTGCGCATGATCAACCGCCGCAATCGCGAGATCCGCTCGCTGACCAACTACACGAGCTGGGAATCGAAGGACGGCCGGCGCTTCCGCTTCAGCTCCCGGACGACGCGGAACGGGACCCTGCGCGAGCGCTACAAGGGCACGGCTTCGCTCAATCCGGATGGCACCGGCGTCGCCATCTACACCCAGCCCAAGACCATCCGCATGCGGCTGCCCAAGGGCTCGATCTTCCCGACGGCCCATTCGGAGCTGATCATCCGCCGCGCCATGGCGGGCAAGAAATTCACCTGGCGCGTTCTCTTCGACGGCACGACCGACGAGGGCCCCTACGGGGTCAGCGCCCTGGTCGGCAAGGCGCGCGGCACGGCGGACAGCGGTGAAGCCGAGATCCAGAAGGTCGTCGGCCGCGAGGGCGGCAGCAAGTTCTGGCCGGTCGCGCTCGCCTTCTTCCCCTACGGCAGCTCCAAATCGGTGCCGGAATACGAGCTCAAGGTCGGCATGCACGCCAACTCGATCGCGCGCTGGCTGGTGATGGACTACGGCAATTTCATCATCGACGCGCGGCTCGCCAAGTTCCAGGCCCTGCCACGCCCGAAATGCTGAGCGTCGTCTGACGAACCGAACCGCTGCTCACTGGCGGCGGCCACTGAGTCCACGCCCCTTGCCGATCGCATCGGCCCCCAGCTTGTCGCGCACCGCATCGATCACGCGTTCCACCTTGGCGCGCTTGCCGGCCTCGGGGTCGAGCAAATCGGGCGGGTCGGCGCGGCTCGCATCGGTGAGCGCGCTCGCGCCGATGCCGATGAGGCGGAAGGCGGTGCCGTCCACCTCGCGCGCTAGCATGGCCGCGCCCGCGCGGAACAGCACTTCGGCCAGCTGGGTCGGCGCCTCCAGCGTGGTCGCCCGCGTGCGGCTCCGGAAATCGGCGGTCTTGAGCTTCAGCGTCACCGTGCCGCCGGCGAGGTCCTTGGCCTTGAGGCGTCCAGACACCTTCTCACAGAGGCGCCACAGGCGGGTTTTCAGCGTCTCGTAATCGGCGAGGTCGTCATTGAAGGTTGTCTCCGCCGAGACGCTCTTGGCGGCGCCGTGTGGGGTCACGCGGCGCTGATCCTCCCCCCGGCAGAACCAGTAGAGCCGCTTGCCCATGGCGCCGTAGCGCGCGATCAGGTCCGCCTCGTCGAAGGCGCGAAGCTGGCCGATCGTGCGGATGCCCCCGGCATGGAGCTTCTTCTGCAGCGCCGGGCCGACGCCCCAGATGAGCGAGATCGGCTGGTCGGCGAGGAAGCTCCCGGATTCGCTCCGGCCGATGATCGCAAAGCCCCGCGGCTTGTCGAGGTCGGAGGCGATCTTGCCCAGCGACTTGTTGTAGGAGAGCCCGACCGAGGCGGTGACCCCGATCTCGGTCTCGATCCGCCGAATGAGCCGCACGAGCGTGCGCGCCGGGCTCGCGTGATGCAGCCGCTCGGTGCCCGAGAGGTCGAGGAAGGCCTCGTCGACCGAGAGCGGCTCGACCAGCGGCGTCGCCTCCAGCATCAGCGCCCGCACCTCGCGGCCAACGGCGGCGTATTTCGACATGTTCGGCGGGATCACAACCGCGTCGGGACAGGCCTTGAGGGCCTTGAACATCGGCATGGCCGAGCGCACGCCGTAGGTCCGCGCCACGTAGCAGGCGGCCGAGACCACGCCGCGCTTGGCGCCGCCCACGATCACCGGTTTCTCGGCCAGGGACGGGTCGTCGCGCTTCTCCACCGAGGCGTAGAAGGCGTCGCAGTCGATATGGGCAACCGTCAGCGTGTCGAGCTCGGGATGCGACACGATCCGCCGGCCGCGGCAGGCCGGGCAGCGCTCGGGCGGCGCCTCAGCGATGATCTCGGCGCAATCCCGGCATAAGGCGCTCATCCCGCCTCGTCCTCCGTCCACAGCCAGGCGGCGCCCCGCACGCCGCTGGCATCGCCGTGCGTGGCGACCGCGAGCTTGGTGGCAACGGTATCGGAGAAGATATGCTCTGCCCACTGCGCCGTCACGGCATCGCACAGCCCGGCGATCTGCGACAGCCCGCCGCCGAGCACGATGACGTCCGGATCGACGATATTGACAACGGAGGCTAGCGCTCTTGCCAGGCGCTCGGCGTGCCGCGCCAGCGCCGCCCGGGCCTCGGCCTCGCCGCTTTCCGCGCGCTTCGCGATAGCCTCTGCGCTCAGCGCCTCGCCGCTTGCCGCCTCATAGTCCCGCGCCAGGCCGGGGCCGGACAGGAAGGTCTCGATGCAGCCCCGCCGGCCGCAATAGCAGTCGGGGCCGGGGCGTTCATCGTCGCGCGGCCGGGGCAGGGGATTGTGGCCCCATTCGCCCGCGATGGCATTGGCGCCGGTGAGCGGCCGGCCGTCGATCGCAAGGCCGCCGCCCACGCCGGTGCCCAGGATTGCCCCGAAGACGACCCGCGCGCCGGCGCCGGCCCCGTCCACCGCCTCGGACAAGGCCAGGCAGTTGGCGTCGTTGGTCATCCGTACCGGCCGGCCGAGCGCGGCGGCTAGGTCCTGATCGAAGGGCTTGCCGATCAGCCAGGTCGAATTGGCGTTCTTCACCAGGCCCGTGGCCGGGGAGATCGCCCCCGGGATGCCCACGCCTACGGTGCCGCGCCCGCCGGCCTCGGCCTCGAGGGTCTCGACCAGCCCCCTGACGGCCTCGACGGTGGCTCCATAGTCGCCGCGCGGGCTGGCGACGCGGCGCTGCGCCAGGGGCTTGGGCGAGGCCCCAACCGCCCAGCCCTCGATCTTGCTGCCGCCGAGGTCGATGCCGATCCGTAGCCCGGCCATATCCGGCCCTCATCCAGTCCCTGGATTTCCCCGCTAGGACCCAGATATACCGCATTTTAGCGGATTCGGCGGCTTGCCTGGCCGGGGCCCAGGAATTCCCAAGAATCGGGGCGGATTCGCCGATATCCTGGGGTCTTCGAAGGTATGACTTAAACAAATCTTAACTTCAAAGGGAGTATCTCTTGGGTCGGGATGCGGCGACTTCGCCGAGCATTCGGCGGCCCCCGTGCCGTGGGACAAAGGAGCAGACCCGTGTCGAACGGACAGACGCTTGCTGTAGGGAGCGAGCCGGCGACCAACAAGGCCGTGGGCAAGACCGTTCTGATCGTGGAGGACAACGAGCTCAATATGAAGCTCTTCCATGACCTCCTCGAAGCGCACGGCTACGACACCTTGCAGACGCGCGACGGTGTCGAGGCTCTCAAGATCGCCCGCGAGCACAAGCCCGACCTGATCCTGATGGATATCCAGCTTCCCGAGGTCTCGGGGCTGGAGGTCGCAAAATGGATCAAGGAGGACGACAGCCTGCGCTCGATCCCGATCGTCGCCGTCACCGCGTTCGCGATGAAGGGCGATGAGGAAAAGATCCGCCAAGGCGGCTGCGAGGCCTATATTGCCAAGCCGATCTCGGTGGCGAAGTTCTTGGAGACCGTCGAGCGTTTCCTCAGCTAGTCGGGGTCCGCGATGACGGCCCGAATTCTCGTAGTCGACGATCTGGCGCCGAATACGCGCCTGCTCGAAGCCAAGCTCACCCACGAATATTTCGACGTGCTCACCGCCTGCGACGGCGAGAGCGCGCTCAAGATCGTGCGCGAGCAGAGCCCCGATATCGTCCTGCTCGACGTGATGATGCCGGGCATGGACGGCTTCGAAGTCTGCAAGCGGATGAAGGCGGACCCGTCGAGCTCTCATATCCCGGTGGTGATGGTGACGGCGCTCTCCGATGTCGCCGACCGGGTGCGCGGCCTGGAAGCCGGCGCCGACGATTTTCTCACCAAGCCGATCAACGATGTGGCGCTGATGGCGCGGGTGAAATCGCTGGTGCGCCTGAAGATGATGCTGGACGAGCTGCGGCTGCGCGAGGATACCAGCGAGCAGCTCGGCGCCCTCGACGGCACCGATCCGGCCGACAGCGACAGCAATGAAGGCGTGCGCGTCGTGCTCGTCGAAGACAACGATCTGAGCGCCGAGCGCCTGGAGATGATCGCCGGCGAGGCCGGCTACCAGGTCGAGCGGGTGCGCGATTGTGCCAGCGCGCTGGAGGCCGCCAAGGACGGCGACGTCGAGCTCACCATCGTCAGCCTCGATCTGGAGAACGAAGACCCCTTGCGCCTCTGCTCGCAGATGCGCTCGGCGGATTCAACCCGGCATCTGCCGGTGCTGCTGGTGATCGAGGACAGCGACACCGACCGGCTCGCCAAGGGTCTGGAGCTCGGCGCCAACGACTATATCGTCCGCCCCTTCGACCGCCAGGAGCTGCTGGCCCGCATGCGCACCCAGGTGCGCCGCCACCGCTACGAGCAGCGCCTGCGCGAGAATTACCGGCGGTCCATCTCAATGGCGCTCACCGACGCGCTGACGGGGCTCTACAACCGCCGCTATTTCGACACCCACTTCGAGACCCAGATCCGCCACGCGATCGAGGCCGGGAAATCGCTGGCGCTGCTGATGCTCGATCTCGACCGCTTCAAGACGATCAACGACACGCACGGCCACAATGTCGGCGACGAGGTCTTGCGCGAAACCGCGCGCCGGCTCGCCGACAACCTGCGCACCGTCGATATGGTCGCGCGCTTCGGCGGCGAGGAATTTGCCATCGTCATGCCCGATACCACGCCTGAGATCGCCATGGCGGCCGCTGAGCGCCTGCGCGCCCGCATCGGCGAGACACCGTTCTCGGTGAGCAGCGATCAGGCGGCGGAGATCAAGGTGACGACGAGCATCGGCCTCGCCGTGGCCAGCCGCCATCCCGATGCGACCGACCTCTTGAAGCGCGCCGACTACGCGCTCTATGCCGCCAAGCGGGCCGGCCGCGACACCGTGCACCTTTTCCCCGAGGACGCCGACTTCACCTCCGCCGCCGGCACCGCTGCTTAAGACCCTTCAGGGGACCCCAACCGGAAACCAAAACGGGCCGGAAACCAAAACGGCCGCCCGGAAGGCGGCCGTTCACGCTGGCATCCGCCGTGCGGCGGTCAGCCCTTCTTGAGCTTCGTTTCCTTGAACAGCACGTGCTTGCGCGCGACCGGATCGTATTTCTTGAATTCGAGCTTTTCGGTCTGCTTCTTCGGGTTCCGCTTGGCGACGTAGAAGAAGCCGGTATCGGCCGTGCTTTGCATCTTTACGAGGATGTTGTCTTTCTTGGCCATGCGGTGGTCTTTCCTAAGCGAATCGGTGGCGCGCCTGCGCGTCTTCGGGGCGCTTTTGCTGGGCGAAACATAATGCGGCCGAGCCGCAAGTCAAGGTCGCCCAAGCGACGATTGCTGGGGCCACGGACCTTCCCAAGACCCTTAGCGTCCGGCGACCGAGGTGTGCGAGAGCTGCAGCGAGCGGGCGTAGAGCGCGTGGTCGTTGATCAGGCGCTTGGCGAAGATGAGGTCCTTGTCGTTCTTGCCGTCGCCGGCCGGCTCGTTGTTGGCCGGGCAGACGTTGCGCAGGCGCGTCAGCCGGTCGTGGGTCGGCTTGCGCTGTTGCCGCCATTGCAGCAGCGCCTCGGCGGTGCGGTGCCGGCCGCTCCTGATCTCGCTCGCAAGCACGCTCGGATCGCCCGTGAGGCCCACCGTGCACACCGTCGGCAGCACGCCCAGGTTCTGCAGCGTATAGCCGGAGGGCGCGTGGAAGCGCGACCAGGTCAGCACCAGCTCACCCTCGTTGGGCAGCCGGAAGACGCTCTGGACGGTGCCCTTGCCGAAGGAATTCGAGCCCACCAGCACGGCCCGGTTCAGATCCTGCAGCGCCGCCGCGACGATCTCCGATGACGAGGCGGAGCGGCCGTTGATCAGCACCACCAGCGGCTTGCCGCCGGCGACGTCGCCCGCGCCGGCGCTGTAGCGCTGGAAGCTGCCGGGATGGCGTCCTTCGGTCGAGACGATCTGGCCGCCAGTCAGGAACATGTCGGAGACCTCGACCGCCTGGTCGAGCAGGCCGCCGGGATTGTCGCGGAGATCGAGGATCACGCCCTTGAAGTCGTCGCCCGCAGCACGCCGCGCCTTGCGGACCGCGCGCGCCAGCTCCGCAGAGGAGCGCTGATTGAACCGCGTCAGGCGGATGTAAGCGATGCCGCCGTCGCGCTTCAGGAAGACCGTGGTCGCGATCACGTGCGCGCGGGTGATGTTGATCGACAGCGGCGCCTTGGCGGATTTGCGCGCAACGCTCAGGCGGACCCGCGAGCCGTTGGGTCCGCGAAGCCGCTTCACCACTTCGCGCAGCTTCATGCCGGTGATCGCGACCCCGTCGATCTTGACGATGGCATCCGCCGCCTTCAGGCCCGCCCGTTCGGCCGGGGTTTCGGGAAAGACCATGACGACCTTGGTCACGCCCGCGTCCTGGCGGATGCGCACGCCGATGCCGACGAAGCCCGAGCGCGAGGCGCGGTTCTCGCGCGCCTGTTCGGCGCTTGCGTAGCGCGAGTAGCGGTCGAGCCGCAGCAGGGCCGCGTCGAAGACCAGCTTGTAGATATCTTCCGCCGAAGCTTTCTTGATCTCCGGCGAATAGACGCGGCTCGCCTGCACGACGGCGGTGGTCAGATTGGCCCAGCCATCGATGTCGTTGGCGGCCGGCGCCTTGAAGGCGGCGACGGGCTTCGCGTCAGCGACCACCTCGACTTGACCCTTCGACTTGCGGATCTTGATGTCGTGGTCGAGCTGGGTGATGCCCTTGATGCCGCTCATCGCCACGGTTTCCAGCGAGACGCGCTCGATGTAGCGCTCGCGGATATGCTGGTAGGCGATGCCAAAGACCCGGCTGGCCGCGTTCTCGAAGGACTGGCCCCCGGTCTCCGTCGTGCTGGCGCACGCGGTGCCGAAGAGGACGAAGGCTGGGATAAGAACCCGGATCAGCAAACGCCACGGCGAGGTGTCGCGTGCTGCGAATGTGTGGCTTTTCATGGCCGGTAATTTAGTTGCGGTTTGTTCTCCGGCACAGAAAAAAGTTTGGATTTTTGATAATTCGGTTAATGAGCGTTGCCGCGCAAACGCCTACGAGACGCCGCGAAAACGGTTAATTGCGACGCTTTCCGCCGCGTCCGGGGCTGCGGCGCGGCTTGCCCGAGCGCGCCGAGTGTGGCCTTCCCGCACGCCCGCCGCGCCGCTTGCCGGCCGGCGGACCGGCGTCCATCAGCTCGAAAAGCAGGCTTCCGGTGATCGGATCGGCCTCGGCGAGGCGCACCTCGACGGGGTCGCCCAGGCGGTAGACATGCCCCGTTTCGCGGCCCACCAGGCGGTGGCCCGCCTCGTCGTGATCGTAATAGTCGCCGGCCAGGCTCGAGATCGGGACCAGCCCGTCCGCGCCGGTTTCCGCCAGGGTGATGAAGAGCCCGAACCGCGTCACCCCGTTGATCGCGCCCTCGAAGGTGGCGCCCACCCGGTCGGCGAGATAGGCGGCGGTGAAGCGGTCGACGGCGTCGCGCTCGGCGGCCGCCGCCCGGCGCTCGGTGTCGGAGATGTGCCGCGCCGTCTCCAGCAGCTCGTCGCGGGGGACCTTGGTGAGGCCGTCCTTGCCCAGCTTCAGCGCGCCGATCAGCGCGCGGTGCACCACCAGATCGGCATAGCGGCGGATCGGCGAGGTGAAATGGGCGTAACGCGGCAAGGCCAGGCCGTAATGCCCGATATTCCGCGGATCGTACTCGGCCTTGGCCTGGGCGCGCAGGATCAGCTCGTTCAGCAGCCGCTCGTGCGGCTCGCCCTTGGCGCGGTGGAGCAGGCGGTTCAAATGCGCCGGCTTGACCACCTGGCCGCGCGCGAGCTTCAAGCCCACCGTCTCGAGAAACGTGCGCAGCGCCTCGATCTTCTCCGGGTCGGGCGCATCGTGGATGCGGTAGATGCAGGGTGCGCGCGCCTTCTCCAGCGTCTCGGCGGCAGCGACATTGGCCGTAATCATGAAGGCCTCGATCAGCCGGTGCGAGACAAAGCGGGGGCGCAGTGCCACGCGCTCCACGCGCCCCGCATCGTCAAGAAAGATCTGCCGTTCGGGCAGGTCGAGATCGAGGGTCTCGCGGGCGACCCGCGCTGTCTCCAGCGCCTCGAATGCCGCTTTCATTGGCGCCAGGACGCGGTCGGCGAGCGGCGCGGTCTTGTCGTCGGTGCGCCCGTCGAAGGCCGCCTGGACCTGCTCGTAGGTGAGCCGCGCCGCGGAGCGCATCACTGCGCGCTTGAAGCTGTGAGCCAGCAGGCGGCCGTCCTTGTCGATCCGCATGTGGCAGGCCAGCGCACCCCGATCCTCGCCGGGCTTCAGCGAACAGAGGCCGTTCGACAAGGCCTCGGGCAGCATCGGCACGACGCGGTCGGGGAAGTAGACCGAGTTGCCGCGCTCGCGCGCCGCTCTATCGAGCGCGGACCCCGACCGCACGTAATGGGCGACATCGGCGATGGCCACGATAAGGCGGAAGCCGCCCTTGTTCTTGGGGTCGTCGTCCGGTTCGGCCCAGACCGCATCGTCGAAGTCGCGCGCGTCGGCCCCGTCGATGGTGACCAGCGGCACGGCGCGCAGATCCTCGCGCCCTTCGGGCGAAACGGGTTTGGCGGCCTCGGCCTCGGCGAGCGCTTGCGGCGCGAACACGCTCGGAATGTCGTGGCTGTGGATGGCGATCAGGCTGATCGCCTGCGGTGCGCGCGTATCGCCGAGCCGCTCGATCACCCGCGCCTGGCGCAGCCCCAGCCGCCGGCCCGGCAGCACCTCGGCCAGCACCAGATTGCCCGGCTGCGCGCCGGCGGCATCAGCCTTGGCGACGGCGAGCTCGTGCCGGAATTTGCGGTCGGTCGGCCGGATGCGGCCTTCGCGCTCATGTCCCTCGTAGACGCCGAGCACGCGGTCGGGCGCGGCCGAGATGCGCCGGATCACCCGGCCCTCGTACTCGCCCTCGGCGATCTTCGTCAGCCGCGCCAGCATGCGCTCGCCGATGCCGGCGGGAACGCGGCCACCGCGGTCGGGCGCCATCAGGATGCGGGGTGGCGGCGTTTTCTCGTGCCAGGAGACGGGCTTGGCGATCAGCTCGCCGTCTGCGTCAATCTCTGCGATCTCGACCACAGTGACCGGGGGCAGGGCGCCCGGCGCGCGCACGTGCTTGCGGCGACGCTCGATCAGCCCCTCGTCAGCGAGGCCTCTCAATAGGTCGCGCAGGGCCGAGCGTTGGCCGCCCTTCAGGCGAAAGGCGCGCGCGATCTCGCGCTCGCCCGGCTCGCCGCCATCCGCGCGGATGAAATCCAGAACCTCGTCGCGGCTCGGGAAGGGGGCTTGTTTCTGTTTGCCTGCCAACGTCTTCCGGGTTCGGGGGATCGTCGGGGCCTTGTCGTCTCAGACAGGCCCTTTGTCGATCCGGATCGTCCTGTTCGCCTCTATTCGGCCGCGGGGCCCGCGGCGTCTTTGTCTTTCGCGCTTTTGCCCGGAGATTTGCGCGTTGTCTTGCGCGGCGTGGCCGCTTTCTTCGTCGATTTCTTGGCCTTGGTCGTCTTCTTTGCCGGCGCCTTTTTGGCGGGTGCCTTCTTGGCCTTCCCACCCTTGCCGCCACGCGCCTCCTTGGCGGCAATCAGCTCGAGCGCCTGCTCCAGCGTCACCTCTTCGACGCCCGTGTCCTTGGGCAGGCTGGCGAAGGTGCGGCCATGGCGCACGTAGGGCCCGAAGCGGCCGATGCCGGCGCTCACCACCTTGCCGTCCTCGGGATGCTCGCCCAGGCGCTTGGTGTTGCCGCCACCGCCGCGGCCGCCCTTGCTCGGCTGGGCCAGCAGATCGACCGCGCGGTTGAGCCCGATGGTGAGCACGTCGTCGGTGGTCTCCAGCGACTTATAGGTCTTCTCGTGCTGGACGTAGGGCCCGTAGCGGCCGATGCCGGCCTTGATCGACTTGCCGCTTTCGGGATGCTTTCCGACCTCGCGGGGCAGCGACAGCAGCTTGCAGGCGAGCTCGAACTCGATGGTCTCCGGCGGCAGCGTCTTGGGCAGCGCCACGCGCTTAGGCTTTTGCTCGTCGTCGGCCGAGCCGAGCTGCACGTAAGGCCCATAAGGCCCGACGCGTACCGAAACCGGCTGGCCGGTCTCCGGATGTGCGCCCAGCTCGCGGGTGGCGCCATTGGCGCCGTTCTCGCCGTTCGGCACCGAGAGCGGGCTCGTATGGCGGCAGTCGGGATAGTTCGAGCAGCCGATGAAGGCGCCGTGCTTGCCGAGCTTGAGGCCCAGCCGCCCGTCCTCGCAGGACGGGCATTTGCGCGGATCGGGCTTGCCGGGGATCTGCGGGAAGAAATGCGGCGCCAGGGCCTCGTCGAGCGCGTCGATCACCTGGGTGATCGTCAAATCCTTGGTGCCGTCGATGGCGGCGCTGAAGCCTTTCCAGAAGTCGCGCAGCACGTCCTTCCACTCGATCGAGCCGTTCGATATCTCGTCGAGCTTGTTCTCCAGATCGGCCGTGAAGTCGTACTCCACGTAGCGCTTGAAGAAGTTGGTGAGGAAGGTGGTGACCACGCGGCCGCGGTCCTCGGGCACGAAGCGGCGCGAATCGAGCTTCACGTAGTTCCGGTCCTGCAGGACCTGCAGGATCGAGGCATAGGTCGACGGCCGGCCGATGCCGAGCTCTTCGAGCTTCTTGACCAGGCTGGCTTCCGAATAGCGCGGCGGCGGCTGGGTGAAGTGCTGCTCGGGCGTGATGTCGCCGCGCGACAGCGCCTCGCCCTGGTTCATGGCCGGCAGGCGCTTGTCGTCGCCGCTGCCGCCATTTGCGCCGTTATCGTCGCTGCCTTCCTGATAGACGGCGAGGAAGCCGTCGAAGGCGATGACCGACCCGCTGGCCCGAAGCTCGGTGCGCTCGTCGTCGGGCGTGATGCGGACCACGACCTGATCGAGCCGGGCGCTCTCCATCTCCGAGGCGACGGTGCGCTTCCAGATCAGCTTGTAGAGGCGGAGCTGGTCGCGGTCGAGATACTGCGCCACATCGCGCGGCTGGCGCAGGATGTCCGTCGGCCGGATCGCCTCGTGGGCTTCCTGGGCGTTCTTGGCCTTGGTCTTGTAGATGCGCGGCTTCTCGGGCAGGTAGGCCTCTCCGTACTTTCGGGAAATCAGCGTGCGGCAGCCGTCGATCGCCTCGCGCGACAGGCTCACCGAGTCCGTCCGCATATAGGTGATGAGGCCGACCGTCTCGCCGCCGAGATTGATGCCCTCGTAGAGCTGCTGGGCCAATCGCATGGTCTGGCTCGCGGCGAAGCGGAGCTTGCGCGAGGCCTCCTGCTGCAGCGTCGAGGTGGTGAACGGGGCGTAGGGGTTCCGCTTGACCTGCTTCTTCTCCACCGAGGCGATGGAAAAGCGCCCGGCCTCCAGCGCCGCCACGGCGGTCGCCGCCTTGTCCTTGTCGCCCAGCGTGAGCTTTTCGAGCTTCGTGCCGTCGAGATGGGTGAGCCGCGCGGTGAACTTTTCGTTCCGCGACGTCGCGAACTCGACATCGACGGTCCAGTATTCGTCCGGATCGAAAACCTCGATCTCCAGCTCGCGCTCGCAGATGAGCCGCAGCGCCACCGACTGCACGCGCCCGGCCGATTTCGAGCCGGGCAGCTTCCGCCACAACACCGGCGACAGCGTGAAGCCGACCAGATAATCGAGCGCGCGGCGGGCGAAATAAGCGCGGATCAGCTCGTCATTGAGCTCGCGCGGATGCTGCACCGCGTCGAGCACCGCATCCTTCGTCACCTCGTGGAAGACGACGCGTTTGACGTCGACGTCCTTCAGCGCGCCCTTTTCGCGCAGCACCTGCTCGACATGCCACGAGATCGCCTCGCCCTCGCGGTCCGGGTCGGTCGCGAGATAGAGGTGCTCGGCACCCTTCAAGGCCTTGGCGATCTCGGAAATACGCGGCGCGGCGCGGTCGCTGACCTGCCAGCTCATGGCGAAATCCTCGTCCGGGCGCACCGATCCGTCCTTGGCAGGCAGATCGCGCACATGGCCGAAGCTCGCCAGCACGGTGTACCCGCTGCCGAGATACTTGTTGATCGTCTTAGCTTTTGCCGGAGATTCGACGACGACGACGTCCATGAAGACCTTGGGAACGTTGAGGGACCTACAGCGGCACCATGACCGCTCATAGTTACTCGACGATTAACGACACCCGTCCGCCCGGGTGGCGCTCGATGCGTCCAGCGAGCTCGAGCTCGAGCAGAACCACCGCAACGAGGGCGGCAGACACTTGGCATTCGCGGATCAGTTCGTCAACCGGTGACGGGCTCGGAGACAGCAATTCGACGATGTTTTTTCGTGCGGCATCGAGTTCGCCGGTCGACCGCAGCTCTGGCGGCGGGCTCCCCGGCGACGGATCGAAGGACGGTCCGCTGGGGTCTTCCAACGACCGTATCATCTGATCCGAGATCACGCTCAGAACGTCGTCGGCGCTTTCGGTCAGCGTGGCCCCCTGCCGGATCAGGTTGTTGGCGCCGCGCGCCCGCGGATCGAGCGGCGAGCCGGGCACGGCGAAGACCTCGCGCCCCTGCTCGAGCGCCATCCGCGCGGTGATCAGCGAGCCCGAGCGCGGTGCGGCCTCGACCACCACCACGCCGAGCGAAAGCCCGGAGACGAGCCGGTTGCGTCGCGGAAAGTGCCGGGCGATCGGCTCCATGCCCGGCGGCGATTCGCTCAAGACCACGCCGCGCGCGACGATGTCGTCGTAGAGCGCCTGGTTCTCCGCTGGATAGACCACGTCGATGCCGCCCGCGAGTACGGCGGCCGTGCCGCGTTCCAGCGCGCCCGTGTGCGCCGCCGTGTCGATACCGCGCGCCATGCCCGAGACGACGGTCATGCCGGCTGCGCCCAGATCGGCCGCGAGCTGCGAGGCGAGCCGCCGTCCGTTGGACGAGGCATTGCGGGCCCCGACGATCGCCACCAGCGGCCGTTCGAGCAGTGCTCCGTCTCCGAGGCGCATGATGAGCGGCGGCGCATCCTCGATCGCCCCCAGCGCGCGGGGATAGTCGGGCTCGCCGTGGGCGATCAGCGTGGCGCCGATCTCCTCGATCCGCGCCAGCTCGCGCTCGACAACGTCCTTGGGGCAGATCTTGATCTTGCGCTTGCCGCCGCGCGCCGCCAGCGCGGGCAGGGCCTCCAGCGCCGCGCCGGCCGAGCCGTAATACCGCACGAGATGAAAAAACGTGATCGGGCCGACATTCTCGCTGCGGATCAAACGCAGCCAGTCGGCCTGCTCGGATCGGTTGAGTCGTTGCCGGTTCTGCAAGGTCACGGGGCGCAGCTATGCCCGCGCGCACGTGAGGGGTCAAGCCCCCCGATCAGCTTACATGCCGGTCTGCAGGCCCGCCTGCGGTTCAGCTCGCCTCGGGTATTTCCTGGTCGAAGCGGAACGGCGCGGTCGGCCGGTTGGTGAAGGGCGCGATCGCATCGCCGGTCACGAAGGTGGCGCCCGCCGCGACCGTCGCGGCGAAGAGCTCGTCGGTGTCGACGCCGAAGAAATGCGCCATCATGTTGCCGGCAGCCGCGCCGCGGACGAAGCGGACGATCGCGTCTTCGATCGCCTCGGGGCTCATGCGGCGTAGCTCGCGCGCGCTCAGATCGCAGCCGATCGATTTCACGCCGACCGGCGCATAGCGCGCCACATCAGGCTCCAGGAGCGAGATGCGCAGGTTGAGCGCCTTGACCGAGGTCCGGTAACGCCCGGCCACCTCGACGATGCGCGAGACCGGCAGGGTCGGCACGACGCCCACCAGCTCGAGCACCAGATGCTCGCGCACCAGTGCGTTCACCGCCGTCAGCGAGTGCAGGATGCGGTGCGAGTTCGACAGCGAGCGCAGATTGGCCATCGCGCCGACGATGGTCTCGTTGCCGTTGACGATCGATTGCTGCGCGTCCTTGATGACGCGGCGGACCAGCAGCAGGTCCATGGCGAGCACGAGCTCCTCCGAGCCGTGCTGCGGATAGGCGGCGTTGCCCGTCACCCATTCGCCGCGCAGCAAACGCCGCCGCGGCAGACCGGCGAAGATACCGACCGTCTGGTTGGGGATGTGCAGCATCGGGCGGTAGGTGGTCGAGAGCGGCTCCGATTCGATCGAGTCCGCGCCGATGTCCGCCCGGATCTTGCGCGCATCGGCCTCGTTGTCGAGCGCACTGTCGAGATCGTCGACCGTCGCGCCGTCGGTGTTCGGCAGCAGCTTGTCGATGCTCGCCGTGACGACTTCGGTCGTGAGCACGTCGTCGAATTCGCTGTCCTGCATGAGCAGCAAACAAATCTCGCGGCTGATCGCTTCGGCGTGCCACGCCGCCTCGCGTTCGCTGAGCTCGCCGAATACGACGATGAAGGCGTGGTCGCGGTAGCGGGTGAAGACGTCGGAGGGATCGAGGCGGTCGGAGAGCACCATCTCCGCCAGCGCCATGGCGCGCTCGGCGAGGTTGCGCCAGCGGTCGCCCGCCTGCTGGCGCGCGTCGCCCAGATTGACCATCTAGACCTTGCCGGCGGTGGGCTTGATGCCGCGCTTCTGGATGGTGGCGAGGATGCGGTTGACCGCATCGTGATCCACCGCGACGACTGGAGCCGATTCGGCGTCCTCGGCGGGGACTTCTTCTTCCTCGGCAAGTCGCCGCCCGGTACGGGCACGCTTGGGCTTGGCGCGCGTATAGTCGGGATGGTCCTCGGCGCTCGGGTTCAGCAGCCGGTAGAGCCAATCGACCAGGCGCGCGAAGAGACCGGGCGAAGGATCCCCGCCGCCGCGCTTGGCGCCGCCGCGGGGCGTGCGCGCCAATGTGCGATCACCGTCTGCCATACCCCGGAGTGTAGGGGCGGTGGCGTTAACAATCCGTTGGGAATAAGCGCGGAATGCCAGGGATTACGGCTGTACCCCGAGGCGATCGAGGTTGGTCTTGGTGCGCCACAGCGTCGGGTCGATCTTGAGCGCCATCCGATAGTCACGGATCGCCAATTTCCGCTTGCCGAGCTTTTCGTATGTGAGGCCGCGGTTGTTGTAGGCGTAGGCGTTCTTCGGCAGGATCTTGATCGCCGTATCGAAATCCGCGATGGCCTTATGGTACTTCGCCAATCGGTAGTAGGTCAGGCCACGGTTCACGTAAACGGCGGAGAGCTGATAGCCCTTCAGCCCCTTGGCCTGGATCGCGCGCTTGAAATAGCCGAGCGCCTCGCGAAGCTTGCCCTTCTTTGAGGCTTCCACACCATAGCGTGCATCGTCCTCGCCGGGCGGGCCGGCAACGGCGATGCTAGGCGACGCGATAGCCCAAACGATGGCAGCAACGAGAAAGGCAGACCGATTCACATACCGATTTACTGGCCGATTCACTGGGCGAGTTCTCCGCTGTCGACGATCACGGGAAACCTGCGCGATGCCGCGCAGCCCTCATAGTGTATCGGCCTGCTGATCCCGTCTCAACCCGCCTCAAATCTCGCCTCAACCTGGCGAGCGTCCGATCATTGCACCTTCGAGCAGCGCAGCGAACCGGTCGGATCGTTCATGTCGGTGATGACGCACGCACGCGCGTGTCCGCTCTGGCGGTTGAGGATCCACAAGCCGGCGCGAAAGCGGCCCGGCTGGCGCGGATGCCGGCGGATCTGCATGAGGTAGTACTGGCCGGCCGGCCCGCTGCCCATCCAGGGCGAGCATTTCATCACCGGCTCGTTGGCTTCAGCCTCCTCGTTCACCACGCACAGGCGAATGCGCCCGTTCGCGCGATTGAAGGCCCAGATGCCGAGCTTGTACTTGTTCGGCGTGTCGGTCGGCAGCAAGGCCTGCTGGAACTGGTGCTGGTTGCGGTAGGGCACGCGCGACTGCGCGATGCCGGTGGTTGCGACCAAAGCAAACGCCACGCCGAGCGCGGCCGGAATGAGTGTCCTCGACAATCCGATCATTGCGTCCTCTATTCTTGTCCAAAGGAGATGAGGTCGTCCGGGCCCGGTACTATCGCGCCGCGCCTCTCAGGGCTAGACGGACGAGACTAGTCAATTCCGTGGCCAGACTATGGCCAATCAGCGTTAATGCAATGTTTAAGAAACGGTTTTGTTACCGTCTGTTACGGGCTTTTCCTTGCGGCCGATCTTAGGTTCGCGGCCGCGCAGCAGCCGGACGATGTTCTGCCAGTGGCGAAGCCAGACGAGAACGGCCGTGAACCCGGCGAGCTCCATGATCTGCGGGTCGGCGAGCCAGACGGCATAGGCCGGGGCGGCGGCCAGGGCCACCAGGGCCGCCAGCGAGGAATAGCGGAAGATCGCCGCGGTCGCGAGCCAGGTCCCGCAGGCGGCCAATCCCACCGGCCAGGCGATCGCCAGCAGTATGCCGAGCGCCGTCGCCACGCCCTTGCCGCCGCGGAACATCAACCAGATCGGCGCCATATGGCCGATCAGCGCGCCGGTGCCCGCCACGACCGCGGTGTCGGGCCCCCAGGTCCAGCCGATCAGCACCGCCGCGGCGCCCTTGCCGCCGTCGAGCAGCAGCGTTGCCAGCGCCAGGCCCTTGTTTCCCGTGCGCAGCACGTTGGTGGCGCCGATATTGCCGGAGCCGATCTTGCGGATATCGCCCATGCCCGCGATCCGCGTCAGCACGACGCCGAAGGGGATCGAGCCCAGAAGATATCCGCCCAAAAGGGCGGCCGTCAGGTAGGGCCACGAGAACTCCCAGGAAATCGGATCGGGCATCGGCCGGCTCGCATAGGCGCAAAAGTGCAGGGGCGCAGGGGCAGGCCGGCCATTCTAGACCGTTTCGGGCGCCACGGCAGCAGCCTCGCGGCGCTACGTCGCGGGACCTCCGCTCAGTCGTCGTCTTCCGGCAGGTAATGCGCGAGCACGTGGTCGATGCTGTCGCCGTCGGCGAAGGGCACGGCGACACCCTTGTACGACCGGTTGGCGAGGGGTCCGGGGATCTGCGTCGTCGCGGTCACCGGCTCGCGCTGCTGGGCGGCGTGCCGGGCCACGCTGACGATCCATTCGGTGAGCGCGAATTGCGGTGCGCCGTCATCGCCGGTGGCGCGTGCAAGCCCGCCCTGGAAGGAACTTATCGGATCGATCGAGCGCTCGATCTCGATCGTCTCGCCGCCGTCGGTGACCTTGAAGAGAATGCTGAACGGCCAGAAGAACGACACCATCTTGGGGTCGATCTCCTTGCTGGTCGGAAAGCGCCGCGGCCCGCGCAGACGCGACCAATAGGCCACGAGGTCGTTCGATTCGGTGGTCTGGTCCGGGCGGGTGACCAGGCGTGGCCGGCGGATCGGCACGCTTTCCAGCGAGGCGGTCTGATGGTCGGCGGCCGAGCTTGGCGTCTGTTCGTTGCGTTCGCGCGCGGCGCGGGTCCGCTCGTGGATCTTGCGGGCGAAGCCGCCAGGCATCACTTCGAGCCTTTCTCGTTATCCGGCGACGAGAAGCATCCGTCCTTGCCGGCCTCCATGCAGGCGCAGTCGCCGCCGCGGATATGCGGAACGGTCTCGGCCAGATACTGGTCGAGCGCCTTCATCACCATCTGCTGCGCCGACATGTGCAGATGCACCGACGCCAGACGCATGCGAATGTGCTGGTCCTCGCTGAGGCGCAGCGTGAAGCGGCGCTTGTCGGCCGCGGCTTCGCCCACCGGCGTCTGCGCCTTGGTCGACTTCGCAGAGGGCGCCTTCGCAGGCGCGCTTTTCTTGTGGACGTGCGGCGTGCTGGCGACGAGCCTCGGCGCCGGCCGGCCGTTTTTGTGTGCGGCCTCTTCTTGCTCCAGGCGCGACGGTCCCGCCGCGCCCTTTCGGGCCATCAGCGAGCTGGTGAGGGATGCGGCGCGTCGGGTCATGATTGCCTCGCAGTGGCCAAACCGCGCTGACCGAATACCTTGCGGCGCGCGGGCGCTTGGCCTTGCATGTTGAGAACGGTCGGGCGGGCGCCTTTGTTGAGGCGCGTCGACAAATACTCCCAAAGCTTTGTGATCTCCTGCGAGGATGCCGATTTGGGATCGAGCTCCATCGCGGTGCGGCCATCGATCATCGAGGCGGCGAAGTCGGTGCGGCTGTGGATCGTCACCGGCGCCACGGTGCCGTGCTGCGACAGCGCGATGGCGGCCTCCGCGGTAATCCGCGCGCCGGGCGTGGCGGCGTTGATCACGAAGCACAACGACTTGCCCCAACGCTCGACGATCTCGACGGTCGCGCCGGCGGCGCGCAGATCGTGCGGGCTCGGCCGCGCCGGAATGATCACCAGATCGGTCATCCGCACGACCGTCTCGATCGTGCCGGTGATCGCCGGCGGCGTGTCGAAAATAACGAGCTTGATCCCCGAATTGCGCATGGCGTCCAGATCCGTGCGCACGCGCGAGATGTCGGTGTGGGCGAACAGCGGTGTCTGGGCGCGCCGCTCGTTCCACCAATCCGCCAGGCTGCCCTGGGGATCGGTGTCGATCAGCGCCACCGGACCCCAACCGGTCCGTTCCGCCTCGACGGCGAGATGGCCGGCCAGCGTCGTTTTGCCGGACCCGCCTTTCTGCGAGCTTAGTGCGATGACTTTCATGGTCTAACAATCGCCCCTGAACGCCGGTGAACGCCTTAACCCCGCCGTATCGGCCAGCCGCGAATACAGCCCGCGGGACAGCGTACGGGGGGTCAACAGAGTCATGGCGGTGTTGTTATGTTTGTTCTCGGATACGGTCTTTTTTAGCTTTCGGACCTTAACGTCGCGTAAATAGGGTTACGGTTAATTGAATAATAACGGTAAAAAAGTTATGAATATTATCTACAAAACAAATAAAACACGCACGGTCTAAAATAATTAGACCGCACATATACTATAGGGATGTATTGTTGCCGCCGTTTTGCCAGAAAACCGGCGCAACCGACTGCCTGTGTCAAGAAATCAGGCGACCGCCGCGGTCACGTTGTCGAAGGTGAAGAGCGGCCGTCCGGCGACCACTGTGCGCAGGGCGCGGCCTTGCACGGGCGCGTCGTCGAAGGGCGAATTCTTCGATTTCGAGCGGAACTGGTCGGGATCGATCCGCCAGGGGCGGTCCGGATCGAACAGCACCAGATCGGCCGGCGCGCCCTTGGCGAGGCGCCCCAGCGGCAGGCCGAGCAGCTCGGCCGGCTTCGTCGTCAGACAGGCCAGAAGGTCGTTCAGCCCCATCCGCCCCTTGTGGACCAGCGCCAGCGACAGCGGCAGCAGCGTCTCCAGCCCGACGATGCCGAACGCGGCCTGGGCGAAGGGCAGGCGCTTGCTGTCCTGGTCGTGTGGCGCGTGGTCGGAGGCGATGATGTCGATCGTGCCGTCGGCGAGCCCCTCGACGATGGCCTCGCGGTCGGCCTCGGCGCGCAGCGGCGGGTCGACCTTGGCGAAGGTGCGGTAGTCGCCCACAGCCGTCTCGTTCAAGGTGAAGTAGGGCGGCGCCGTATCGCAGGTCACATTGAGGCCGCGCGCCTTGCCCTGGCGGATCGCCTCCACCGCCGCGGCGGTCGAGACATGCGCCACGTGATAGCGTCCGCCCGTCGTCTCCAGCAGGCGCAGATCGCGCTCGATCATCATCACCTCGGCGACCGGCGGAATGCCCGAGAGGCCGAGCCGCAGCGCCACCTCGCCCGCATTCATGTCGCCGTCCTTGGCCAGCGTCGGCTCTTCGGGATGCTGCACGATCAGCGCATCGAAGGTGCGGGCATAAAGCAGCGCCCGGCGCATCACCTGGGCGTTGGCGATCGCGTTCGTGCCGTCGGTGAAGGCGACCGCGCCCGATTCCGCAAGCAGCCCCATCTCGGTGAGCTGCGCGCCTTCCATGCCGCGCGTCGCCGCGCCGTAGCAGAAGACCTTGGTTCCGCGGACCTCGCGCGCCCGCCGGGCGACGAACTCCAGCACCGCCACGTCGTCGATTGGCGGATCGGTGTTCGGCAGACAGACCATCGCCGTAATGCCGCCGGCGGAGGCGGCGGCGCTCGCGGTCTCGATCGTTTCCTTGTGCTCGTCGCCGGGCTCGCGCAGCTGCACGCGCATGTCGACCAGGCCGGGGGCGAGGCAGTTGCCGGCGCAATCGACGACCACCGCGCCTTTCGGGGTCCCGTCCTTGAACAGCCCCGGCCCCAGATCGGCGATCTCGGCGCCGACCGTCAGAAGATCGCCCTTCGTGTCGAGCCCGCTGGCCGGATCGAGGAGCCGGGCGTTCAGATAGGCCGTGCGCGCCGCCGGGCCGCTAGTGATCACGCTCATGGTTGCGGCTCCGCCAGCCCCGCCTCGAGATTGCGGGTCAGCACCTTGAGGACCGCCATGCGCACGGCGACGCCCATCTCGACCTGGGTCTGGATGGCGCTCCGCCCGAAGTCGTCGGCGACTTCGCTGTCGATCTCCACGCCGCGGTTCATCGGCCCCGGATGCATGACCAGCGCATCGGGCTTGGCGGCGCCGAGCTTGGCGTAATCGAGCCCGAAGAAACGGAAATACTCGCGCGTCGAGGGCACGTAGGAGCCCTGCATGCGCTCGGTCTGCAGGCGCAGCATCATCACGACGTCGCAGTCCTTGATGCCGCGCTCCATGTCGTGATGGACCTCCACGCCGAGCCGCTCGAAGGAGCCGGGGACGAGCGTCGGCGGGCCGACCACGCGCACCCGCGCGCCCATCGTGGTGAGCAGCAGGATGTTGGAGCGCGCCACGCGGCTATGCGCGAGATCGCCGCAGATGGCGACCGTGATCCCGGCCAGCCGGCCAAGCCGCGCGCGAATGGTCTGCGCGTCGAGCAGCGCCTGGGTCGGGTGCTCGTGGCTGCCGTCGCCGGCATTGATCACGGCGCAATCGACCTTCTCCGACAGCAGCTTGACCGCGCCGCTTTCGGGATGGCGGACGACCAGCACGTCGGGGTGCATCGCGTTCAGCGTCACCGCCGTGTCGACCAGCGTCTCGCCCTTCTTGATGGCGCTGTCGGCGACCTGCATGTTGATAACGTCGGAGCCGAGGCGCTGGGCGGCGAGTTCGAACGAGGTCCGCGTCCGCGTCGAGGTCTCGAAGAAGAGATTGATCACCGTGCGGCCGCGCATGGTCTTGCGCTTCTTGCCGGGCCGGCGATTGGCGTCGGAGTATTTCTCGGAGAGGTCGAGGAGGAGGGTGATCTCCTCCGGAGAGAGCCCCTCGATTCCAAGCAAATCCCGGTAAGGGAAAACGACGCTCGGGACCGTTGCGGGGGCAGTCATTAAAGGGTGAAGATAAGGTCGCCCTTGGGCCCCCCGCAAGGTTTCTCGGCCCGCGCGGGCCGGCGACCTGGCGCCGAGACGAAAGGAAATGATGTCAATGAAGCAACGCCTTGTAATCGCAGCGATTTTTCTCGCGGCCGGCACCATGGCGTGGGCCGCCGACGCGGCCGACAAACGCAAAACGCTGGCGGGCACGTCCTGGCAGCTCGTTCGCTACGAAGACAGCGCCGGCACGATCCTGAAGCCCAAGGACCCGGGCAAGTACACCATCGCCTTTCAGAAGGACGGCCGCGCGCGCATCCGCATCGATTGCAACTGGGGCACGGCCACCTGGAAAACCGACGGGCGGCTCAACCTCGAGCTCGGCCCCCTGGCGCTCACCAAGGCCAAATGCGGTCCCGGATCGCTGCACGACCGGCTGGTTGGTGACTGGAAACACCTGCAGTCCTATTCGATGAACAAGGGCCACCTTCTGCTGCTTCTCAAGCTCGACGCCGGCGCCTATGAGTTCGCGCCGCACTAACGGTTGAGCCGCGGCGCTCGCGGTCGGACGTTGATGGCCGGGGCTGCTAGGCTTCCGCGACCATCGTCCGGCGGCGCAGATGGAGATAGAACGCGCTCAAGATGCCCAGGTTGATCGCGCCGGCGATCACCGCGGTATTGTAGGACCACCGGTAATCGCCGGTCAGATCGAACAGCACGCCGCCCTGAACCCCGCCGAGCCCCATGCCGGCCCAGCCGAACAGGCTGACGATCGCCATCGCGCGGCCGCTGAGGCGGGCCGGGATCATGACGCGAACGCAGTTCAGGATCGACACCATCACCCCGGAGAAGAACAGGCCGAACAGCACCGCGAGCGCCCAAATGCCGGGCATCCAGTCGAGATAGGCGAACCACACGACCACCACGGTCTGCCCCAGCGACATCATCATGTAGGCCGGCAACGCCCCGACGATGTCGGCGAGCTTGCCGCCGAGGATGCGACCCGCCGCCCCCGCGAGCATGAGGGTGAAGAGAACGCCCGCCGCCGTCTGCGGCGCGATCCCGCGGTCGGTCAGCATTGGCACGACATGCACGATGGGCACGGCCATGCAGACGCAGCAGAAGATGACCGCGACACTGATCCAGGCGAGTACAACCGGCGGCCTGAGCGGCACCGGCGAATCGTCGTCTTGGCTGGCGGACCGGCCGGTGGCCGGCGACTGCCTGGCCATGATCCGGGCCGGTGGGTCGCGCACCAGAAGGGCCAGCGGCAGCGCGCAAACGACATAGGCGATGCCCATAACCAGATAGGCGGTGCGCCAGTCGTAGACGACGATCAGCATGGCGGCGAGAAACGGCACGACCCCCTGGCCGACAGCGCCGCCGGCCGCCATAAGCCCCATCGCAAGGCCCTTGTTGCGCGAGAACCAGAAGCCTCCGGCCGCATAGAGCGGCGCGCTCAACGCACCGTGCCCGAGCGCGCCGAAGATGAAATAGAAGGCATAGAACTGCCACAGCGCGTCCAGCCGGCTGAGCAGGACGAGGGCGCCGGCCATCGTCCCCGTGGCGATCAGCGCCCGCGGCCGTGTGCCGATCCGGTCCGCCGCATATCCCCAGAACAGGCCGGCCACCGCGGACGACAAGGCGATGGCCGTGTAGCCGAACGACACTTCGCCGCGCGACCAGCCGAACTCCGCGGCAATCGGCTTAATGAAGACGCTGACCCCCGCCAGGCCGCCAAAGGCGAGCGCGGTCAGGCCGAACGTCACGCCCACCATGATCCAGCCGTAGCGGTTGTCGTCGCTCGTCATTGGGCTGTCTCGCGCGGGTTGCCCGTTTGGGAACTGGGGGCTTCCTTTGCCCGCCGCTGCTCACGGTACCACACATAGATGCCGGCGCCGGCGATCAGGGCCGCCCCCAGATAGGTCCAGAGATCGGGACGCTCGGCGAAGACCAGAAAGCCGTAGAGCGCCGCCCAGATGAGGTGCGTGTAGGTGAAGGGGGCCAGCGCCGAGGCCGGCGCGCGCCGGTATCCAAGGAAGATGACGTAGTGGCCGACCGCGCCTAAGACGCCCGGCACGGCGAGCCAGATCCATTCCGCGCCCGACGGCGTCGACCAGAAGAACGGCACTGCCGCCGAGAGCGGCACGGTGCCCACGAAGGCCGTGTAAAACACCGTAGAGACGGGCGACTCGGTCGGTCCCAGGACGCGCGTGGCGAGCGCGTAGCAGGCGTAACAAAGCGCCGCTGCGAACGCCATCACAGCACCCCAGCCGATC